>JAFAQA010000152.1 GCA_019246665.1 Hyphomicrobiales bacterium
GCTCCATACCGATTGCGCCGCATCGACGGCTCGGGCTCGCCGCGCGCGCACGCCTTCTGTCGCAAGATCGGTCATTTGAGCGTGATCATTTCAGTGTGATCATTTCAGTGTAATTCTTGGATCGAGCCAGCCATAGGCGAGATCGGCCGCGAGATTGGAAAGCAGCGTGATCAAGGTGGCGAATAGGAGGCCCGAGAGCGCGAGGTTGAAATCATTCGAGAGGATCGAATCATAGATCATCTTGCCCATGCCTTGCTGGGCGAACATGGTCTCGGTGACGAGAGCGCCGGAGAACAAGGTGCCGAAGGAGAGCGCCATGATCGTCACCACCGGAATCAGCGCGTTGCGCAAGCCATGCACGATGACGACGCGCCAGGCGCCCGCGCCCTTCGCCCAAGCGGTTCGCACGAAATCCATGCGCAGGGTCTCGATCATCGCGGCGCGCACATAGCGCGTGAACTGGCCCGTATTGGCGAGCATCAAGGTGAGCACCGGCAGGGTCAGATGCCGCGCCTGATCCATGAGGCCGCCCTCCCCGACATTCGACATGCCGCTCGCCGGCAGCCAATGCAGGCCGACCGCGAAAGTGAGGATGAGCACGAGCGCGAGCCAGAATACGGGGACCGAGATGCCGGCGAAAGCGAAGAGGCTCACGCAGGAGTCAACGAAGCCGCCGGGCCGAAGCGCCGAGACGATGCCGAAGACCAGCGCCGCGATGACGCTCAGGACGAAGCTCGAGATCATCAGCTTGCAGGTCTGCCACAAGGCGGGCAGCAACACTTCGAGCACCGGCTGGGAATGGGTGCGCGAGAAGCCGAGATCGCCCTGGAGGGCGGCCATCAGCCAACGCCAATAGCGCAGCATGAGCGGCTGATCGAGCCCGTAGATCGCCCTGAGCTTGGCGACCACTTCCGGCGTCACCCCCGGCATGGAAGCCGCCATGATGTCGATCGGATCTCCAGGCATTAGGCCGATCAGGCCGTAGACGATGAAGCTCATGATGAGCAGGACGACGAGCGTCTGTCCCATGCGCCGCAAGACGAAGGCGAGCATCCGGTCTCACTCCTTGAAATGGCAAGCGGCCATGTGCGAGGGCCGCGCCGCCAGCGGCTCGAAGCGCGGCACGACCTTTCGGCAGATATCCTGCGCCAAGGGGCAGCGCGGATGGAAGACGCAACCGGGTGGCGGAGCGAGCGGGCTCGGCATCTCCCCTTTGATGGCGCGCTTGCGGCGCCGCCCCTTGCCGATCCGCGGCATCGCATCGAGCAGCGCGCGCGTATAGGGATGCGCCGGATGCGCGAAGATGTCCTCGCGCGGCGCGAGCTCGATGATGCGTCCGAGATAGAGAACCGCGACGCGGTCGGCGAGATGCTCGACGACCCCGAGATCATGGCTGATGAAGAGATAGCTCAGCTTCTCTCGCTTCTGAATATCGCGGAAGAGGTTGAGGATCTGGCTCTGGATCGAGACATCGAGCGCCGAGAGCGGCTCGTCGGCGACGATGAGCTCAGGCGCCGGCGCGAGCGCGCGTGCAATGGCGATGCGTTGTCGCTGCCCGCCGGAGAATTCATGCGGGTAGCGGTTGAGCGCATCAGGCGGCAGGCCGACCTCTTCGACCAGGGCGGCCGCCCGCGCGCGGCGCTCGGTTTTCGAGCCGAGGCCTTGAATGCGCAGCGGTTCGGCGATGATGTCGGAGACAGGCATGCGCGGATCGAGCGCCGAGAACGGATCCTGAAAGACGATCTGGATGGCGCGGCCGGCGAGAGCGCGGTTCGATCCATCAAGCTCCGCGCCACGCAGGCGCACCTGTCCCGCGCTTGGCTTGCGCAAGCCCGCGACCACGTGGCCGAGCGTCGTCTTGCCCGAGCCCGATTCCCCGACGAGGGCGAGCGTCTCGCCCTCTCCGATCTCGGCCGAAACATCATCGACGGCGCGCAAGCTCGCGCGCGGGCCCCCGAACAAGCGCTTCGCCTGCCCGAAGGAGACGCTCACATTCTCGATCGAGAGGAGGGCTTCCATGGCGGTCAAGGCGGACTGCGGTCAGCTTGCATCGGCATCGTCGGCGCACCTTTTCTTTGTCGCATGATCTTTTCGCAAAAGCGGGTGCCACTTTTGCGGATCATGCTCTGGCCTTGAAGCAGGCCGCAAGGTGCCCCGGCTCGATCTCGTCGAGCGGCGGCTCGGCCGCGCGGCACCCCGCATCCGCAAGCGGACAGCGGTCGGCGAAACGGCAACCCGCGAGAGCGGCGTCGGGATCGGGCACGCCGCCCGCGATCACCGGCAGACGCTCCACGCGGCGCGTGGGGTCCGGCAAGGTCGCGATCAAACCACGCGTGTAAGGGTGCAGCGGACGCGCGAAGAGCTCCTCGGATTTGGCTCTTTCGACGACGCGCCCGGCATACATCACGATGATCTCGTCGGAGACTTCGGAGATGACCGCGAGATTGTGACTGATGAACTGGATCGCCATGCCGATCTCGGCCTGCAGATCCTGCATCAGGTCGAGGATCTGCGCCTGGATGGTGACGTCGAGCGCGGTCGTGGGTTCATCGGCGATCAACAGCGCCGGCCGGCAAGCGAGTGCCATCGCGATCATGGCGCGCTGGCGCATGCCGCCCGAAAGCTGATGCGGAAAGGCTTGGGCGCGCGCCTTGGGCGAGGGGATGCCGACCGCCTCGACGAGCTCGACGGCCTTGCGCTCGGCCGCGTTCCAGTCGATCGCCTGATGCAGCACCATCGCTTCGGCGATCTGGCGGCCGATCGGCATCACCGGGTTCAGTGAGGTCATCGGCTCCTGGAACACCATGGCGATGCTTGCCCCGCGCAGGCGGCGCCATTGCGTCTCGTCCTGGCCGACGAGCTCGCGTCCTTCGAAGCGCAGCGAGCCCGTGACGCGTCCCGGCGCCGGCACGAGCCCCATGAGCGCGAGGGCCGTCATCGACTTGCCGCATCCCGATTCGCCGACGACGCCGAGTGTTCGGCCCGCCGGGATGGAATAAGAGACACCCGCGACCACGCGCCGCTCGCGGCCCTCGATCGGGAAGGCGACGGTAAGATCGCTAGCCTCGAGGAGCGGTGCCTGGCGCATCGCTCTTTTATCCTGCCGGCTCGGCGCCTCGACCATTTCGCCTGGCGGGGCACCGGCAGAGTGGGCTCGCTCGGGCATGCGGTGGCCGTCCTATTGGACGTGCCAGTTCTCCGACCAGAAGCTGCTCAAATCGCCATGGCCGGTTGGCGTATAGCCAGCGAGCCATTTCGGCACGACATGCGGCTCGGCACGGAAGAAGAGCGGCATCGCCGGCAGATCCTTCGCGTAAATCTCCTGCATATTGGCCCAGATCGCCTTGCGTTTCGCGGGATCGAGCTCCTGCTCGGCGGCGTCGATCAGCTTGTCCATTTGCGGGTTCGAATAGCCGATATAATTCGAGCCGCCGTAATTATTGGCCTCGGTCGGAATTTGCGCC
>JAFAQA010000144.1 GCA_019246665.1 Hyphomicrobiales bacterium
CAGGAGCAATCACGGCCCGCGAGGTGCCCGGCCCATTCTACGCAATCGCTTCCCGTATGCGCGCCAACATGTCCGTCGGCGTCCATCACATGCAGCTGCCGCGAGGCTTGCCCCCGATCCGCGCTGGTGAGGAGGCGAACCACATCCGCTGCCGGCACGCGGGCCTCGAGCAAGACGAGGCCGCGCGTTCCATAGAGCGGGTTCGTCAAAGCTTGCGTGGCCAGCGCACCGACACCGGCGCGCAAATGAGGGACACGACTCCCCACCGCGAAGAATTTCGTCGCGACGGCGATCGCCATCTCTCCCGTGCGCGGGTCGCGCGCTATGATCGACCAAGTCATGGGAAGCCGCCCCCTTTGGATCACCGATAGAGATCGGCGCGCGTCGGCGGCAACCCGGTTGCGCCCTTGATTCGCTTGGAGGCGAGCGTCTGATGCAATCCGACGCTGTTGCGCTCAAAGGAGATCGAGCAAGCAGCGAGGTACATGAGCCAAATGCGCGCCTTGACTGAGCCGACCTCGGCGATCGCCGCGTCCATCTTGGCCAAGAGACGATCGTGCCAGTGGCGGCATGTGCGTTGATAATGCTCGCGCCACCCTTCGACGTCGTGGATCTCAAAACCGAACCGTTCGAGATTGGTCACCGTGCGTCCTATGTAATCGAGCTCGCCACCTGGAAAGATGTATTTCGTGAGCGCGGCGAATTCCGGTCGTTTCCGGCGCGTGCGCGCCTGATGACTTTTGCCGGGGCGAGTGATGGCGTGGTGCAGAAAAAGACCGCCCGGCCGCAGGGACCGGTTGACGGTCTTGAAATAGGTCGGAAAATTATCGATGCCGACATGCTCGAGCATGCCAATGGCAGCGACCTTGTCGTAAACGCCCTCGACCAGGGCGTAATCCTTGAGCTCGATCCTCACCCGATCCTGGAGGCCCAGGCGTTTGATCTTTTCGTTGGCATAGGAAACCTGCTGCTCCGAGAGCGTGACGCCGTAAGCCTTCACCCCGTAGTGCTGCGCCGCGTAAATCGAGAATGCGCCCCATCCGCAACCGAGATCGAGGACCGTCTCGCCAGGCTTCAGCCGTAGCTTCCGGCAGCACATCTCGAGCTTGTCGAGTTGAGATTGCGCCAGGCTATTGTCCCATTTGGTGAAATAGGAGCAGGTGTAGACCATTTCAGGATCGAGCCAAAGCTCGTAAAAGGCGTTCGAAACGTCATAGTGGTACGAGATATTCTTCTTGTTCGCGGCGGCGGTGCCATCGCTCTGTCGCTCCTCACCGATCTCGTCGAGCGGCCATGGGCCACCGCGCGATGCGAACAGGTATTTGGAAGCCATACCCAAAAGCAACGTCTTGCTCAGCACTTTGCGCATCTCGCGCGTGCGCAAGGATGGGCGCCGATCGACTAAATCGAAAATCGTCCCGTTACGGATGTCGAGACGCGCGGAAGCCCACAGATTGGCGAGCGTTTGCACATTCGGACGGCGCACGAAGCCCGCGACCGCCCCTTCATCGGCGATGTAGACGCAAAGCGAGTCGCGTGGCCAATTCGCCGGCACGACCGACTGATCCCACAGCAAGAAGCCGAAGCGCAGCGCGAACACACGATGCACGTGATCGAGGAAACGCCGCAGCGCCTCGAGGCGTCCATTGGGCATTGATGGGAATTCCTCAGTTGGATCCTCGAAAGCAGCGCGCTTCTTGGATCAGCGCCGATCGGAAGTCCAGCATTCAGAGCGTCACCCCAAAAGGCGGATGTGGTCGCCACGCCCGCGCTTATTGCTCGACGCCAGCCGAACGCCCATTTATTCTGCCATGGCTTGAAACCTGATGAGGCTTTCAGGGAGACGGCAACCATGTGGCGATGGGCGGCCTGCGTCCTTGTTGCGCTTTCGCTCACTCTCGGGGGTGGACCGCTTTCCGCGGCACGCGCCGCCGAGCAGGTGGATCTGTTGCTGGTGCTTGCCGCCGACGTTTCCCGCAGCATCGATGATCAGAAATTCGAGCTCGAGCGGCGCGGCTATGCGGCGGCACTGAGCGATCCGAAGGTTCTTCAGGCGATCGCGGCCGGCCCGCACGGAAAGATCGCCGTAGCGTTCGTCGAATGGGCCGGCGCCAATTCGCAAAAGCTTCTCATCGATTGGACCTTGGTGCGGGACATCGAGGATACGAAGGTCTTCACCGGCCGCCTGCTCGAACAACCGCGCTCTTTCGCCGATCGCACCGCGATTGGTGCCGGCATCGACTTCGCCCGCGCACAATTCGCCAGAGCGCCCTACGCCAGCGACCGTCGGGTTATCGACGTGTCCGGCGACGGCACCAATAATAGCGGGCGCGATGTGCGCTCCGCGCGCGACGAAGCGGTGAGCAACGAAGTGACGACGATAAATGGGCTCGTCATCTTCAGCGACGCGCCGATCCCCTATAATCCCGAGCACACGAATCCCCCGGGCGGCCTCGACAATTACTATCGGGAGAACGTGATCGGCGGCACGAACGCGTTCGTGATGGCCGCCGAGAACTTCGACAGTTTCGGGAGATCTATAGTGGCGAAGCTCATCCGCGAGATTTCGGCGGCGCCCGCGTCACAGGCGCTTTCTCCCGGCTGATCGGCACCTCGTGACAGCTCGAAATTCGCTCTTCGCGAGCCAGGGCGAGATCGCGATCAGGCCGTGAGGCGTGCCTCGTTCTCGTTCGGCTCGCGCAGCACATAGCCGCGCCCCCACACCGTCTCGATGTAGTTCTTGCCATTCGACGCATTGGCGAGCTTCTTGCGAAGCTTGCAGATGAAAACGTCGATGATTTTGAGCTCCGGCTCGTCCATCCCGCCATAGAGATGGTTGAGGAACATTTCCTTCGTCAGCGTCGTGCCCTTGCGCAAGGAAAGCAGCTCGAGCATCTGGTATTCCTTGCCGGTGAGATGCACGCGGGCGCCCCCGACCTCTACGGTCTTCTGGTCGAGGTTGACGGTGAGATCTCCGGTGTTGATCACCGATTGAGCATGCCCCTTGGAGCGGCGCACGATGGCATGAATGCGCGCTACGAGCTCATCCTTGTGGAAGGGCTTGGTCAAGTAATCGTCGGCTCCGTATCCGAGTCCCCTTACCTTGTCATCGGTATCGGCGAGGCCCGACAGGATGAGGATCGGCGTCTTGACCTTGGCGACCCTGAGTGACCGAAGCACGTCATAACCGGACATGTCCGGAAGATTGAGGTCGAGAAGAATGATGTCGTAGTCATAGATCTTGCCGAGATCCACGCCTTCCTCGCCGAGATCAGTCGTATAAGTGTTGAAATTCTCGGATTTGAGCATCAGCTCGATGCTCTGAGCGGTGGCGCTGTCGTCTTCGATGAGCAGAATGCGCATGAAGTATCCCCAACCTCGACCTTAGCCAGCTCCGCCGTGCGGATGCGCCGGACCGCTTCTCGTGGCGGATGGCACAAGCTTCACACCATCTCACCTGATTCGCGACCCTAAGCACCATTGGTTAACAAAAACTGATTCTTCGCGAAAGCCTTCGAGTGCTTTTTCAAAACGTAAACGATACAGCAACCTAAACGGGTAACGAAGCAGCAACCTCGACCCGGTAAGGTTACCCCGTCTCGCGTGAATTCATTCGCGCCTTTTGGGCCTCGGTCACGGCGCGCCTTTCATGTGTTCAGGAGTAGCCTACCGATGAAAACGCGAGGGTCCCTCATTCGACTCAAACGCTTCGCGGCCGACGAAAAGAGCCGCAATCTGACGCGGATCGAAACAATGATCCGCGAATTTTCCAAGGATTCAGCCGAGCTCGATCGGGAGATCGCGGCCGAAGAGGCTCGCGCCGGGATCACGGACCCGAAGCATTTCGCTTATCCCACCTACGCCAAGGCGGCGACACAGCGGCGCGACAATCTTCGCCGTTCGGTCGAAGACCTCAGGCTTCAGCTGGAAGAAGCGCGCGCTGAATATGAGGACGCCCTCGCGGACCTGAAGAAGATGGAAGCGCTCGACGAGCGCGAGCGCACGCTCGAAACGCCTCGCGGCGAAACAAGCAACGGCTTCGCCATGGCGCGAGCCTGACGCGACGAAACCCCCACGCGCCTCCTTGTTGTCATCGTCGGGCGAGCCGCGTTCAGCTCGCCCTGGCTTCGCGCCCGCTGGGCATGCCTTCGAAGAATCCCTGGGATCTGCCTCGAGAGCGGTAGCACGCAATCGTGCTCTTGTTCGAGATTGCCAGTCCGGACGGAGTTCGCCTAAGCTTTTTGCCAACAGCGGCGAAAAGCCGTGCTGATCAACAAGGGACGGCAATGGCCGGGGAGGAAGAGCGATGAGCGAGTTGGCTCAAGCGGCATCACACAAGGCATTCTGGCGGTTAGTGCCGTTTTTGATGTTGTGCTACTTCTTTGCTTACCTCGACCGCCTGAACATGTCCTTCGCGGCGCTCAGCATGAACACGGCGCTCGGCTACAACGCCGAGATCTTCGGTTTCGGATCGGGGATTTTCTTCATCGGCTACTTCATCTTCGAAGTCCCGAGCAATCTCATCCTCGAAAAGGTCGGCGCCCGCATCTGGATCGCGCGCATCATGATCACTTGGGGGATCATCTCGCTTTGCATGATTTTCCAGGATGCGAGCTGGAATAGCTTGCTCGTTCCCATCGCGGCTCCCATCGCCGCCGCCTTCCGCGGCATCTTGTGGCTTATCGGCACGCCAAGCCATTTCGTCGAGCTCACTCCGAACTCGGCGATGCTGATCGTGATCCGCTTCCTTCTCGGGCTCGCCGAAGCCGGGTTTTTCCCTGGGATCATCCTGTTCCTGACCTATTGGTTCACAGCGAAGGATCGGGCCAAGATGGTCGGCATGTTCATGGCGGCGATCCCGCTTTCCTCCGTGATCGGCGCGCCGGTTTCATCCCAGATTCTCGCCCATGTCGATGGCCTTATGGGGCTTGCCGGCTGGAAATGGCTTTTCATCCTCGAAGCGGTGCCCACTGTCATCCTTGGCTTCGTTGCCTTCGGGTATCTCACCGACAGGCCGGAGAAGGCAACCTGGCTCACGGCGCCCGAGCGCGAGGTGCTATCGCAGACGCTGGCGAACGAAAAAATCGAGCGCGAGGCGATGCGCCATTACAGCCTCGGCGAAGCCCTCTCCAATCCGCGCGTACTGGCCCTTTCCGCCATCTATTTCGGCAACGTGACGTGCAATTACGGACTCGGATTTTTCATGCCGCAGATCCTGCAACGCTTCGGAATTCCAATCGCCGACGTCGGCTGGTATGTCGCCATCCCCTATCTTCTGGCGATGATCAGCATGGTCGTATGGAGCCGCCATTCCGACGAGACTGGGGAGCGGGTCTGGCACGTCGCGGGGCCGCTGATCCTCGCGGGCCTCTCCTTCATCGGAGCGGGCTATGCCGGCTCGCTCGCTCTGGCGCTCATCGCCTTCTCGCTCGCCGCGATCGGCATCTATGCTTCGGTCTGCACCTTCTGGGCTTTGCCGACCGGATTCCTCACCGGCGCCGCGGCCGCGGGCGGCATCGCCCTCATCAACTCGCTCGGCAACCTCGGCGGCTTCGTCGGCCCCTCGATCGTAGGCCATGTCAAGCAGGTGACCGGCACCGACAGCGCGGCGCTTTTGGCGCTTGCGGCGTTCCCGATCCTCGCCGGCTTCTTGACGCTCATCATCGGGCACGACAAGCAAATGGAAATGGCCGGGCATCCTTTGTCCGCACGATAGGCCGAGGTGTCTCCCTCACCCCGGCGAGATCTGGCTCGCACCGAAGCGCACGATCGACGGCTCCGCCGTGGGATTCCGTGCTTTGCCAGGAATTTGGGCATGGATGACGCGCCAGCGTCATCATTCGGTCGCCAATTCCTGCATGTGTTCGCGCGGCTTGGAGAAGCATTGCGTCCGCTTCCACGCCCGAGGCTCGAGTGGCCATCCGCGCTCTCGGAAACGCTTTCGCCACCGCGCGAACCGATGCCGCTCGACCCGAGAGCCGCGATTTTGCGATTTACTGCAGAGCTATGGCATGAGACAGCGCACCCATTCCCCTCGATCCCCCGGCAAGGAAGCCTCCCTCTGATCCGCTCTGATGTCGGAACCACCGCGCAATCATCGCCTCGCCCACGCGCCCAAGGACGCTTCGATGTCGCTTGATGTGAGGCTCGATGAGGAAGAAGGCACTGAAGCGCTTCCTCCTCTGCGCAAGGCGAAGGCGTGGACCGACTATGCGTGGTCGGCCGTGGGCATCCTTGCGGTGCTCGGCGCGGGCTACATGTTGTACAAGGAGCTGGCCGGCATTTCGCCTCGCGACATCTCGCGAGCTTTTGCTCTCATTCCGCGAGAACGATGGTTATTGGCGATCTGCAGCACGCTCGTCGCTTATGGAGCGCTTGCCTGGTATGACCGAATCGCACTTTTGCATTTGGGCAAGCCGCTGAACTGGCTGTTCATTTCGCTCACCTCGTTCACCACCTACGCCCTTTCGCACAACATCGGCGCCTCGGTCTTCTCCGGAGCGGCGGTGAGATATCGAGCCTATTCGACGAAAGGCCTCTCGGCGACGGAGGTCGGCGTGCTGGTGCTGTTCACGGCTTTCACTTTCGCGCTCGGCACCACGTTGCTCGGCGGCCTGGTGCTCGTTGGCGAGCCGCAGCTCGTCGCGAAGCTTTTGCATGTCAATCGGGAGCTCGCGCGCACGGTCGGCTGCATCATGCTGGGCGCGGTGATGCTTTATGTGGTCGGCTCCTTCTTCGAACTGCCGACGCTGAAGATCGGGGGATGCAAGGTCGCCTATCCGCGACCGCCCATCGTGCTTCGTCAGTTGATCGCCGCGCCACTCGAGCTGCTCGGTGCCGCAGCGATCATCTATTTCGCCATGCCGACACACGGGAACCCCGGATACTTCGTCGTGCTCGGCGCCTTCCTTGCCTCGTTCTCGGTGGCATTGATGTCGCATGCGCCAGGAGGCCTCGGCGTGCTCGAATTCCTCTTCATCAAGGCCATGCCTGAAGTTCCGAAGGCCGAGGTCGTGGTCGCGCTTCTCATCTTTCGTCTTCTTTATTTCATCGTGCCGCTCGCGCTCGGGCTCGTCGTGGTCATGGTCTTCGAGAAGGGGCGCCTTGCCGAAACCCTGCGGGCCAGAACCGCGGCTGGGGTCGCACCCGCGGAGACGCAGGCGCCCAGCGTTTCCAACGTCGTGCAGTTGAAGGACGCGGCGCGCCAGGTTCGCAAAGGCAGTGGCGGCCGAGATAGCGGCACCAGCACATGAGGAGCGCCACGCAGGCGCTTTCCCCCACCGCTCGTTCGTGCGATTACGCGCTCCACAATCGAGGAGCTGTTTGATGTATCGTCCTCCCGCGTTCCGCCTCGATGGGCTCGATGAGCAGCACGAGGTGATCCGACGCCATCCATTGGCGACCCTGATCACGAGATCAGGTGAAGGTGTCGTCGCCAATCACATACCGTTCATGATCGACGCTGAGCGCGGCGATAAAGGTGTGCTGCGCGCCCATGTGGCGCGCGCCAACCCGTTATGGGGAACTCATCCGAGCGAGAGCGAAGTCCTCGTCATCTTCGCCGGGATTGATCACTACATCTCGCCGTCCTGGTACGCGACGAAACGCGAGACCGGAAAGGTCGTGCCCACCTGGAACTACGTCGCCGTGCATGCTTGGGGACCGTTGCAGGTCTTTGAGGATCCGGAGTGGTTGCGCGAGCAGATCGGCGCGCTCACCGCCTTGCATGAAGCAGAAAGCGCGGCTCCTTGGGCCGTGACGGACGCGCCCGCGGACTTCATCGCCGGACAGATCAAGTCAATCGTCGGCATCGAGGTGCCGATCACGCGCATCGAAGGCAAAGTGAAGGCCAGCCAAAATCGGCCTCGAGGGGACCGCGAAGGCGTGGTCGAAGGGCTTAATGCCCGCGGCACGCAGGGCGCGCGCCAGATGGCCGATCTTGTGGCCTGCCCGCGAACTAAGGCCTAAGGCGCAAAGTGGCTCCAGGTTTTGCGAAAATCATGCGAAATCAATAAGTAAGCAAGTCGTGGAGTTGATCTTATCGCAGCGCCGGCGGAAAAAGCGCAATGACAGGTGGCGGCGAGGAAAAGCCGCTGATCAGGCCCGATATTGCTGAATGCGCGTCGTGCGCAGGCCCGCGAGCCCGTGCTCGTCGATGGAAGCCTGCCAGCTCAGGAATTCCTCGACGGTCAAGGTATACCGCCGACAAGCTTCCTCGAGGCTGAGCAATCCGCCGCGCACAGCGGCGACGACCTCGGCCTTGCGTCTGATCACCCACCTTCTCGTAGCAACCGAGGGCAGATCGGCTATCGTCAGCGGGCTTCCGTCGGGGCCGATAACATATTTTACCCGCGGTCGATGGGCATCGGTCATGATACGCTCACACAAAACAGACCAACGGTTCAGCTTCTATCCCAGCTGGGTTAATGATTTGCATAGCCGATGCATTGAATTTTGTTCGTCTCTCTGAGCCCTCCAAGGAAAAACCCGCATGAATGGCGAAATTTGGCGCTGGGACGCGCTTGCCCTCGCGCGATCGATCAGAACGCGCGCGATCTCGAGTCGAGAGGCCGTCGAAAGCTGCCTTGAGCGCCTCGATTCGGTCAATCCGCGCATCAACGCTGTGGTCGATGTGCTCGCCGATGAGGCACTCAACCGCGCCGACGAGGCGGACGTTTCGGTCAAGCGGGGGGACGAGCTCCCCGCTCTGCATGGCGTTCCGGTCACGGTGAAGATCAATGTGGATTTTGAGGGGCGAGCCAACACCAATGGCGTCGTTGCGTTCAAGGATGCCATCACACCAAGCGACGCTCCTGCCGTCTCCAATTGGCGCAAGGCAGGCGCCATCTTCATCGGGCGCACGAACACGCCCGCCTTCTCCTGGCGCTGGTTCACCGACAATGATCTGCATGGGCGCACCTTCAACCCCTGGAACCGGAATGTCACGCCCGGGGGCTCGAGCGGGGGAGCAGCGGCGGCGGTTGCTGCCGGCATCGGCCCTCTCGCTCACGGCAGCGACATTGGAGGCTCGATCCGCTACCCGGCCTATGCCTGCGGAATCGCCGGCATTCGGCCGACGCTCGGCCGTGTCCCGGCCTTCAATCCTTCCAGCAAGGAAGAGCGGCCGGTGATCGCCCAGCTCGCTTCGGTGCAAGGGCCGCTCGCCCGATCAGTGGGCGACTTGCGCGTGGGATTGCGCACCATGGCGACGCGCGATGTGCGGGACCCGTGGTGGGTGCCCGCCCCGCATGAACAAGGAAATGAGCATCTCCCTTGCCGCGTCGCCATGCTCGCCCAGCTGCCGGGCGTCGCCCACGACCAGGAGGTTGCAGACGCGGTGCGCCTCGCGGCCGCTTGGCTCGAGGATTCCGGCTATCGAGTCGAGGAGGTCACCCCGCCTCATTGGCAGGAGGCGGCCGAGCTCTGGGCTTTGCTCGTGCTCAACGAAACCCGCTACGCCATGTTGCCCTCGATCGAGGCGCTTGGCGATGAGGCGATCAAGCGGGCCGTGCGCGCCATGATGGAGATCACCCCGACGATTGATTTCGAAGGCTTCCGCGCCGGAATGGCCCGCCGTTCAAGCCTTTTGCGAGATTGGATGCTGTTCCTCGAGAAATATCCGCTAGTGCTGACGCCGACCTCGTGGCGCAAGCCATTTCCGGTCGGTGCCGACCAGAAGGGTGTGGAGGGCATGCGCAAGATCTTCGAGGCCCAAAGCCCTCTATTCGTACTGCCTCTCCTCGGCTTGCCGGGCCTTTCGGTCCCAACCGGAACCGCTGACGGATTGCCCACCGGCGTCCATCTGATCGGTGGCCGCTACGAGGAAGAGCGGTTATTCGTGGCCGGTGAGGTGATTGAAGCGCGTTGCGGAAGGCTCACACCTATCGACCCTCGCGATTGAGCGATGGTCCCGGCGAAGATCCGTGGGCAAGCCCTCCACCCTGGCGCGAAAGAGCTCGAAGCTATAGATAAAACACGAAAGGTTTGCTGCGGGCGCGATCGCGTCCGCTTTTCACGCCAGATCACCATGAATTCGCTCGATCTTCCGACCCAGCCGTCCGAAACCCGCGTCGTTGTCGCCATGTCGGGTGGCGTCGACTCGTCCGTCGTGGCCGCGTTGCTGAAGGAAGAGGGCTATGACGTCATCGGCGTCACCCTTCAGCTCTACGACCATGGAGCCGCGACGCATCGGACAGGTGCATGCTGCGCGGGCCAGGACATCCATGATGCAAGAAAAGTCGCGGCCAGGATCAATATTCCCCACTATGTATTGGATTATGAGGATCGCTTCCGGACAGAGGTCGTGGATCGATTTGCCGACGATTATCTCGCCGGACGCACGCCGATCCCCTGTGTCGAATGCAACCGATCGATCAAGTTTCGCGATCTCCTCGGAACGGCGCGCGACCTCGGCGCCGCCGCGTTGGCGACGGGCCACTATCTCTCCTCGCGATCGCTCTCGAACGGCCGCCGCGCGCTCTATCAGGCCTTCGATGAAAGGCGCGATCAGAGCTATTTCCTCTATGCCACCACGCCCGCGCAGCTCGCCATGCTTCGCTTTCCGCTCGGCGATCGGTCAAAGGCGGAAACCCGCGAACTTGCAGCGCGCTTTGGCCTGCCGGTCGCCGAAAAGCCCGACAGCCAGGATATCTGCTTCGTTCCGACGGGCCGCTATGCCGATGTCATCGAGAAGCTGCGGCCGGGCGCCAGCCAGCCTGGCAAGATCATTCACGTGGATGGCCGTGTGCTCGGCCAGCATCGTGGCGTGATGCACTATACCGTGGGACAGCGAAAAGGGATCGGTGTCGCGGACGGCGAGCCTCTCTATGTCTTGCGCCTGGATGCTGAAAGTGGGGAGGTGATCGTCGGCCCGCGCGCCGCGCTCGAGGTCGGCAGCATCGTGCTCGGCGACTTCAACTGGCTTGGCGATTTGCCGATGGGAGCTTGGCCTCACGAGGGCCTTTCGGTGGCGGTCAAGGTACGCTCCACGCGCCCTCCCCGTTCAGCAACCCTGCACAAGCGCGGGCACATGTTCAGCGTCGAGCTCGATGCTGCCGAAGAGGGTGTGGCGCCGGGACAGGCCTGCGTAATCTACGACAGCTCCTCTCCAGGCGCTCGGCTGCTTGGCGGCGGGGTCATTGCAACAACGAGTTCTTCCTCTTGCGCGAATCTGCGCGAGCAGGCATTGGCGTCTTGATGGGATGAAACGCGCGGCGGGAGGCGTTATGTCCAATCAACTCGACTATATGCGCAAGGCCTATGACAAATGGGCTCCGATCTACGATCTCGTCTATGACGGACTCACCGCGCCGGCGCGGCGCACGGCGGTGAGAGCGGCCTTATCCAATGGTCGGCGCATTCTCGAGGTCGGCGTCGGCACCGGCTTGTCGCTCCGCAACTATCCCCGTGAGACGGAGATCTACGGTGTCGATCTCTCCTACGGCATGCTCATGCGCGCTCGCGAAAAGGTCGCGCGGCGTCGCTTGCGCAATGTCAAGCTGATCGCGGCAATGGATGCCTGCCGGCTTGGGTTTCCCGATGAAAGCTTCGATGCCGTGGTCGCGCAGTTCGTGATCACGCTGGTTCCCGAACCCGAGGTGGCCCTAAAGGAAATGGCTCGTGTGCTGCGCCCCGGCGGTGAGATCATCCTCGCCAATCACCTCGGCGCAGAGGAAGGTCTGCAAGCTGCGATCGAGGAGAGATGCGCCGGCATCGCCAAACGCATCGGCTGGTCCACCGAGTTCAAGCTGTCGCGCATCGAGAATTGGGCGCAGGCGAGCGGCATGATCGAGCACGTCTCCGCCAAGGACGCTTTTCCGGGAGGTTTCTTCAAGGTCGTGCGTTTGCGCAAACCGATCGACAACGCGCTCGCAGCGTAAGTTCGGGGATTGCGTCTTTCTCCGACAGGTTTCGCCTTAAGGTTCGGCGCAAATGCGAACGCTCTCATCAGCGCCGTGCAAGTGACCTCGTGACTGAGGACCGCACCGCGATGAGCCGAGCGCGACCGCGCTTGCTCGCTTGTCTCGCCGTGCTCGCGAGCTTCCTTTACGGCCCTCATGCCGCAACGGCCGAGGACTCGAGCAACGTCTCCAGCCCTTGTCGCTCGCTGACCTACGGCGAGGCAAGCTATGTCGTCTGCACCATCGACCTTGCCCGCTACGAGCTGCGGATGTTCTTGCGCGACCGCGAAGGCAAGCCTTACGGCAGCCTCTCTCGACTTCTCGACTCACCTGAAGGCCAGAAGCTTGCCTTTGCCATGAACGGCGGGATGTATGACGATCACCGACTCCCGGTCGGGCTTTACGTCGAGAACGGCCGGACGATGAAGGCCATCAACACGGCAAGCGGGGGCGGCAACTTTCACCTCAAGCCGAACGGTGTGTTCTATGCCTCGGGCGAAAATGCGGGCGTGCTCGAGACCGCGCATTTCCTAGCGGCCAAGCCCAAGGCCGAGATCGCCACTCAATCCGGGCCGATGCTGGTCATCGACGGAAAGATCCACCCGGCATTCTCCCAAGACAGCACGTCACGCAAACTGCGCAATGGCGTCTGTGTTCGCCAAGGTCGCATCGTGATCTTCGCGATCTCCGACACGCCGGTGACGTTCATGGAATTCGCGCGGCTGTTCAAGGATGCGCTCGCGTGCCGCGACGCGCTTTTTCTCGACGGGTCGGTGTCGAGTCTCTACGCGCCGTCTATGGACCGTTCCGACGGATTCGCGCCTATCGGGCCCATCATCGGAGCGGTGGAGCGGCAAGCCAACTTGCACTGAAAAGGTGCGTTCCCCTCCGCTCATGCCGAAAGGCGGCGAGGGTTTTCCCAGGCCGCCTTCCGCACGAACCGGCCTATTGTCTCGCGTCGGCCGGAAGTTTGAGCAGGATCTGAAAGAGGGGAAACCACTTTCCGAATGGATTATGGTGCGCTGGTAAAGCGTGCTGGCGCTTCCTTTGAGGCCAGCATGCTTTGAAATATTCTCGATGGATGGAGCCGTCTTTTCGCGGGTCCCGCGTTCAGCCGCCCGCGAGATATTGCTGAGGATCCACGGGCGTCTTGCCCTTGCGCAGCTCGAAGTGGAGCTGCGGGGAGGCGACGTTGCCGGTCTGGCCCGATTTCGCCAGCACCTGACCGCGCTTCACGCTGTCTCCCTTCTTGACAAGAAGGTCGGCATTATTGGCGTAAGCCGAAATCCAGCCATTGGCGTGGCGGACGAGAACCAGCTTGCCATAACCTTTGATCTCGTCGCCCACATAGGCGACGGTGCCATCTTCCGCGGCTCGCACGGAAGTGCCCTCTGGGACGGAGATGTTGATGCCGTCATTGCCGTCACCGCCAAATCGGCTGATGACGCGTCCGCGCGCGGGCCAGCGAAATTGCGGCGCCTCCGACTTGCCCCCGCTCGCCGCATCCGCTTCCTCGGCGGGCTCCGACTTTGCCACCTCTTGCGGCTTCGTCTTCATCGATTGCGGTTGCGATGGCGCGCCCACGGCCAGTTTTGGCTTTGCTGGCTCGGAAGGGGACGCAACCGCGGCAGTCTTCATTCCCTGCGTCGCGGGCTTCTTCGGCGCCGAAGCGACCGCAAGGTGCTGCGGCTCGGTCTTACGGGCCGTGAGCCTATCCGATGTCGATTTCGTCGGGCTCGCTTCCCCGACCGTCGGCCCGTAGCGATAAACGGGAATGATGATTTCCGATCCGGGCGCGGGATTGGCTCCGGCTTTCAGGCCATTCACGGCGCGCAGCGCCTTCTCGGGCACGCCGTAGCGCGACGACAGCGTGGCGACCGTATCGCTCGCGCCGACGGTAAGCATGGTGCCGCCCGTGGCTGTCCAATTGGTCATATCTGCCGACTTCACCGCCTGCGGCGCACTCGGATGCGGCTGGATCGAACCCGTTACGATGCCGCGATCGGGCTCGGAAAAGGTTCCCGCCCTCGACTGCTGCTGGCCAACCGGGGGCAGAGCGCGTGATTGAACCTTCCCGGCTGGAACGGAAGGAACGGGCGGTGTCGCATCGGCCGTTCTTCCGCCGAACGGGCTCGCAAACGGATTTTCGGAGAGCCGCGTCGCCTCCGAGCTACAGGCCGCCGCCAGCGTCCCGATCAGGATCACGAGCGCCAAACGGGGCATCGCGCCTGAGAAGCGAAACGCCTTTGAATACCCTCGGACGGTGTCACAACGCATTGGACTACCCACTTCCCACGCTACCCAACCGAGAGGATGAAAACACGATTCAGGTTAAGGGGTGGTTGAGATGCATAGAACTTTAGCCGATGCATTTTGGCTCGGCGTTGCGGGGGTCCTTTTACAAATGGCGGGAGATGCCTGCGATCGGCGGCCCGACCCGAGTCAGCCCAATGAGCTCCTCGCGCCAGTCTCCCCCCGCAAGCGCATCAGCCCGTACGATATGGCACATCGGGTCTGCCGGCCGGGCAAAGACACAAATTGCCCCCTCGGCAAGGCGTTGCACGATGGCAGGCGGCGGTTCAGCCACCGCGAAATCGATGAAAACGCGCGCGAATTGCCCGTTCCCCGGCAAGTGCGTGAGCGCATCGCCCTGAGCCACCTCGACATTGTCGATGCCGCAAGCGTCTAGGCGTCGCCTCGCCTCGATGGCGAGCGTGCGGAAGCGTTCAATCGAGATCACCTTGGCTGCAAGATGCGAGATGATGGCGGCAGCGTAGCCCGAACCCGTTCCCACATCGAGCACGTGATGCTCCTTGGTCAAGTCGAGCGCCGCGAGAGCGAGCGCGAGATCGGAGGGAGCGCCGAGACTCTGGCCGCACCCCAAGGGCAAGGCGACATCGCGCTGCGCAAGATCACGGTGCGCGGGGGCGGCGAAGAACTCCCGAGGCACGGCCTCGAAAGCACGCAGCACATTCTTGTCGTTCACGCCCCGCGCGCGAAGTCGCATGAGGAGGTGCAGAGTTTCCGCGGCGCGCGGCGCCGGTATCGAGCGGGGAGCGTCCGAGTCGGTTGGCCGCGCGTCGCTCACGCGAGCGTCCGGGCCAGATCTTCGAGCAGCCCCTGATGGGTCAGGTTGAGCTGCAGCGGGGTCACCGAAATTCGCTTCTGATCGAGCGCCGCCATGTCGGTGCCGAGCCTCGGCTTGGTGATGCCGCGAGCGAAGCCGAGCCAGAAATAGGCGTTGCCGCGCCCATCCTTGCGCTCGTCGATAGAGAGCAATGCCTGGTCGCGCTGGCCTTGCGAAGTGGCTTCCGTCCCGGTAACGCCGCCGGCCTCGCAATGGGGAAAGTTGATGTTGAACAAGGTGCCGCGCGGAATTCCGGCTTCGAGCAGCTTGCGAAGCACGGGCAGCGCGTGCTTGCGCGCGCAATCCCAATGGATTTTTTCGCGTCCTTCCGGGCCATAGGCTTGCGACAGCGCAACGGCGGGAACGCCCAGCATCGCGCCTTCCATGGCGCCGGCCACTGTCCCCGAATAGAGCACGTCCTCGGCGACATTCTGTCCGCGATTGACGCCGGAAAGGACAAGGCCTGGCTTCTCGCCTTTGAAAACATGACGCGTCGCGAGGATGACGCAATCGGTGGGTGTGCCTTTCACGGCGAAGCGACGTTCGTCGATCTTGCGCAGCCGCAATGGATCGGAAAGCGACAAGGCGTGCGCGACGCCGCTCTGATCGGTCTCGGGCGCGACGATCCATACGTCATCGGAAAGCGCGGCGGCGACCTCCGCGCAAATGTCGAGCCCCTCCGCATGGACGCCGTCATCATTGGTGATCAGAATGCGCATCAAGTCCCGTCAACTTCCTGCTCACCCCGTGAGGTCCAAAAAAGAGGCGCCAAGCCGCAGTGCCAGGTGACAACACAGGGTATACCCACTCTTGTTAACCGGCTTGCTCGATTCGCTTCAAGCCGCCCATGTATGGCTGAAGCACCGCAGGCACCTCGATCGAGGAGTCGGGGTTTTGATAGGTCTCCATGACGGCGATAAGGGCGCGCCCGACCGCCACGCCCGAGCCGTTCAGCGTGTGCACGAGCCGTGGCGACGCGGGCTTTCCGTCCGCCGGAGCAGGACGGTATCGCGCGTTCATGCGCCTTGCCTGAAAGTCCCCGCAAACCGAGCAGGAAGAGATCTCGCGAAAGGCGCCTTGGCCAGGCAACCAGACTTCGATGTCATAGGTCTTGCGCGCGGAGAACCCCATATCGCCCGTGCACAAAATCATGACCCGGTAATGCAGATCGAGACGCTTGAGCACCTCCTCGGCACAGCTCAGCATGCGCTCGAGCTCGTCGCACGAAGTTTCCGGCGTCGTGATCGAGACGAGCTCCACCTTGTCGAATTGATGCTGGCGCAGCATTCCGCGCGTGTCGCGCCCGGCAGCGCCTGCCTCGGCCCGAAAGCAAGGGGTCAGCGCCGTGAAGCGCAGCGGCAGCTCGGCCTCCGGCGTGATCGCCTCACGCACGAGATTGGTGAGAGGCACCTCGGCCGTCGGAATGAGCCAGAAGTCTTCCTTCACCGGCGCCTTGTGAACCGCTCTGTCGACGAGCTGCTGCAACGTGATCGCGCCATTGACGTAGCGCGCCTTGTCGATTTCGGAGACGAATTCGAGCGCCTCGTGCAGCAGCTCTTCGCGCGTCTTCGTGCGTGATGCCGTGAACTGATCGTCGGCGAATTTCGGCAATTGCCCTGTGCCGAACATGACTTCGTCCTTGACCAGAAGCGGGGGCTGAATCTCGGAATAGCCGTGCTCGGTCGTGTGCAAATCGAGCATGAACTGGCCGATGGCGCGCGCCAATCGCGCGAGCGATTTTCTCAACACCACGAAGCGCGCACCTGAAAGCTTGGCCGCCGTCGAAAAATCCATCAGGCCCAGGGTTTCGCCAAGCTCGAAATGCTGCTTCGCGGAATTTATACCGCGCGGCGCGCCATGGCGCCGGCATTCCATGTTGGAGAGCTCATCCTCTCCGACGGGAACGTCGGGGTCGGGTAAATTTGGAATACCAGCAAGAGCCTCGTTCAGCTGTTTAGTCGCGGCTCTTTCGTGCGCTTCACATGTGATGATGCTCTCCCGCAGCCCGGCCACCTCGTCGATCAAGGCCTGCGCGCGTGCTTCATCCTTTCGGCCCTTGGCCTGGCCGATCTCCTTGGACAAGGCATTGCGGCGCTCTTGTGCGGCCTGTGCCGCGCCGATGGCGGCCCGCCGCTCCTCGTCGATTGCGATGAGATGCTCGGCCGCGGGCGGTAATCCCCGCGAAGCAAGGCCTTTGTCGAAGGCCGCCGGATTCTCCCTGATCCATCGGATGTCATGCATCGAGGTCGAACCCTAACCGCTCTGAAGTCGCGACAAATTGCACCGCGCGCTCGCCCGTCCGTTGCAGGCCTTCTCTCGGTGTTCGGCTTTCGCCGGCTTGTCAAGGATGGGCGGCAGGCGCTCCGCGATCCTAGGGGATTGCGTCACCAGCGAAGAGAACGGTGGGATTTCGCCTCAAGCCTTGGACGTTTGCTCTCTCGCCTCATTGATTTTCTTCTCGATCATGCTCACCGCGATGATGCTGCCCTCGTAAAGAATCAGTGTGGGCACGGCGAGGGCAAGCATCGAGAAGGCATCGGGGGGAGCGAGGACAGCGGCGATGCAAAAGATGATCACGACCGCATAGCGGCGCTGGCGCTTGAGAAATGCTGAATCGATGAAGCCGACGCGCGCCAGAATGGTCAAGATCACCGGCGTCTGGAAACAGATGCCGAAGGCAAAGATCAGTGTCATCAAGAGCGACAGGTAGGAATCGACCTTCGCCAATAGCTCGATCGAGGGCGTGCCGTCGCCCCCCGTCTGCTGCATCGAAAGGGAATAGTACATCACGGCGGGCATGCCGAGAAAGAATACGACGCCCGCGCCGACGAGGAAAAGGATCGGGGTCGCGACCAAGTAGGGAAGGAAGGCGCGCTGTTCCTTCTTGTAGAGGCCAGGCGCGACGAATCTGTAGATTTGCGTCGCGATCACCGGAAAGGCCAGGAAGGCGGCCGCGAAAGCGGCGAGCTTGATCTTGGTGATCAGGAAACCGAGGGGCTCCGTGAAGACAAGATGGGGAAGCGGGTAGCCATGCTGTGTCGCGGCCCAGACATAGGGAATAAGGAGAATATTGTAGACCTGCGTGGCAAAGACGAAGGAGAGGACGAACAGCACCGCAAAGGCAATGAGTGAACGGATCAGCCTGGTGCGCAGCTCGATCAGATGGTCGATCAGAGGCGCACGCGAGGCCTCTATATGGGGCTCATCCACGACGTCGTTCATGCGGCCCGGTCATCTTCCGGCGGGAGTGTTTTCGCTGCGCGTTTGCGCGGCTTGGGGCGATCTTGGCTCGGAGATTGCTGATCGATCTCGAGGCTTCCCTGCACCGGAAAGCCAGCGCTCGGTTTCGCCTTCGAAGCCGCCCGTTTCTTGCGCTTGGCCTTTTCGCCACCGGGCGCCTCGCCACTGGGCTTTTCGTCCAGCGACTTCTCGGCGGACGAGGTTTCGGCCTTTTCCGTGACGATCACCGCTGTGGGCGACGCTTCGACGCTCAACTTCGCCGCGGGCACTTGTGGCGAGGCGACAAGCTCGCCGGAAACCTGTGTGGGGCTCGCCTCGCCCCGGCTCACATCGTCTTTTCCGGCACCCGACGCCGTCGCGGCCTCCCCAGCGGAAGAGGTGGCTTCGGCGCTTGGGGACGCGGGCTGGACGAGCGGCTCCGAGGACGCCGGCATCTGCGAGCCGATCGAATTGAACTCACTCTGCAGCCCGCTCGTCGTGGCCGAGAGGTCCTGATGGATGTTCGCGACTTCCTGCCTGACGCTCTCGAGCTCAGCCTCGCGCATCGCCTCGCGAAAATGATCTTGGAACTCGGCGGCCATGCGGCGCGCCTTCGCGGTCATGGCGCCCACGGCCCGCAAGGCCTTAGGCAAATCCTTCGGGCCGATGGCGATCAACGCCACCGCGCCAATGACGACCATCTCGCTCCAGGCGATGTCGAACATGAAGTGCCTGCCGCAATGGGTTGCGGTATCGGGTCAACCGGTCTTCGTGTCGCGTGCGACAGGCGAAACGGGTGCCGGCTCGGAAGGCTGATGCTCGACAGGACGCGGCGCCTTGGCGGCTTCCGCGGCCTGATCATCTTCGGCCATGCCTTTCTTGAAGGACTTTATGCCCTTGGCGAAATCGCCCATCACATCGGAAATTCGGCCCTTGCCGAACACGAGCATGACCACGACAATCACGATCAGCCAGTGCCATATGCTCAATGAGCCCATGGAAATTCTCCTCGAACCGCGCCGCGCGCACGTTTGAAGCGGAAAAACGGTGCGGCACTCTATCGCTGTATCGACTCTATCTCTTGGCTTTAAGGCGTGATCTCACCCGAAAAGTGGCATCACTTTTCAGCACCACGCTCTAAAGCATGATCCGGAAAAATGGAAACCATTTTTCTGAAAAGATCATGCTCCACCAATAATTTCGAGCATGCTGTCGCTTCCATCCAAGACGGGCATGCCCTAGCGGCCGCCTTCTCGCAAAGCAACCATCCCCCTCAAAGTAGGCGGAGGCTGCGGCGAAAACAAGAAAAGACGACGTGAAACTTGCGAGCGCGCCGGAAAACGAGACGAGCTCGTCAGCTATCGGATAGCGGCACGAGCTCGGCGGCTTCGGCCTCCTCGAGCGGGTCTTCATCCTCACGAAGCGCATCGTCATCACGTGGGGCTGGAATGACGAAGCCTTTCGCGACACGACCCTCGATCAAGCCCGCACCCTTCAATTCGTCGAGGCCGGGCAAATCGGAAAGCTGATCAAGGCCGAAATGATCGAGAAAGGCCGGGGTCGTTCCATAGGTGATCGGCCGGCCAGGTGTTTTGCGTCGGCCGCGCATGCGCACGAACCCGGCCTCCAGCAGCGTATCAAGCGTGCCTTTGGCCACCGCAACGCCGCGAATATCCTCGATCTCGGCACGCGTCACCGGCTGATGGTAAGCGACGATTGCCAGCGTCTCGAGCCCGGCGCGTGAAAGCCGACGCGGGGCGGCGTCCTCCTTGGCGAGGAGATAGGCAAGATCGGACGCGGTGCGGAACGCGAACCCGCCCGCTCGCTGCACCAGGTTCACGCCGCGCTTCTCATAGAGCCTGCGCAACTCCTCGAGGACGACCATGGCATCGCAATCGGCAGGAAGTTTGGCTGCGATCTCAGGGAGCGCAAGCGGCGCACTTGCGGCGAAAATCAAGGCCTCAGCGATGCGCACGGCTTCCTCGACGCCCGGTGCCACCTCGAACGGGGCCTCGACATGGCGCGCGAGGCGGATGATCTCATTCATGCGGATACTCCCGGTTGTGCGGCCGCGACTGCGCCCGCGACCATACCGCGACGCACGTGAATCGGCCCGAATGCCCTGTCTTGATGCAAAGCAAGACTTCCGTCGCGCGCCATTTCGAGCGCCGCCGCCAGCGCCGACGCTCGAACGGTCGGGCGCATGCGAGGTTGGGTGACGTAGCGCTCAAGGAAGGCGTCAAGCACACCCCAATCCTGGATCTCGCCGAGCATCGTGATGAGCGCCTCCCTCGCCTCCGCGAGCGTCCAGACGAAACGTTTGGTGACGGTGACTCGAGCCAAGGACTGACGTTCGCGTCGTGTCGCGTAGGCCCGCAGGAGCTCGTAGAGATTGTCGGCGTAAGGCCGCTCTGGCGGCGGTGCCAGGGGCTCGGGATCGCCGCGCGAGAACACGTCGCGCCCGAGGAGAGCCCCTTCAGTGAGCTGCTTTGCCGCGTGGCGCATTGCCTCGAGACGGCGAAGTCGCAGCGCAAGCGCTGCGGCCAAATCGGCGGCTGCGGGCTCGTCTGCCTTCGGTTCAGCGGGCAGCAACAGCCGCGATTTGAGATAAGCGAGCCATGCCGCCATCACGAGATAGTCGGCCGCAAGCTCGAGCCTGATGCGCCGGGCGCCTTCGATGAAGGCGAGATATTGCTCGGCGAGCTTGAGAATCGAGATTCCGGCAAGATCTACGGTTTGACGGCGTGCGAGCTCCAGCAAAAGATCGAGCGGCCCTTCGAAGCCGCCGAGATCGACCACGAAGGCAGGGTCGCTCTCGCCGCGTTCGAGATCGGCAACGTCCTCATCAAAAAGATCTTCGCTCATCCACCCACCCGCGCACGCGAATCACATGCCGAATCTGGACCTGTCAGCGTGTTCCCGCAAGGAGGGCGTCGAAACGCGCCCGTTCATCCACAGAATCGAAGGGTTCGGGCGCATGGCAAATGCGCGCGAGCGCGTTTTCGGCCCGTTGCTTGGATTTTCCGCTAAGGGGCTTTGCGGCGGAGGCGACCGCTTTCATCTCCTCCGCCTGCCCGTTGCAGTGCAAAACGATGTCGCATCCGGCGGCGTAGGCGCGCCGTGCCCTTTCGGCGAATGAGCCAGAAAGAGCGTTCATCGACAGATCATCGGTCATCACCAGCCCGTCATAGCCAATTTCACCGCGAATGACTTCCTTGAACACGCGCCGTGACAAGGTCGCGGGATGGCGCTCGTCGATGGCTGAGAAGACGACATGCGCCGTCATGGCGAGCGGCATGTCGGACAGGATGCGGAACGGGGCGAAATCATGCGCCGCCAGCGTTTCGCGCGACGCGTCGACCCGTGGCAAGGCGTGGTGGCTGTCTGCAGTGGCGCGGCCATGGCCGGGAATATGCTTGATCACGGGCAGCACGCCGCCTGCGAGCAGCCCTTCCGCCGCCGCTCTCCCGCCCATCGCGACATCCTCAGGCTTTTTTCCGTAGGCGCGATCCGAGATCACCGCATTTGCATCCGGCACGGGGACATCGAGGACGGGCAGGCAATCGACCGTAATGCCAAGTGCTCTGAGCTCATGGGCGATGAGGCGCGCGCCGAGCCGGATCGCTGCTCGGCGCAGCATGGGATCGCTGACCGCGGCGAAGCTCGCGGCCGAAGGATAGGCCGGCCAGTGAGGTGGCCCGAGCCGCTGCACGCGCCCGCCCTCTTGGTCGATAAGCACTGGCGCATCTTTGCGTCCTGCGATTTCGCGATATTCCTGGGTGAGGCGCAGAACTTGCGAAGGGTCGGCGACATTTCGCTTGAAGAGGATCAATCCCCAGGGCTGCACGTCCTTGAAGAAGGCGCGCTCCTCGGGGCTGAGAGTCGTGCCGGCGCAGCCGAGGATCAGGGCTTGAACGGCCATCGTCGTGCGCCTGATGAAAAGGACGGAAGGTTCCGGCCCGCAGCGGACAGGTTTGCGGGAGGTCCAGACACAAACCTGTCCCGAAGATTCAGATCACGGGGATAGAGTGCAGTGGATCTTCTCGGCTCAGCCGCGTGTCAGAATGCACTCGGCTCCGCCGGCCTTTAGCTGCGTGCAGATCTTGTCGGCGGCTTCGCGCGACAAGGGGCCCACCCGCACGCGGTAGAAGACCCCCTTGCTGCCGAGATCGGCGCGATGAATCGCGCCTCCTCCGAGCTCGTTCGGGAACTGCTTTTGCAGACGCGACAAGGTGGCGCGCGCGTCGCTTTCCGAGGTGCTGGAGGCAAGCTGGACCGCGAAGGAGCCGCTCGTCGACGCCGTCGCCGCCGCGCCGCTTGTATTGGCCGCCGGCTCGGTTTTGGCGGGCTCGGCGTTTGCGACCACCGTTTTCGCGGGCGCGGCGTGGCCCCGATTGCCTGGCGGCGTGATCGATAAGGGAGCCCCCGCGCCTCCATCCTGCGCGGCAGAAGCGGTTTCCACAGGCTTGGCCTTGGCGGTCTTGGCCACCGGCTTTGCCGGTTTCACGCTCTGCTGAGATGAGCTCTGATCAGCGACCTGCTGGTCATCCGCGGTCGTCACGGCGGATGGCTTGGCGCGTGTCGTGTCTGCGGGCTTCTTGGCAGCCGGCGTGGCGCTCGGCACCACCGAAGCCAAGCTCGGCAAAGGAGTCGTCTCCGCGGAGGCCATGGTGAGCGGCGCCTTTACGCTGGCCGGCGTGGCCTCGGCCTTGACATCGGTTTTCGTCTCATTGGCCCTGATATCGAGCTTGGCCTTGCTGTTTGACACACCCGTCCCATCAGGCTTCACCGACACGGTCGAAACCCGATGCGGCGTTCCGAAAATCGATGCCTGAGCGGCGGGTTGCGGAGGCTCGGGGAGCGGCACATTGGCCGCGGCCGTCGGCAACGGCTGGGTGGCGGGCGCACTCGCTGAACCGGCGGAGCTGTCGGCCGGCGCGGAAGCCGATCCTGACGCATTTCCTGCCCCCGATCCGGAAAGGATGACGATGCCGGAGCCGGCGGGTGGCTGAGAAACCCCGAGGTCACGCGGCGGAGCGGACTTCGCCGCGGCAACCACATCGACCGGCTGCTCCGCGTCCGCCAATACGACCTGGCTCGGCTTGCCCGAAGGATCGGCGGCGCCGAGCGCGGTCTCGGAAGGGGTCTGCTGATCGCCCGCGGCCTTGGCGGGGAGCACCTTTACCGGGGTGTCGTCAGCCTTGATCATCGGAGCCTCGCCGCTGCTCCGGCTCATCGGACCGCTGCGCATCACCACCGCTGCTCCGACGCCGACCCCGATCAGCAGCAGCGGCAAAGCCAAGGCGAGTGCGCGGGGCGAAACGAGGCGGCGGCGCGCCGGGAGATCCGAGGCTTCATCCTCCGGTATGGCGGGGACGTCCTCGACATCGTCGAACCGACCTGCCTCTCCCGCATAGGCGGGCTCGTCCGCGTAACTGTCCTCGTCCCATTCCTCGCTGCCCGAATGGGCCTCATCCTCCGTCGCGAGCGCGTCCTCAATCTCAGGCTCTTCGTCCTCTAGAGCTTCCTCGACGTGCTCGTCGGCGGAATCATAAGCTGGATCTTCCCGCAGGGCCGCCTGGATCGAGGCCTCGAGATCGTACGTCTCGTCCTCGTCACCGAGGTGCTCAGCTCTCGCGCTCCGCCCCGAATTGGGCTGAACGCCCAGGCGAAAAGCGCCGGAAGATTGCGCCTGGCCGGGCACGGCACGCGGCGCATTGTCCCGTCCAACTATCCTTGCAAGCTCGGCGAGCGGGTCTTCGCTCCCCTTGGGGAGTGAAGACACGGCAACTTCGCGCAGCTGGCGTTCGAGATCATCGAGATCGAGAGGCTGAACCGAGGTTTTCGACAAGGTCATTTCGGCCCTCACACTACCCCCACCTTCGCGGCTTCAAGATTTCGTGTATTCGAAAGCACCGTGAATGTGGCGTTAAGTTGATCCGCAAGTGCCGATTGCAAGACGTTTCAACTCAACGCATTTCCTGAAACTTATCGCATTTCCTCAGGCGCGGATACCCCAATGAGGGTCAAGCCTGAAGCAAGCACGTTGCGGACGCCGGTCACCAAAGCGAGGCGCGCCGCAGTTAAACTTGTCGAATTTTGATTAACAAAGCGTAAGTCTGGGAGATCCTTTCCCTTGTTCCAAAGGGCGTGAAATTCGCTCGCCAGTTCATAGAGGTAGAAGGTGGTGCGGTGCGGCTCGCGAGCCTGCGCGGCCTGTTCCACGACGCGCGGATAGTGCGCAATCAGCTTAAGAATGGAGCGCTCGGAGGGGTCGGTAAGGAGCCCGAGATCGGCCTGAACGAGAGCCGCCGACCCAAGATCGAGCTCTGTCGACACCTCCCTCGCCTGGCGCCGAACGCTCTCGCAGCGAGCATGAGCATATTGAACATAAAAGACCGGGTTGTCCTTCGACTGCTCGATCACCTTGGCGAGATCGAAATCAAGCGGCGCGTCGTTCTTGCGCATCAGCATCATGAACCGCACCGCATCGGCGCCGACCTCGTCCACCACCTCCCGCAAGGTGACGAAGTCGCCGGCGCGCTTCGACATCTTCACAGGCTCGCCATGCCGGAACAGCCGCACGAGCTGGCAAAGCCGCGCGTCGAGCGTGGCGGCGCCAGCGCTCACCGCACGCACGGCCGCTTGCATGCGTTTCACATAGCCCCCGTGATCGGCGCCGAGCACGTCGATCATCTGCTTGAAGCCGCGCTCGAATTTCGTCGCGTGGTAGGCGATATCGGACGCGAAATAGGTGAGGCTACCGTCGGATTTCCGCAGCGGTCGGTCGACATCGTCGCCGAAAGCCGTCGAGCGAAAGAGCGTCTGCTCGCGGTCCTCCCAATCCGGGTCGACCTGCCCTTTCGGAGGCGGCAGGCGGCCGTGGTAAACGAGGCCGCGCGCCTTGAGATCGGCGATCACGGCCTCGACCTTTCCCTCGGCTGAGAGGCTTCGCTCGGAGAAGAAGACGTCATGCCGGATGCCGAGCGCCCCAAGGTCCGCGCGGATCAGCTCCATCATCGCGTCGATCGCGGCCTCCCGAAATACGGGAAGCCACTGCGTTTCGGGAGCCTTCGCGAAATGCGTTCCATGCATTTGCGCGAGCTTTTCGCCGATCGGCTTCAGATAATCTCCCGGGTAGAGCCCTGCCGGAATTTCCCCGATCGCCTCGCCCAGGGCCTCGCGGTAACGAAAGTGCACCGAGCGGGCCAGCGCGTCGACCTGCGCGCCCGCATCATTGATGTAGTATTCGCGGGTGACCGCGTATCCCGCGAAATCGAGAAGGCTCGCGATCGCGTCTCCGACGACGGCACCGCGCCCATGGCCTACATGCATGGGCCCAGTCGGATTGGCCGAGACAAATTCGACATTGACCTTTACGCCGGCGCCGATCGTCGATGCGCCGAAGCGGGGACCCTCGGCGAGGCTCGTCCGCAACACTTCCTCGAAGACAATCGGTTCGAGCGTGAGATTGATGAAGCCCGGTCCCGCGACCTCGACCTTGGCGACACTTTTCGAATGCAAGCGCGGAGCAATTCTCTCTGCGAGCGCGCGAGGAGGCATCTTCGCCTCCTTGGCGAGGACCATCGCGGCGTTGGTGGAGATATCGCCATGACTGCGGTCGCGCGGTGGCTCGCAAACGACACGCGAAAAATCGAGGCCTTGCGGCAATTCGCCGTCGGCCGCCATCCCCGAAAGGGCAGCCGCAATTCTTCGCTCGAACTCGTTGAAGATATTCATCAGAGGCTCGCTGATTCCCCGATGCCGAGTCAGCTATTGCTCCGGCGCCGGGAACAGGCTTCGAGGAGGCGCGGCGCTAACTCACAAGCGCGGCTTAGTCAAACCGGACTTGATCACAGCTGGCCTGATCTAACCTGGTTGGGACGCTCCGTCGCAAGCACGAGCGCCGCCGCATCGAATTCGGCACGGCGCGCGCCGCGGCGTTCGACGGCCTCCGCATCCTGGCCCCAGGCATCGATCTGGAAATCCTCGTCAACATGCGCCGCCGCCCAGACCTCATCAGGCGAGAGGGCGCCGCGGGCGAGCGCAAGCGCGAGGATGGCGGAGCCGGTGAGTGTCGTGATGACGTGGAGCGCTGCGAGGCCGAAGGGGGCGGGCACATGCGACACGGCGCGACGGACGGCTTCGATCGCAGCTTTCTCCTGCTCGATGAACATGACGCCTTGCGCCAATCTGAAGCGCGCGCCGAAGGCCTCGCGCATATAGGCGAGCGGAGGATCCCAATGCGTCCCCTGGCGAGCCGCGAGGCGCTGGTTCTCCGCCTCGCGATAGCAGATGAGATCGCTTGCGGCGTATTTGACGATCTCTTGCGCGACCGGCAAAGGCGCGGACGCGACCGCATCGAGCGCCGCATAGACGAGGCGCGTGAGCGGCATCTTGGCCGGATCGATGGTGAGCTCGATCGCACGCCATTCCTGGGCCAAGGCCTCGGCGAGCGTGAGATTCGGCACAGCGAGCAGGTGCCGCGACGGCGTGCGTGCAAGCTTGCCGTCGAGCGCTAGCGCAAAGCGATCGAGGTGAGGAACGACGCTAACCTCGCGCCAAAAACGCTTCGGCAACATTCGCTTCGCGCCGCGCCGCGCCGCCTCGCCAGGATCGAGCGCGCTTTCCGCCGGTCCGAGCAGGCTCTCGAGAAAATCGGGGCGCTCGCTGGTGGCGTCCTTGCTCATCATTCCTCCGGCGCCTCGACGATGGGATCATAGCGAGCGATGTCGAAGCCGAGGAGATTGAAGCTCTGCTGCATATGCGGCGGCAAAGGCGCGGAGACATCGATGTCCTTAGACCCACGGGGGTGCGGCACCACGATGCGACGGGCGAGGAGATGGAGCCTGTTCTGCAGGCCGCGCGGGAACTCCCAGTTCTCGATATCGAAATATTTGGGATCCCCGACGATCGGATGGCCCATATGTGCCGCATGCGCGCGCAATTGATGCGTGCGGCCTGTGACCGGCTTCATCGACAGCCAGGCGAGCTTTTGCGCCGCCGTTTCCACGACCGCGTAGTAGGTGACCGCGTGCATCGCGCCGTCATCGCCATGTGCTGCAATGCGCATGCGCGTGTCGCGTTCGCTCACCTCTTCCTTGGACAGGAAGGTCGAGATCCTCCCATGCCTCACCCGAGGCACGCCGGCGACCAGCGCCCAATAGATTTTGCGCGCCGAACGCGAACGGAAAGTCTTCGCCAGCGCCGCGGCCGCGAAACGCGTCTTCGCCACGAGAAGGCAGCCGGATGTATCCTTGTCGAGACGATGCACGAGGCGCGCTCGCTCCCCATCGCGGCCGCGTAGTGTCTCGAGCATCCCGTCCAGATGACGCAGCGTGCCGGAGCCGCCTTGCACCGCAAGCCCCATCGGCTTGTCGAGAACGAGCACGTCGTCGTCCTCGTAAAGCGTGATGGATTTCAGGAACTCCCGCGTCTTCTCGACCTCGCTCGAAGCTCCGCCCGGCTTCCTCGGCGCGCTCATCGACAAAGGCGGCACGCGCACCTTCTGCCCGGCCACGAGCCGGTCCTTGGTCTCGACACGTCGGCCGTCGACCCTGAGCTCGCCTTTGCGAACGAAGCGCTGAATATGGCTGAAGGACAATCCCGGGTGGCGCGCCTCGAGAAAGCGGTCGACCCGCATCCCTGATTCATCTCGGCTCACCACTAAATTTTGTACGCCGAGCTTGCGCGCGGGCTCACCCGCCTGGGGTGAGGTTGGGACGTTCGCCCTTTCATCTCGAGCTGCCCTCGCATTCTTCTCCGAGCGGCTGCCGGAAAAGCCTGGAGCGGCGACAGGCGCGCTCGCGCGAAGCTTCGAACCGCCATGGGAAGGCGCGCGCCGAAGATCGTGGTGGTGCCGTCTCATGGGAGTGATCCCGGGTGGAGGCGCATGGTCGAAAGCTCATGCGAGGGGATGAAGAGGCAGAGAACAAACATTGGGACCGTCTAGCGCATTTTCCAGCGGCGTTCGAGGATGAGCATTCCGTTCCACACAAGGCAAGTCACGAGCGCAAGCGTGAGCGCTGCCGCGGAGCCGAGCGGAACCACGCTGAGATGGAGCACGAGTAGCGCAAGCGCAAACCCGACCATGCCGGGCAGCGAATGCGCGAAGACCACGGAGGTCGCCGCGCCGCCGATGCGCGGATGAAGAATGATGGCAAGGCTCGTTAGCACCACGGGCATCAGTGCCGCGATGCCGGCGGCGCGAGGCCCCAGCACCTCCCCGACGACCAGCACCGTGATCACGATCACCATGACGGCGAGCGCGCGAGCCGGCACGTCCCACCAGCGCGGTTTCGGCTTGCGCGCTGCCGCGCTCTCGCGTGTGGCATGCCGAAGAGCGATGAAACCAAGCGTGAAGGCGGCGAGGTTCAGAATGAGGACGGTCGGAAGCGGCGGGCTCGATTGCGTGATCGCGAACGTGCAGGCAATCCATAGCGCGTAACAGGCGCAAAGACTGAACACCACGCCATGACGAGGCGCGATCCGCGCATAAAGCGTCAGGAACAGGATCGTAGCCGCATTGACCGATAGACTCGCAAGACTGCTCTCGCCAATGAAGCTGGGCCCGTGATCGAGCGCGAGAAAAACATAGGCCGGCCCCGCCGAGATCGGCAAAGTGGCTATCATCGCCCCAAGAAACGGCGCTGAGCGCTCCACGAGGAACGAGGCCGTGACGACGATGCCCGCGCTCGCCGCCAATTTCACCACGAGCGCGAGCCAGAACCAGTCGAGCAAGAAGGCCTCCAACAAGAAAAACACAGCTTCTTTTACCGGGTTTGGCAAGAACAGGCAGCGGCCGCGGCGCTGAGGCACCGGCGAGTAGGGCGCAACATGCGTAGTCATCACGGCGGAGCGCTACAGGAGCACGAGCGGAAGGCGCGGTCTCATCCCGGCCGAGCGATCCGAAGGTGAGCGAGGGGAAGGGGATCCCATCTTCCTGCGGCGCTTCCTGGGCTCCCCTTCCCTCGCACGTCACGCTTGAAAAAGTTTGCGCATAATTAGCGTTCAGCTTTACGGCTTCGCACCCCCTTGCTAGGTG
>JAFAQA010000146.1 GCA_019246665.1 Hyphomicrobiales bacterium
GAGCTCGACAAGCGCCAGAAGGACGCCGAGAACGCCGCCGTCAAGACGGCGCTCAAGACGGAGGCGAAGGCGATCTACGATGTGAGCGCCGGCACCGTCGTCGGCAATCCGAAGGGGGACGTGACCCTGGTCGAGTTCTTCGACTACAACTGCCCCTATTGCCGCAAGGCGATGACGACGCTCGACGCGCTCCTCAAATCCGATCCCAAGCTCAGGATCGTGCTGCGCGACCTGCCCATCGTGCATCCGCCCGAATCGATCGAGGTCGCCAAGATCGCGCTCGCCGCGAAGAACCAGCTTCCCCCGGACAAGTTCTGGGATTTCCACAAGAAGCTGTTTTCGGCGTCGCGCATCGTGGCGAAGCCCCAGGCGCTACAGGTCGCCAAGGAAGCGGGGCTCGACATGGCGCGCCTCGACAAGGATGCCGAAAGCGATGTCGTCAAGGCCGCGCTCATCGATTCCGACCGCTTGAGCCAGATCCTCAATCTTCGCGGCACGCCCGCCTTCGTGCTTGGCGACGAGGTGGTCTTCGGCGCGCAGGACGATGAGGAGATGAAGGCGCAAATCGGCGCGGTTCGCCAGTGCGGCCGGACGGTTTGTTGAACCGCGCGGCCCTTCCCCTTGCAGAAGCAGGACGCTAGATGGCGGCGCGTCGGCGTGCTGCCCGCCGCAAATGAGAGCCTTCACCCCGGATGATAAGTGCTGTCCCGGTTTTTCCGGAAGCAATCCCGGACCCCAAGGTGCCGGCCGCATCGAACTTGCGAATGGTCGGCGTGACGTACAAAACGACCTCGTGGGCGCGAGAGCTCCGTCGCTCCAAGGCTCGCATTCACCTTTCGGATACGGTGATGAGGCAAGACAGAGAACGCCGATGAGCTCACCCCGACCACCCAAAGGATGCGCCTTCGGCACGATTCGGTCGCGGAGAATTTGAGAGAGCATGCGCAAGCCAAACCCCTTCGACACCGAAAACGTCCGACAGCTCGCAAATCTGCTCGCCGAGACCGACCTCACCGAAATCGAGGTCCAGAAGGGCGATTTGCGGGTGCGCGTCGTGCGCAACTTGACCTTTCCGGTCACCGCCATGCCTCCGGCCGCTCCTGGGCCGATGGTCACGTCGGCGACGGACGCTTCCGCCTCGCCAGCTTCGCCATCCACGGCGTCGAACGAGGCTCAGCGCAGGCAGAACACCGTCACCTCGCCCATGGTCGGCACGGCCTATCGGCGCCCCGCTCCTGAAGCGCGGCCTTTCGTCGAGCTCGGCTCTTCCGTGAAGGAAGGCGAACGCATTCTTCTCATCGAAGCGATGAAAACCTTCAATGAGATCACGGCGCCGCGCTCCGGGACGGTCAGCGAGATCCTCGTCGAGGATGGTCAGCCGGTGGAATTCGGCGAGCCGCTCATGGTGATCGAATGATTCGCGTGCCCGGCCTTCGAGTCCCGGCCTGAGAATGTTCGACAAGATCCTCATCGCCAATCGTGGCGAGATCGCACTTCGGGTGCTGCGTGCCTGCAAGGAACTCGGCATCGCCACGGTCGCGGTTCACTCGACCGCGGATGCCGATGCCATGCATGTGCGGCTTGCCGATGAGAGCGTCTGCATCGGCCCGCCGCCGGCGCGCGACAGCTATCTCAACATTCCCTCGCTTCTCGCCGCTTGCGAGATCACGGGAGCGGATGCAGTGCATCCGGGCTACGGCTTCCTTTCCGAGAACGCGCGTTTCGCCGATATTCTCGCCGAACACGACATCGGCTTCATCGGCCCCAAGGCCGATCACATCCGCCTGATGGGAGACAAGATCGAGGCGAAACGCACCGCCAAAAGGCTCGGCATCCCCGTGGTGCCCGGCTCTGACGGAGGCATCACCGACGAGGAGGAGGCAAAGCGCCTCGCCACGAGGATCGGCTATCCGGTGCTGATCAAGGCGGCGGCGGGCGGCGGGGGGCGCGGCATGAAAGTCGCGCGGAGCGAGGACGAGCTGATCGACGCCGTGCAGACGGCGAAGCGAGAGGCCAAGGCGGCCTTCGGCGATGATGCGGTCTATCTCGAGAAATTCCTCGACAAGCCCCGCCATATCGAGATCCAAGTGCTGGGCGACGGATGCGGCGGCGCCATCTGCCTCGGCGAGCGCGACTGCTCCTTGCAGCGGCGGCATCAGAAGGTCTGGGAGGAGGGGCCTTCGCCGGCCCTTAACGAAGAGCAGCGCGCGCAAATCCTTGAGACCGTGCGCCGCGCCATGTGCGAGCTTCAATATCTCGGCGCCGGAACCGTCGAGTTTCTCTACGAGAACGGCTCCTTCTACTTCATCGAGATGAACACCCGAATTCAGGTCGAGCATCCGGTGACCGAGATGATCACCGGCATCGACCTCGTCAACGAGCAGATTCGCATTGCGGCAGGCGGCGATTTGCCGGTGCGGCAGGAAGAGGTGCGGCTCGTCGGCCATGCCATCGAATGCCGCGTCAATGCCGAAAACCCTGTGACCTTCCGCCCCTCACCCGGGCGCATCGACTATTATCATCCGCCAGGGGGCCTCGGGGTTCGCGTCGATTCGGCCGTTTATCAAGGCTATTTCATTCCCCCGAATTACGACTCCCTCATCGGTAAGCTCATCGTGCACGGGCGCACGCGCAACGAATGCCTGATGCGCCTTCGCCGCGCGCTCGATGAGTTCGTGGTGGCGGGGATCGACACCACTTTGCCGCTGTTCAGGGCGCTCGTTCGCAATAGCGATATCCAGAACGGGGATTACGACATCCACTGGCTCGAGCATTTCCTGGAAAAGCCCGAGACGGTCGATACGGCCGGCTAGTACTTGGAATGGTTGGTGGGTGATACGCTGATCAAGAGTCATGGCCGCACTTGGTGCGGCCCAGCCACGCTACTCTACTTCCCTTCTTCCCTTCCTCCAGAAAGGCGTGGATGGCCGGGCCTGATCCTCGGAATAAATCCGAGGCCGGCCATGACGCGAAAAACACCCGAGTCACCTCATTGCAATTGCAGGTACTAGCCTTTGGCACGACGCCAAGAAGACTGGGTGCCCGCTTTCGCGGGCATGAGCGGAGAGAGGTTTGCATCTCGTCCGGGATATAGTCCGTCGGCGCACAACATTGTGAAGTTGTTTATTATTAGGCAGGCGTGATCCCGCCCGCCCCTCACCCGCCCTCACTTTCGTGAGGGCACCCTCTCCCGTACAATTGCTTCGCAATTGGGGAGAAGGAAGAACGGCCCGCACGCCCGCCTTCTTTCACCGTTGGCGACGCAAAGAGCGGGAGAGGGAAGAGCCGCTATCGCGTCGATCAGATGGGTCGCGTCCGGGGCTCTTTTACAGTATTGGTCCGCATCTGTAGCCCAACCTTTGTTTTGGGAGGTTCGGAGATGCTTACGAATGGCCAGATCGGTGAGGCAAGGCGAGGCACCGAGTGAGGCAAAGGCGCCGTGGGCGCGATCCGGAAGGTTATAATGATCGGGAACGGTGAAGTGCCCTCGCGGTCGGGCTCCAGCGAAACGGGCGTGCAACACGTCGTGATCGTCGGCGCCGGGCAGGCAGGGCTGCAGGTCGCGATGTCGCTTCGCGAAGAGGGCTTTGCGGGGAACGTAACGCTCGTCGGCGATGAGACCGACCTTCCGTATCAAAGGCCTCCATTGTCCAAGGCGTATCTCAAGGGCGATGCGGGTCTCGACAATCTGCGCCTACGTCCCGAGCCCTTCTTCGACCAGCATCGCGTCGCGCTCAGACGCGGCGAACGCGTTGAGCATCTCGAGAGGGCGCCCCGCCGGGTGCTTCTCGCCTCGGGCAAGGCGCTGGTTTATGACCACCTCATCCTGGCGACGGGGGCGCGCAACCGGCGCCTCGACATCGAAGGCGCGGGGCTCGCGGGCGTCCTCCAGCTTCGTTCGCGCCCCGATGCCGATGCGCTGAAAGAGGGGCTTGGC
>JAFAQA010000159.1 GCA_019246665.1 Hyphomicrobiales bacterium
ACTGCGAGATCATGCGCGATGAAGAGCATGGCGAGCTTGAGCCGCAGTTGAAGCTCGCGCAAAAGATTAATGATCTGCGCCTGGATCGACACGTCGAGCGCCGAGACGGGCTCGTCGGCGATGATGAGCGCGGGCTCTGCGGCAAGCGAACGCGCGATCGAGATGCGCTGGCGTTGACCGCCAGAGAATTGATGAGGATAGCGCTTGAGGCTGTCGCGGGGCAAGCCGACCTGCTCGAGAAGCGCACTGACGCGCTGGCGACGCTGCTCTCGGCTCTTGCCGATGCCGTGCACGACGAGGGGCTCCGCGATGATCGCCTCGACGGTCATGCGCGGGTTCAGCGAGCCGAACGGGTCCTGGAAGATCGGCTGTGCCTGACGCCGGAAGGGCTTCAGCGCCTTGTCCGGGAGGTCCGTGATATCCTCGCCCCGAAAGAAGATGCGTCCGGTGGTCGGATCGACAAGGCGAAGGATTGCCTGGCCGATTGTCGTTTTCCCTGAGCCCGATTCGCCGACGAGGCCAAGCACCTCGCCCTCCCTGATGTCGAATGAAACGTCCTCGACGGCGCGCACTGTGCCGCCGCGCGCGCTGAAATGTTGCGTGAGCCCCTTGACCTCGACCAGGGCGCTCATGCGTGCACCTTCCGCCAACGCAGACAGCGGACGAGGTGGCCGTCTCCACAAGCTTCGAGGGGTGGGAGCTCGGCGTCGCAAAGCCCAGGCTCGAACCAGGCGCAGCGCGGATGGAAGCGGCAGCCGTTCGGCAAGCGCCGAAGATCGGGCACATTGCCGGGAATGGCCGGCAAGGGTCCGCTGTCGCGGTCGAGCCCGAGACGCGGGACCGAGCGCATGAGGCCGATGGTGTAGGGCAGGCGCGTGCCGCGAAAGATCGCCCGCGCCGAGCCGGTCTCGACCGCCTGGCCCGCATACATCACCATGATGCGATCGGCGATCTCCGCCGCGACGCCGAGATTATGCGTGATGAAGATCACAGCCATGCCGAAATCTTTCTGCAGGCCGCGGATCAATTCGAGGATTTGCGCCTGCACGGTCACATCGAGCGCGGTTGTCGGCTCGTCGGCGATCAACAAGGAGGGGCGGCAGGAGAGCGCCATGCCGATCATGGCGCGCTGGCGCATGCCGCCGGAGAGCTGATGCGGATAGGCGTCGAGCCGCCGGCGTGGCTCCGGAATGCCGAGAAGCTTGAGCATCTCCTCGGCCCGCGCGCGCGCCGCGCGCCGGCTCATCGCCTCGTGGAAGCGGATCGCCTCGATGATCTGCTCGCCGATGGTGTAGACCGGGTTGAGGCTCGTCATCGGCTCCTGGAAGATCATGGCGATCTCGGCGCCCCGGACGCGCCGCATCTCGGCCTCTGAAAGCCGCGACAAATCACGCGCGCCGCCATCCTCGTCGGCGAGGCGGATGGCCTTGGCCGCGACGCGGCCCGGCGGCGCGATCAGCCCCATGACGGCGAGACTGGTGACGGACTTGCCGGAGCCGGATTCGCCGACGATCACCAACGTCTCGCCGCTCCCGACCCTGAAGGAAAGATCGTCGACCGCGGTGATCGGCCCTTCTTCCGTCGGGAACGTCACCTTGAGATTCTCGACCTCGAGCAAGGCTTGCGTCATGTCCGCCGCCTCGGATCGAACTGATCGCGCAAGGCATCGCCGATGAGGTTGAAGCCGAGCACGACGCCGAAGATCGCCAGGCCGGGAAAGGTCGCGATCCACCACGCGGTGAGGAAATAGTTATGTCCGTCGGCGAGGAGAGCGCCCCAATCGGGCGAGGGCGGTTGTGCGCCGAGGCCGAGAAAGGAGAGCCCCGCCGTCTCGACCACCACGGAGCCGGCCTGAAGCGTCGCCATCACGATCACCGGGCCGAAGCTGTTCGGCAGGACGTGGCGAAGCATGATGCGCCAAGGCGCCGTGCCGATGGCTCGGGCGGCGCGCACGTAATCCAAGGCGCGTACCGCGAGCACCTGACCGCGGATGAGGCGCGCATATTGCGGCGTGTAGACGATGCCGATCGCGATCATCGAATTGGTCAGGCTCGGACCGAGCGCCGCCACGATGATGAGCGCGAGGAGGAGGTAGGGGAAGGCCAGGAGCACATCGACCATTCGCATGACGAGGGCGTCGACCGCCCCGCCCAGGAATCCTCCGACGAGGCCGAGCGCGCTGCCGAGGACGAGCGCGAGGCCGTCTGCGACGACGATTGCAAGGAGGGCGGTACGCGAGCCGTAAAGCACGCGGCTGAACACGTCGCGCCCATATTGATCGGCGCCGAAAAGATGGTGTGCGGAGGGGGGCGACAAGGCGCTCGACAGCTCCTGATCGTAAGGGTCGTAAGGGGCGAGGAGCGGCGCGGCCACGGTGAGAAAGAGGAACCCGAGCACGATGGCGAGGCCGAGCTTCGCCTCATGGCGGCGGAGCACGCGCGCGACCGGCGCATACCAGCGCTGCTTAGTGGCGGCGAATGGCGGATGGGAGGCGGCGAGCGTCACGCGCGGCGTATCCGCGGATCGAGAAGCGTGTAGGAGAGATCGACGAGGAGATTCACCAGCACGAAGACAAAAGCGATGAAGAGCGCGCCCGCTTGGACCACAGGATAGTCGCGCGAAAGGATGGAATCGACCATGAGGCGCCCGAGGCCCGGAAGCGAGAAGATCGTCTCGGTCAAGACGGCGCCGGAGAGCAAGAGGCCGAGCTGAAGCCCGATCACCGTGACGATCGGGATCAGCGCGTTGCGCAGCACATGGCGCAAGATCACCCGTGCGCGCGGCAGGCCCTTGGCGCGTGCGGTGCGCACATGATCTTGCGTCGCCGTCGCCATCATTTCGGCACGCGTGATGCGCGCGATGAAGGCGAGCGGCACGGTCGCCAGCGTGCAGGCGGGCAAGATGAGGTGACGAAGCGCGTCCCAGAATATGGAGGGGCTGCCGGCGAGCGCGGCATCGATGAGGCTCATTCCGGTGACGCGGGGCGGCTCTATGCCTACACCGTACAGCCCGCCGATCGGTAGCCAATCCAGCGTCGCGCCGAAGAGAAGAAGAAGCATCAGCCCGAGCCAGAAGATCGGCATCGAGACGCCGAAAAGCGTGAAGGTCATCGCCACATTGTCGAAAATGCGCCCCGGCTTGAGCGAGGCGAAGACGCCGGTCGGCACGCCGATGAAGGTCGCGAGCGTGAGCGCCGCGAGCGTGAGCTGCAAGGTCACGGGAAATGCGCCGCTCACATCCGCGAAGGCCGCACGATTGCTCGTCAAGGAGGTGCCGAAATCCCCGTGTGCCGCGGCGACGACGAAACGCAGATATTGCACGATGATCGGCTGGTCGAGCCCGAGCTGAAGGCGAAGCTTCGCCAATTGCTCGGCCGTGCCGCGGTCGCCGAGCAAGAGCATCGCCACATCGCCGGGCAACACATGCATGGTGAAGAAGACGACGACGCTCACGCCGATGAGCACGATGGCAAGCTGGATGAGGCGCCATCCGATATAGCGCCAAAGCTCGGATCGATCGCTCCGCCAGCTGGCGCTCATTCGCATCCGGGCGAAGGGACCGGCCACGCGTCGGGGTTCAATCGCCATCAGGCTCTCGTCATGGGATCAACGCCCCTGAAGGGATTCGCCAAGCTTGACCATCCGCTGGCATTCTTGACAGCTTTCGCGCGCGCAATCCAGCTTGTCGCGAAGCCCTTTGACGAGGTCAACCCATGGCTGAAATTCGCTTCGCGGCGATCGGCATCAATCACGCGCATATCTACGGGCAGGTCGATTGCCTGCTCGCAGCCGGTGGGAAGCTCGTGGGCTTCCATGCGCCGGAGGATGATCTCGCCAAAGCTTTCAGCGAGCGCTATCCGCAAGCTCTGCGCGTCAATGATCGGCGGCGCCTTTTGGAGGACCGCGGCATCGCCCTCATCGTGAGCGCCGGTATCCCTTGCGAGCGCGCCCCGCTCGGCATCGAGGCGATGCGTCACGGCAAGGATTACATGACCGACAAGCCGGGCATGACCTCGCTCGAGCAACTCGCGGAGGCGCGTCGAGTTCAAGCCGAAACGAAGCGCATCTATTCCGTGTGCTACTCGGAGCATTTCGAGACGCGCTCGACCGTGAAGGCGGGCGAGCTTGTGGCGGCAGGCACGATCGGCAAGGTCGTGAACACCAACGGGCTCGGCCCGCACAAGCTCAAGAATCTGCCGCGGCCGCCCTGGTTCTACGAGAGGCGCAAGACGGGCGGCATTCTGACTGACATTGCGTCGCATCAATGCGAGCAATTCCTCTTCTT
>JAFAQA010000193.1 GCA_019246665.1 Hyphomicrobiales bacterium
GAGGTCGCGCGATTCTTTTTCAGGGTCGATCCACAGGGCGGCACCGAGGCCCTAGGGCGGCGGGTCGTCGAGGTGCCGGTGAATGTGCAGCAATTCGAGCTGCGCGACTCACATGCACAATTCATCGCCTACGTGCCGAAGGGCTCGGTGGTGAGGGGCAAGGCCCTGGTCGACGGCAAGGGCGAAGATGGACCAACCCCTTGCGGTGCCTGCCACGCCCCCGACCTGAAGGGCGGAGGGCCGATTCCGGCGCTCGCCGGTCGCTCGCCGAGCTACATCGTACGCCAGCTCTACGACATGAAATCGGGCGCGCGCGCAGGCGCCGGCAGTGCCATCATGCGGCCGATCGCGGAGAAGCTCTCGATGGACGACATGATCGCGGTCGCATCCTATCTCGCGACACTTGAGCCGTGAGCGGGACGGGGAGGCGCGCTGGCGGATCGATTCCAACGAATGGTTCCCATCCATCGGCAAAATCCATTCGCACCATAAAATTGTGGCCAGCCATTTTCCACGAATGGGGACCATTTGCCGGACCGGATAATAAGGTCGAGCGCGAAGAGGGTTTCGTTTTTGCCGCCCGAGCGGCTACTCCAACGCAATCGCCGAAACCAACTTGAACCGTTCGCACCAGAGCATCATGTCAGGCCGATAGAGACTCAGTCGCGTGAAGTACCTCCGGTGGGCCTTCCGCCAATAGGCGAGCGAGCGATCCCCTTCTCCTTCATCGAAGGCAAACGCCTCGCCAACCTCGTCGAACCGGTGCTGCGCGAGTTCGACCGTTTGCAACACGGCGCGTGGCCGGTGGGCTCCATCAAGCGCCACCATGCATTTGGCGAGTGCGGCGCCTTTCAGGCCTTCGCTGACGGCCCAGCAGGTGGCCCGCTTCTTGCCCTCGAGCACAAGAGCCAAGAGCTCGTCGGCGATTTCTGAGCTGTCGCCGAAGGAGAATGTTTCGAGCTTGTGCCAATCCATAACCGCTATCATAACTCGATGTGTTTCGCGTTGCCTCAGATCGAGGGCCGGCATTCCTCCGACGTCCAAGGCCAGATGCTGGTCGATCTCCAGGCGCAATTGAACGCAAGATGCGCTAAGGCATCGATCCGACGGATCGTTTCCAATCCGTCGGTAGAATCTATCCACGACATTATAAAGTTGTTGCCAGGCTTTCCGACAAATGGGGACTATTCGTCGGGGCCGGACCACCAGGGGCAGTCAGTCGAAGGAGCCACATGAGCGCTGCTGCCTTGCGTCGCCCCGTCCTGAAACGCACGAGTTCCTTCTGGCTTCTCGGCTATGCCTTTCTCATGCTCTTCGTCGGCACCACGATCCCGACGCCGCTTTACCGCGTCTACCAACAGGAGCTGCGTTTCTCCTCGGGCGTGCTCACCTTGATCTTCGCCGTCTATGTTCTCTTTCTGATTCCCTCGCTTCTCACCTTCGGCCAGATCTCCGACCGCATCGGCCGGCGCTCAGTCCTCCTCCTCGGCTTCGGCCTCGGTGGGCTTGGGGCCGCGATCTTCGCGGGAGCCGAAGGGCTCGCCCCCTTGTTTCTGGCGCGGGCTTTGCAAGGAATCTCGACGGGCGTGGTGGCGGGCGCCGGCACGGCCGCGATGCTCGAGCTCGAGTCTCGCGGCAATCGGCAAAGAGCTGCCTTCGCGGTCTCCGTCGCCAATTCGAGCGGCGCGGCGCTCGGCCCGCTCTTCAGCGGGGTTCTCGCCCAGTATGGCCCTTGGCCGACGAGGCTTCCTTATCTCATCTATCTTGCGCTCATGCTGCCGATTGCGGCGATTGCCTTCATGCCGGAGACGGTCTCGCAGCGCCGTTCCTTCGCGCTCGAGCTTCGCCTGCCGGCCGTGCCCGCGGAGATCCGCACGCAGTTCGCTTTCGCCTCGGCGGTCTCCTTCACGGTTTGGGCCGCGGCGGGGCTTTTTCTCACCCTCGCGCCAGGCTATGTGCAGCTCCTGCTCGGGCTCGGCAATCTGGCGATCGGCGGCGCCTTCGTCTCGCTGATGCTTTTCGCCTCGTCAGGCGCGCAGCTCCTCTCCCAACGTCTCACCCATAAAGCTTCGATCACGGTCGGCCTCGTGCTCTTGCCGATCGGCCTTGCGAGCCTTGCTCTGGCGAATCCGTGGCAGAGCGGCGTGCTGCTTCTTGCCGGAGCGCTGGTCGTCGGCGCGGGCCACGGCTTTGGCTATCTGGGCGCCATGGTCCTCATCAACAGGCTCGCCCCCGAAGCCCGCCGCGCCGAAGTGGCTTCGGGCTTCTACATCGTCTCCTATCTTGGCGTCGCGCTCCCGGTGATCGCCGTCGGCTTCGGCGCCCAGCGGTTGGGGCTCCTCTTGGCCGTGGCAATTTTCGCGGGGGTCGTGAGCCTTTTCGCGCTCGCGCTGCTTGGCATCTCGGCGCGCCTCTCCTCTCCGGCCTTTAAGGCTTCCTGAGCGCAGCGCGAGATCAATCTCACGCCTCACTTCGGCAGGTTGAGGGCGGTCGCATCCGCATAAGGCTTGAGCAGCGCGTTCGCATTGGCCTGCGCGGCCTTTACGGCCTCGGCCGGCGTCTTCTTCCCTGAGAGCATCGCCTGCACCTCATCCTCGAGGGCCTTGCGCACCGCCACCGTGTTGTAGGTTGCAAACCATGGTTTGGCGAAAGCAAGCTGCTCGAGCGCGACCTTCGCGTCCGGATTCTTGTCGAGGAACTCCTTCATCTCGGGCAGCTCATAGGCGGCCTTCACCGGCGCGAAATACCCGGTGAAGCGGCTCCAGCCGCCGGAGATTTGCGGGCTGGTGAGCCATTTGATGAGCTTCCATGCAGCTTCCTTGCGCTCTTGAGAATTACCCTTCGGAATGATCAGCGACGCGCCGCCGATCGGCACCGCGTTTCGCACATTCCTCGGAATGAAAGCGACTTTGAAAGGCGCCTTCATGTTCTGGCGGATGAAAGATAGAGAACCGGTCGAGGAGACGATCATCGCGACCTGGCCACCGAAGAAAGCATTGTTCATGGCGGGCGTTTGAATCGTGCCCTCGGGCATCACCTTGAACTTGTGCACGAGATCGTCCACGAAGGTGAGCGCGCCCAGCGTCGAGGGCGTGTCGTAATAAATTTCGCCGCCCCAATCCGGGTTGTAATACTGGCCGCCATTCGACAGCGTGAGCGCCGAGATCGTCCAGCCGAGAATGTCGTAGGTGCCGGGCAGCATGATGCCGTAGCGCGTCGTCTTGTCTCCTTCACGGCGCGTCAGCTTCTTCGCGTCCTCGACCCAATCCTCCCAGGTCACCGGAGGCTTCTCCGGATCGAGCCCTGCTTCCTTGAAGGCCTCGGCATTGTAATAAAGCAGGGGCGTCGAATTCTGGAACGGCACGCCGTAAACCACTCCGTCCGTTCGCGCATTTCCGGAAAGTGCCGGCCAGAATTGGCCCATCAAATCTTCAGGGCTTTTCCCTTCCGCCCGCACCAGAGGGTCGAAGGGCTCCACGAGGTCATCGATGTGGTATTGCGTGATGAAGTTCGCGCTCATGAGCGCGACGGCCGGCGGCTTGCCCGCCTTGATCGCGGCGCGAGTCTTGATGTCGGTTTCGTCATAAGTGCCGGTATAGGCCGCGATCACCTCGATATCGGGGTTTTCCTGGTTGAAGCGCGCGACGAGGTTTTGCATCTCCTTGGCAAGGGCGCCATCGACCGGCACCGGAAAGAAGAAGTCGATCCGGGTCGCCGCCATGGCCGTGGTCGCCGTGATCGTGCTCATTGCGACGGCGAGCGCCATCGATCTTACAAACCTCATGCAAGCCCTCCTTATTTGATGCCGGTGAAGAGAAAGGAATTCACGAACTGGCGCTGGAACAGCGCGAAGGCGATGAGAAGGGGGCCCGCGACCAGGAGAGTCGCGGCGGCGACGAGGCCCCAATCGGCCGCCTGCTCGGCAGAGCGCACGAAGGAGGTGAGGCCGACAGTGAGCACCATCTTGTCGGGACTGTCCGTCACCATCAGCGGCCAGAGGAACTCGTTCCAATGGGAGGTGAGAGACACGATCGAGAAGGCGATGAGCCCTGGCCGCGCCAAGGGCACGAGCAGGAGGCGGATCATCTGTGTGAAGCTGGCGCCGTCCAAAATGGCGGCTTCCTCGAAGTCGCGCGGAATTGTCTTGAAAGTCTGGCGCATCAGGAACACACCAAAGGCCGAGGCAAAATAAGGCGCCATGATGCCAGGCAAGGAGTCGTAAAGCCCGAGCCTCACGATCATGAGCGTGTTCGGCACGATCAAGATTGGGGGGGCGAGCGTGAGCTGGAGCAGGAAGGCATAGAAGAGAAGGTTCTTGCCTCGAAACTCCATGCGAGCGAAGGCATAACCCGCAAGCGTGATCGTGACGAGCTGCACCATGAGGATGCCGAGCGTGACGATAAGAGTGTTGAGGTACCAGCGCGCGAAATCGCCTTGCGCGAAGGCATCGGCGAAATGCTCGCCTGTCGCCTTGAAGTCCGGCACGAGCGAAGCCGCCTCTGTCGAGCCATAGGGGATGTGGCGCACCGAGGCGACGAGCATCCACAGGAGCGGTGTCGACCAGATGAGCGCGAAGCCGCAAAGAAGCGCGATGGCCACCATGGAAAGGGGCCGACGCGGCAAGGTGAGGTTGGGGAGGCGCATCGTCAGGATTCGTAATGCATGCCGCGTTCGAGTGTCTTCAAGGAAGCGACGGAGAGCGAGAGCAGCGCCGCCACCGAGATCACGGTCGCGGCGGCTGCGCGACCGGTGTCTCCTTGCTGATGCGCGGCCTGGAAGATGTAGTTCAACAGGATGTTGGTCGAATCGGACGGTCCTCCGCCGGTAAGGACGATCACATGATCGATCTGGGTGACGACATTGATCATCGCGATCACCAGGACGAAGGCGAGCGTGGGCTTCAGGAGCGGCAAGGTGATGCGAAAAAAGCGCGTGGCGGCACTCGCCCCGTCGAGTTTGGCGGCCTCGTGGAGTTCGGGTGCGATCGCCTGCAGCCCTGCGAGCACGAAGAGCATGTAGTAGCCGGCGTTCTTCCAGATGCTCAGGCCAATGATCGCATAGAGCGCGGTATCGGGATTGCCGAGCCAGTTCGTTGCCGCGATCCCGAGCTTGGCAAGATGGTAATCGAGAAGGCCGACGCCCGGCATCAGCACGAAGGCGAAAAGCGTCGCGACCGCGACGAGCGGCAAGACGACCGGAAAGACGATCACGGTGCGCAACATGGCGTTCAGCCGTGTCGCCTCTTGCAAGACCACGCCGAGCACCACTGCAAGAACGAGCGAGGGTGCGACGGTGCCGAGCCCATAAACAAAATTATTCGACAACGCCGTCCAGAAGGCGGTGTCGGCGAACAGCCGGTGAAAATTGCCAAGCCCATAGCCGATGCGCTTGCCGCCGAAGCCTTCGAGGCTCACCGCCTGCATCAAAGCTTCGAGAATTGGCACATAGGTGAAGAGAAAGAGGAGGAAGAACGAGGGCGCGAGGAGCCAGAACGCGGCGCGCTTCGGCACAACGGCTTGCGCGCGGCGCGTTTCCGCGGGCCGCTCGAGCCGTGGCGCAAGGATCGTCGATTCGGTGAGCGCCTGTGCCATCGGCGCGGAGATTTCCTGCGCTATGCGACGTGACGATGACACTCGAAATGTCCTGGCGACTCGGCGAGAGGCTCGTGTCCGGTTGTTCTCGTCTATAGCGCCCCCGGCGCTCACCGTCAGGGCCTTTCCGTCGATCCACGATCTCGGTCCGACATTTCCGAAGCGTTTACGAGGCGGCGCTAGGATGACGGGTCTCACCGTTTTTGTGCCGCCCCATGGTCGTCGAGCCCGCCTCATCCGAAATCTTGAACTTCCGCGACGTCCGAAACCGCAGGAATCGGGAGCGTCTCGATCGGGCGATTCCTGCGATCTTCCCGGCCCAGGTGCTTCAGCGCGCCTTATCCCGCCCTTTTGTGCCGCCTCTACCGAGACTCGCGATCGATGGCTATTGGCGGGCTCACCCGTTGCGCGCCGATCGCCTGGCGCGATCGCTTGCGGCGCGGAGTGAGGCGCCGGAAGGCTGGCGCTGGTCCCTCGCCCTGCAGGGAGCGCGTGAGCCCGATGATTCCAGACTCGCGCAGAGCTTTCGGATGCCGCCTGCTCCGTATCGCGAAAAGAGATTTTTGCTCGGCAAGGGGCATTGCTGCGTCTGCGGTCAGAGGGTCTATCGCTTCGGTTGGCATGAGGACGTTTGGGGCACGGGTGAAAACCGCAATGCCGAATGGCATGCCGCCTGTGTCGCGGCCTGGCGCTTCTGGAACGCACCGAGCGATCAGGTCGCCGTCCTCAAGCGCGTGCAAAGGCACCGTTGCGCCGAGAGCGGCAAAAGGCTTTGGCGCAATGCGGAGGTTGACCACAAGGTGCCGCTGTTCAAGGTTTGGCGTGAGCATCGCGACCTCGAATGGCCTCGACTCCTTGGCTTTTGGGGGTTGCCCAATTTGCGGGTAATCAATCGGGACGTCCATGCGCGCAAATGCGCCGAGGAATCGAAGGCGCGACGCCAGCGGGAAGGCCGATGCACGCAAGGCGGATTTGAACCTCGCCTACCGACAGTGCGCGATCTTCTAAAATCGCTCCAGGCAGCGGAGGCCGGAGACTTCGGCTGATCGCCTTCCTCACGCTTCGTCCCGCGCATTATGCGCATACCGAGCCGGTTTTGCGAAGCCAGATCATGCGAAAAAAAGCAAAAACATGCGCGGACAGCGCCGGTTTCATCTTAAATCGCGACGCTCTTTTGAGGTGGCGAGCCCGATAAGCTGAAGCCGAGCGCATCTTAACTTGCCGTCACG
>JAFAQA010000229.1 GCA_019246665.1 Hyphomicrobiales bacterium
AGGAAAAGATAAGCTGACGCCGCCGTAATCTCAGCGCAACGCCTGGCTTTCGCAGCCAAGCGCCGGTAAACGTGACAAATGCTCGAACAGGAATTCGATCGCTTTGCCGAGGAGTATGAGCAACTCCATGCGAGTGTTCTCACGGCGAGCGGTGAAGGCCCGATCTTTTTCGCCGCCTACAAACCCGCTGATATGCGCCGGCACCTGGCGGCGGCTTCCTCTCGCACCGCCATGACGCTTCTCGATTTCGGCTGTGGCGTCGGGGGTTCGCTGCCGCATCTTCGCAAGGAATTTCCAGGCGCCGCCCTCATCGGTGCGGACGTGTCCCGCAAGAGCCTCGACATCGCCGAACACCGCTATCCAGGCCTTGCCAAGCTCATCGCCTTGAGCGAATCGGGTCCGATGCCCTTGCCGGAGGCGAGCGTCGATGCCGCCTTTTCGGCCTGCGTCTTTCATCATATTCCGGAGACCGAGCATCACCGCGTCCTGGGCGATCTTCATCGCGTGACAAAGCCGGGCGGCTCGTTGTTCATCTTCGAGCACAATCCCTTGAACCCGCTAACGCGCCGTGTCGTCGACGCCTGCGCCTTCGACGAGAACGCGGTGCTGATTCAGGCAAGGGCGCTCAAGAAGCGCATGCTGGCGGTGGGTTTCCGCGATGCGAAGATTTGTTACCGCATCTTCTTCCCGCATGCCTTGAAATGGTTACGCCCGCTCGAAAGCGCGCTCACTTGGTGCCCACTCGGAGCGCAGTACTTCGTCACGGCGCGAAAGCTTTGAGAATACCCACAAGCCAAGACTGCCGGCGCGAGCAAGGTCCGTTCAGGACCAGTTCTTCCACGGCGCTCGATCCTGCGCCCAGAGCTCTTCGAGCAGGCGCTTCTCGCGCAAGGTGTCGACCGGCTGCCAGAAACCCTGGTGGCGGAAGGCGACAAGCTCATTTCGCTTCGCGAGCTGCTCCAAGGGCTCGCGTTCCCACACCGTCTCGTCGCCGTGGATATGATCCAAGGCAGAGGGCTCGAGCACGAAGAAGCCGCCATTGATCCAACCGATCTCGTCCTGCGGCTTTTCCCGGAAGGCGGTCACCGTGCCGTCCTCTGTGAGCTCGAGCACGCCGAAGCGGCCTGGTGGCTGCACGGCGGTGACGGTCGCCGCCTTCCCATGCTTGCGGTGGAAGGCGGTGAGCTTGCGCAAATCGATGTCGGCGACGCCATCCCCATAGGTCATGATGAAGGTCTCGTTGTCGAGAAGAGGCCGCACGCGCTTGAGGCGCCCACCCGTCATCGTGTTGACGCCGGTGTCGAGCAGGGTGACGCGCCAGTTCTCGGTAACGCGGTTGAAAAACTCCACCTTCCCGGAGCCGAAATCGTAGGTGACGTCACTTCGATGAAGCGCGTAGTTCGAGAAATACTCCTTGATGTAATAGCCCATATATCCGAGGCAGATCACGAAATCATCGAATCCTTGGCAGCTGCAATTCTTCATGATGTGAAGAAGTAGCGGCAGGCCGCCGACTTCGATCATCGGTTTTGGACGCAATCCGGTCTCTTCGCCCAGCCGGGTGCCGAATCCGCCAGCCAGCAATACGATTTTCATGGAAGGCTCCGGCTTTCAGCCCGGCGTCATGCGCCGGAGGCTTTGTGCGGTGAATCGAGCCGCGTCACCTTGGAATCGATGTCGGGCAGGAGCGAAGTCTGGTCCGTGCTTGTCTGGCTCAGGCCGTGGCCGTGATCGATCACGTCGTCAATGATCACGAGCGGCATCGGCCTCACGTTCTTGAAAATGCGGCCGATGTATTCGCCGATGATGCCCAGGAGAAGGGCGTTGAGGCCGATCGAGAAAAGGACGAGCACACTGAGGCTCGCCCACCCCTCCGGCCAGTCGGCGCCGAAGGTGCGCGCGATAAGGAAGTAGAGCGCGCCAAGGAAGGCAAGGCCGCACATCACGAATCCAACCGCCGTGGCAAGGCGCAACGGGACGATCGAGTGATGCAAAATGCCGTCGAGCGCGAGCCCCAAAAGCCGCCAGAAGCTGAATTTGCTGCTGCCCCTCTCTCTGCTGGCTCGGTTGTAGGGAATGCCGATCTGTCGAAATCCCATCGCCGCGATGAGCCCTCTCAAGTAGGGCTGCTGATCCCGCACATGGCGAAGCTCCTCGATCACGCGCCGGTCGATCAATCGGAAGTCGCCAGCGTCATGCGGCAAGGTATCCTCACTCAAAGCGTCGATCAGGCGATAGAAGAAGCGCCGCAAGCCGAAGAGGAAAGGGTTCTCCGCGGGGCGGTTGCCACGAACACCGTAGACGACCGCATAGCCCTCCTCCCATCGGCGCAGAAACTCGACGATGAGCTCGGGAGGGTCTTGAAGATCGCAATCGAGCTGGACGGCCGCCGCCCCCCGCGCGTTGACGTAGTTCGCCAGAATGGAGCGTTGGAAGCCGAAATTGCGCGAGAAGCGAATGACGCGCACCCGCTTGTCTTCGAGCGCCAGCGTGGCGAGGCGTTCGAAAGTCCTGTCCTCGCTGCGGTTATCCGTGAACAGGACCTCATAGTCATAGCGCTGCTCGAGCTGGGACATCACCGTCCGCACCCGCTCATAGAGCGGACGAATATTGTCCTCTTCATTGTAGACCGGAACGCAGATGCTGATGAGTTTGCGAGAGGTCATCTCATCGCTCCGCCATGCTGGAGGCGCGCCGCTCACGCTCAAGCGCCCGCAAGGTGAGCGCCACGCCTTCGCTCAAGCCGATCGAGTGCCGAAAACCAGCGGCATTCGCAAGGAAGGAGGGATCGCCGATCATCCACATAGGTTCGTCGGCTCGGGGCGGCCGCCGTCCGAAATCGAGGAGCTCCGGCGGCGCACCCATTTGCCGTGCGACTTCCTCGGCCATCGCGCGCACCGTGACAGGCTCGCCCGTGCACAGATTGAAAGGGCCGAGCCGTCCTTCGAGGGCGATCACGGCGGCGGCTGCCAAACCTTTCGCCGCATCGTCGACATAAAGGAGATCGCGCCATTGCCGACCGGAAGTCAGGTCGACGCGCTCGCCTCGGTAGAGGCGATCATATACATAGGGCAGAAGGCGATGGGGCGCCTCTCCAGGCCCAAATACCCCGAACAGCCGGACCCATTGGAAAGGCAGTTGAAGCGAGCGCGCGAGAGCCGCGCCCCATCGGCCGCCCGCCGCCTTCGAGGCACCATAAAGGTCTTTCGCGTCGAGGGGGTGACTTTCGCGGATGCGCTCAGGCTTCGCGATGGGCCCATATTCGGAGCAGGACCCGACGTGGACGAAGGCCTTCGCGCCAAGCGCGGCCGCGGCTTCGACCCATGCGCCGGTTGCCGCCATATTGGTCGCCAGCATTCGTGCGGGTTCGCGGTCTGTGGGGCGAATGCCATAGGCGGCGCAATGGAAGACAATATCGACCGCCTCGCCGTGCAGCGCCTCCGCGATCACCCTGGCGCTCGTCGCCTCGAGCTTGATCTGACGATGGGCCGGCGGCAGGACAGAAGTCGGACGCCCGACCGCGACGAGGCGCTTGCCGCTTTCCCTCAGATGCGAGACGAGCGCACGGCCGATGAAGCCGCTCGCTCCGGTTACGAGCGCGCTGGTGAAGCTCATCCGTCAAGCTCGCGAAAATTTTCGATCTGTCGCGCCATGAGGCCGCTGGCTGCAAGGCCATCGCGATGGAAGCCGCGATACCATTCCGCGGTGAGCCCGATCGTGCGGGCAAAGTCGAGCCGAGGTCGCCACCCAAGAAGCATCATGGACTTCGCGATGTCGAGCTTGAGGAAATTGCTTTCCTTGAGAGGGGAGGGCACGACCTCGATCCGCGCGCTTCTGTCGCCGTAGGCTTTCGCGAAGCTTCGCGCCAGGTGCTCGACGTCGACTTCATTGTCGCGACCGGGGCCGAAATTCCACGCATCGCCGGCCTCTGCCGGACTAAGCAGAAGCCGCTGCGCGAGCGTCACATAGCCAGAGATGAGCTCGAGCACATGCTGCCACGGACGGACGGCGCTCGGATTGCGCAAGACAATCGGCTGTCCGGCATTGATGAAGCGGACAATATCGGGAACGAGGCGATCTTCCGACCAGTCGCCCCCGCCGACCACATTGCCGCCGCGCGCGGTGGCAAGCGCGATGCGGTTGCCGTCGAGCGGAAGCAAGGCGCGGCGATAAGATCCGGCGACGATCTCGGCGGCGGCTTTGCTCGCGCTGTAGGGATCGGCGCCCCCGAGCGAATCATCCTCCCGGTAGCCCCACACCCATTCCTTGTTGTCATAGACCTTGTCAGTGGTCACACAGACGATTGCGCGGACCGAGCCGCAGCGGCGTGCCGCTTCGAGTACATGGGCGGTGCCCATCACATTGGTGCTGAAGGTGGCGAGCGGATCGCGATAAGAGCGGCGCACGAGAGGTTGCGCCGCAAGGTGAAAAACGACCTCTGGCTGAAATTGCCGAAATTCCAGCTCCGCCCGCTCGAAGTCTCGGATATCGCCAAGGCTCGAGCGCATGCCTTGCGCGATGTGAGCAGCCTCGAAAAGATTGGGCTGCCCATTCGACTCGGGCGCAAGCGCCAA
>JAFAQA010000231.1 GCA_019246665.1 Hyphomicrobiales bacterium
GCCAAGAAGATACTGCACATTGTGCTTCGAGGTGGCGAGAAGGACGTCGACGCCCTTCTCCTCGAGAAGCGCATCGAGGCGCTCCGTGTCGAAGGGCGGGGATTTCGGGTCGAGCGGCGGCGGCGAGCGGGACTCGGTTTGCTGTTGACGCGGTGCAAGCATCGATTTTTTCCTCCGCTGCGGCTGGCTGGTCGACCCAAAGGCGCCGATCACCTCGATCGCGCTGCCTTTTCCATCTTCTATATTCGGGCGGCGAGAGCGATTGCGCAAAGTTTTTTTTTGACTGCGCCCTCGGATCCGTTGAGACGAGTTCGACCGGCGCCAATGCCCCTCCCCGAGACGACGCGGCGTCAGGATCAAGCCTCAATTGCTTTGATCATCCTCGCGCGCATAGCGGCATCGGGAAAGCTCCCGAACCCCGCACGCGCATTCTCGCGCATGTGCTCCGGCTTGCCGGTGCCCGGAATGGCACAGGTCACCGCCGGGTTGGCGAGCACGAATTTCAGCAGGAACTGTCCCCAGCTCTCGCAGCCGATCTCGCCGGCGAAGGACGGCAATGGACGGTCCCGCAAGCGGCGCAGCAAGCCGCCACCGCCAAACGGCCGATTGACAAGCACCGCGATGCCGCGCTCCGCCGCAAGCGGTAGCAGACGTTCTTCGGCGGCACGATCATCGAGTGCATAGTTGAGCTGCACGAAATCAAGCTTTTCCGAGCGCATGATCGACTCGAGCTCGCCGTAAGCGCTGGAGTCGTAGTGGGTGACGCCAAGATAGCGGATGCGTTTCTCGCGTTTCCATTCCCGGAGCGTCGCAAGATGGACACGCCAATCGACGAGGTTGTGGACCTGCATCAGGTCGAGGCGTGAAACGCGCAGGAGCTTCATGGATTGGCGCATCTGCGCGATGCCGGCATCACGTCCGCGAGTCCAGACTTTGGTCGCGATAAATGCCTTCTCGCGCGGCGTCTTCTTCTGCACAAGGAGATCACCGACGACGCCCTCCGCCGCGCCATACATCGGCGAGGAGTCGATCACGGAGCCCCCGCTTTCAAAGAGCGCATCCAAAACGCCGGCGAGCGGCGCTCTCTCCTCTGCACTTTCCCCGACATCGAAGCCTTGCCAGGTCCCCAAGCCGATGACCGGCAATTCCTCTCCGCTCGCGGGTATCTTGCGCCGCTCCATCTTTTCATCCGTCATCGACTGCCCCTTTGACTGCGCGCTGGCTTGCCCGCCCAAAATAGTCGCGCAGAGAGCACTCGCTGCGAGCCGCACAAAAGTCGGGCGGGTCACTCCCGTCACGGTCTGCCCGTCGCGAGCTTTGCTCCCCGGTTTCTTTTCATCCATGCCATGAACCCTAGCTGTCGATCGAGTCTTCCATCCCGCGATGATAGCCAATCTTCACCCGACTCTAATTAACTTACGTCGTCGATGTCTTTTGGCCAATTGTGCTTGCGCTTTCCCGAGGCGCCGCTCTTCGCGCAGAGGCGCCCTTCGCGGCTTGCGTCCCTGCACCCGCCCTTCGATCCGCCACGCGCCGCGTGACCGCCCTGAAAAGCGAAGCGTATAGCTTGGCGGCGGGCCCCCATCCGACCCGGCTTCGCATGGCGTTTTGCTGAAGACGGCGCCAAGTCTTCTTGTTTTGCCATAAGGTCAGCGCGCGATCGAGCGTGCGCCGGAACGACGCTTCGCTCACGGGGGTGAATTGAAAACCTGTCGCCACGCCAGCCGCGAGAGCGGCCTCGTTGGCATCGATCACGGTGTCCGCAAGCCCACCGACGCGCGAGACAATGGGCAAGGTGCCGTAACGAAGCGCGGCGAGTTGCGTCAAACCGCAAGGCTCGAAGCGAGAGGGCACGAGGAGTGCATCGCTTCCCGCTTGGATCATGTGGGCGAGCGCCTCGTCATAGCCGACAAAAAGCGCGATCGAGCCTCTGTGACGGGAAGCGGCCTCCCGCAACTTGTCCTCGAGGCTCGGATCGCCTGAGCCGAGCATCGCGAATTGAACGCCACGCTTCGCGAGATCGGGCAACACGGCAGCGATGAGATCGATGCCCTTTTGCTCGGTCAAGCGGCTGATCACGCCGAACAGGGGTGCATCGGGACGCGCCGCGAGTTGGAGCTTTTCACGCAATGCGGCCTTGTTGGCGGCCTTCAGGTCGAGCTCCTCGACGGCAAACCTTGCCGTGATATGCGGGTCCTTTCGCGGCGACCACACATTGGTGTCTATTCCATTGCAAATTCCCGTCAGCACGCGGGCGCGGGCGCGCAGAAGTCCATCGAGACCCATTCCCCCTTCGGGAGTGCAAATCTCGGCCGCATAGGTCGGGGAGACGGTGGTGATCGCATCGGCGAAGTAGAGCCCCGCCTTGAGGAACCCGATGCGACCGTGAAATTCGACGCCCTCGAGCGTCATGATCTCCGGCGGCAGCTCGAGCGCATCCGCGAGCGTGCTCGAAAACAAGCCCTGGAAGGCGAGATTGTGAACGGTGATCACCGTGGCCGGGCCGCCGCGAAGATAAGCTGGCGCGAGACCCGCCTGCCAGTCATGGGCATGGACGAGCTTCGGCTGGTAGCCCTGCACCAGCCCGCTCGCGATCTCGGCCCCGACCTTGGCGAGCGCGCCGAAGCGCAGCGCGTTGTCATCCCAGTCCTTCCCCTCGCTGTCGACATACGGATTGCCCTCACGTCGGTAGAGGTGTGGCGCGTCGATGACGAAGAGCTCGAGCTTGCCGGCGCGAGCTTCGAGCAGTCGAGCCGGACCGCCTTGAAGGTCCTCATAGGCATGAAGCGGCCGCGTCTTCTCGAGCGCGCCGAGCACGGCGGGATATCCGGGCACCAGCGTGCGCACGCGAACGGCTTCCCGGGCAAGCGCGATCGGCAAGGCGCCCGCGACATCGGCCAGCCCCCCCGTCTTGACCAGCGGGTAGATTTCTGAAGTGACCGCGAGAACCTTCATCGACTCGATCGGAGGAGCGCGAACGATCAACGGTTCGTCAGGCGATCGATCATCGGTTGGGTGACGAGGCAAATCCCCCTCTCGGTGCGGCGGAAGCGTCGCGCATCGGTTTCGGG
>JAFAQA010000301.1 GCA_019246665.1 Hyphomicrobiales bacterium
AAAAATCTGCCAGCAGCAATTTCGTTAGCGGGTGATTGCCTTGCTGATCGAACGGCCAATCGACTTTGCCGTCGAGCTCGTCGTGGAACGCAAGATTGGCGTTCATTCGGGCCCGATAAACGTCGAAATAGTCGGGTTTGAGGTCGAACGCATCCTCGCTATTGTAGAGGTCGCGGATTTCAAGTTCTTTGTTGACTTGATCGAATTGCTTCCAGCTCAGAGTGACGTTCTTGATTTCAGGACGACCGACCCGTTCTATGCGAACCGGCCGCTTGCCGGCCGCGAGCGTCTCGCACACCACGGCAAAAAGCGGGCCGCCCTCGAGCACCTTGCGCCATTCGAGCTTGATCACGATCGCGAGGATGTTGCTGCCATAGAGAGTGTCCGACCCCTTCGGCTTGAACGACAGCTTGCCGGTCGTCGCGGTTTTCTCGATCATCCGCACGTCGAGAAAGAAGGGCTCCGAGCGCTGGCCCGCGAATACCTGGATGCTACCGTCTGCGCCGCCATTCTCGTCATCGGTTTGAAACCAAATGGTGTGCTTGTCCGGCGTGAGACAGCGGCCCCGCTGGAGTGGCCGGCCGGAATCGGTGCGTCCGTCAGGGACGTCGAATGTGCAGTCGAATGTGAACTCGGTTTGACTTGGGGCAAAAGTCGCGTCGGGACCCATTGCAGCAATCTCAACCGGCCGTATGCGAAACCGGTAGATGACTGCGTCGGAGAAGACCGCCGAGGGGCCGGACTTGCCGAACACATCCAGTACCAACACAAGGTGATCTGGAGTGTCGGGCGCAGGAAACGCATACACATCCGTAATGTCGGCGGCGGGATCGGAGAGCGCCCGTGGCCCTGAGAAGTGGTCGGACATGGCCGCCTAATTCCTTGCGCTCACCGTTTGATCGGTGCAAAGGCTGCCGGCACCATCAGGCTGTTATTTTGGTCGGCCAGGAAGCCTGCTTCGTCGGCGAGCTTGAGGTACGTTTGCCACTCCGGATCGGACATCATGGCTCTCCGCTTTCGCGCGCGGTCGGCCGCATCCTCGAACACCCATAAATGTACGATCGCGTTGATGTCTCCACTTTCGCCGTACAAATAGGCGAGCGGAAGTCCGAGATGACGTATCTGCGGCGCGAGCCCGCGCTTGGCGTAGAGGTCAAGCTCGTGAGGCATCTTGCCCGGCTTGACGCGATAAGTGCGCACATCGACGATCACATGAGGCTCCTTTGTCCCGAATACCGTGCACCTTGGTTAGTGGAGTACGCCGACCGGATCGAATGAATGCTGCCTAAGCAATGCAAATCCTGATAAAGAACGGCGAAGGCGTGCGACGCTATGAGCTGAGATCCGCGAGCCAGCGCAAAGCCCTCAGTCCGGGCATGAAGCAGTACTCGCCGCCACGCACGGTCACGAACTGGGGCAAGCCTTGGAGTCGGCGTCGGACCGGCCGCTTGGGAATGGTGAAGACGCCGTCGCCTTCACCATTACCAACGATGGGATCCTGCTCGGTTCCGTGACTGATGAAATTGCCGTCAGTCACCCACTGCGACTGCACGAACTCGAACTGCCGCTGCTGATGCGCGCCGATCAGGAGAAAGACGCCGCCACGCTCGGCGCCGTCGTCTTCGAGTACTCCCTCCGGCAAGGGTGGTCCGAAGTTCGTGCCGCGCCGCAGGAAGTGGTGGAGATTGACGGCGACGATCTCGTCTTTCAGGGCATCGCGCGGATTGATACGACGAATGTGCGCGCTGAACGGGCATTTCAATCCCTTCATGTCGTCCGCGTAGCCGAAATCGTTGTTGCGGATCGAATCGGCACCGAGTGCGGGATCGTCGCGGTCGGGCGCGAGCACCAGGGGCGCGCCGCTGCGCCAGCGGCCCACCATCTTGGCGGCGAGCAGCTCCTCTTCCTCGGGCGAGGACGCCTGCGCGCGCAGATATTTGCGGAACGCCGCGACGTCCATCTGGAACTTGCGGAAGGCCACGAACGTGCCGTTGTGCCGCAATTCCTCGGGAATCGGAGTTTGCGCCGTCTCGCCCTGTTCGTC
>JAFAQA010000467.1 GCA_019246665.1 Hyphomicrobiales bacterium
ACCAACGGCACTCTTCTCGCCCGCCATGCGGCAGAGCTCGTCGATTGCGGCGTGAGACGGGTCAACGTCTCGCTTGACACGCTCGATCCGGCGCGCTTTCGGCGCCTCACGCGCTGGGGAGATCTCGCCAAGGTGCTCGAGGGCATCGAGGTCGCTCGCCGGGCGGGGCTCAAGATCAAGATCAATGCCGTCGCGCTCAAGGGCGAGAACGAGCACGAGCTTGCTGACCTCATGCATTGGGCCCATGGCGAGGGCCATGCACTCACTCTCATCGAGGTCATGCCGCTCGGTGAGCTCACGACAACGATGCGTTCGGACCAATATCTGCCGCTCTCCCTCGTCCGAGCTCGGCTCTCCAAGGAATTCACCTTGGATGATCTCGACCATTCGAGCGGCGGTCCGGCGCGCTACGTACGCGTCAAGGAAACGAACGGAATTTTGGGCTTCATCACGCCACTCACGCATAATTTTTGCGAGAGCTGCAATCGCGTGCGGGTCACCTGCACGGGAACGCTTTACATGTGCCTCGGCCAAGAGGACGCGGCCGACCTTCGCGCCGCCTTGCGGGCTTCGCCTGACGATGAGCCGCTCGACCAGGCGATCACGGAAGCAATATCGCGCAAGCCGAAAGGCCATGATTTCGTCATCGAACGCCGGCGGTCGGAGCCCGCCGTCGCACGTCATATGAGCGTGACAGGCGGTTAAGGGACCGGCCTATTCCCTTGCGGAGCCGTCATGGTCGATCCCTTGGCCGACCCCTTGGCACAACCTTCGGCCGAACCTTTTGCCGATCCTGCCGTCAACCGGCGCGGCATCCTCGCGACGCTCACCGCGGTCGTTCTGTGGACGTGCAATGACACGTGCGGCAAGCTGGCAACCGAGGTCTTCCCGACCGGCGAGATGATGGCGATCCGCGGTGTCTTCGCGATCGCGATCGCGATAGGCCTCGTCCTCGCGACCGGGCATGGGCGCATATTCTGGCAAGGGGCGCATCTTTTCCTGCGGCCGATGATCCTGCTTCGCGCGCTCCTCGATTCTGTGGTGGTCCTCACCTTTCTCAAGGCTCTCGCGCATATGCAGCTCGCCGACGTGACGGCGATCTCGCAAGCGACCCCGATCATCATGACCTTGCTCGCGGCCGCCTTCGGGCTTGAGCGCATCGGGTGGCGGCGCTTCCTTGCGATCCTCGTCGGTTTCTCCGGCGTGATCCTGGTCGTGAAGCCATCCGCGAACGGATTAACGGCGTATGCGACGCTCGCCATCGTCTCGGCCGCGCTCGTTGCCGTGCGTGATCTTCTGACGCGCTACATCGATCCAGCCATTCCTTCACCCGTCATCGCCTTGATGACGGCCATTGCCGGGGCGTTCACCGGCGTGATGCTCGGCATGACGGAGGAATGGAAGCCGGCCTTTGTCGGGGCCTCGGCTTATCTCATCCTCGCCGGCATCCTGGTGACGCTGGGCAACCTCTCGATCGTGATCGCCTATCGAAAAGCGGAAGTCGGCGTCATTGCGCCCTTCCGCTACTTCAGCATCGTGACGGCGCTGCTTCTGGGCTATCTCGTCTTCTCGTCGCTCCCCGACGCCGTCTCGATCATGGGAATCCTGCTGATCATCGCAAGTGGCGTCTACACGATGCATCGTGAGAGGGTTCGTCGCCGTGAGGCCGCCGAGGCGTCCACGCCGCGCGGCGCGCAACGTCCCGCGACGCTGCCGAAGAACACGAGCACGGCATGGACCACGCGCTGAGAACCGTGCTTCTTCCGGCGGCTCGCCGCATCGACAGGGTGACAGCGGGCGTTGGCCGGTTCGCGGCATGGCTCGTGCTCGCCGCCTGCCTCGTCAGCGTCGCGAACGCGCTCCTGCGCTACGGCGCTCATTTCGCCGAGCCGGTTCTCCTCGATCTTCCCGTCCTGCTTTTCGCCGGCATCGTCCTGGGCGCCGCGCCGAGAACCCTTTCGGAGAACAGCCATATCCGCGTGGACATCCTCTACCGCTCGCTTGCGCCTCGCCGCCGGGCTCTCATCGACCTCCTCGGCAATCTCCTGTTCCTGATGCCGCTTTGCCTCTTCATGATCGTGGAGAGCGTGCCTTTCTTCGCGAGCTCCTGGCGGATCGGGGAAGGCTCGGTCACCCCTGGCGGCTTGCCGCAATGGCCGGCCAAGGCCCTGATCCCCGCAGGTTTCGCGCTTTTGCTCCTTCAGGCACTCTCGGAGCTCGTGAAGGCGATCGGGGCGCTGCGCGGCTTCGAGCCGCCATCGCCTCCCAGCGCTTCTGCGGCCTCCGATGACGCTAAGGCGCTGCGCTCGAGCGGGGCGCCCTGAGGCGTGCCAAAGCCGGTACTTACGCTTGCGAGCGCCGCGCTCCTCTCTGGCGCCATCGCCTTCGCGCCGACGACCGCAGGAGCGATGGGGATCGACGGTTCGGCGTCCTTGAGCGAATGGCTCTCGCTCAACATGGCTCCCGTCATGTTGCTCACGCTCATCGTGCTCCTGATCGCCGGCTATCCCGTTGCCTTCACCCTCGCCGGCACTGGCCTCATCTTCGCAGCCGTGGGCATCGCGCTGCATCTGTTCAGGGCCGATTTCCTGCATGCTTTGCCCGAGCGCGTGCTCGGCGTCATGAGCTCGGAGATCCTGCTCGCCATCCCGTTCTTCGTCTTCATGGGCATGATCCTCGAACGTTCCGGCCTCGCCGAGGATCTCCTCGAGACCATGGGACAGCTCTTCGGCCCGGTGCGCGGCGGCCTTGGCTATTCGGTCATCTTCGTCGGCGCGCTCCTTGCCGCGATGACGGGAGTGGTCGCTGCTTCCGTGATCTCGATGGGGTTGATCTCGCTCCCGATCATGTTGCGCCACGGCTATGACCGGCGCCTCGCGGCGGGCGTGATCGCGGCCTCGGGCACGCTCGCGCAGGTCATCCCGCCCGGCATCGTGCTCATCGTGCTTGCCGATCAGCTCAACGTCTCGGTGATCGACATTTTTGCCGCGGCCTTGCGGCCGGCGCTCATGCTCGCCGCGCTTTATGCGCTCTACGTCTTCGCGATTTCTAAATTGAGGCCCGACACCGCACCTTCCGTGCCCTCGAAGCTGCTTGGCGCCGCCTTGGCGCGTCGTGTCGCGCTCGTCATGCTGCCCCCGCTCGCCCTGATCTTCCTGGTGCTCGGCTCGATCTTCTTCGGCGTGGCGACGCCCTCGGAAGGCGGCGCGATGGGCGCATCGGGCGCTCTCCTCCTCGCGCTGATGAAAGGACGGCTCAATCTCGATCTCCTTCGGGAAGCGACGCATCGGACCGCCCGGCTCGCGTCCTTCGCCATTTTCATCCTGATCGGCTCGCGCGTCTTTTCGCTCACCTTCTTCGG
>JAFAQA010000052.1 GCA_019246665.1 Hyphomicrobiales bacterium
AAATCGCGTGCGGCGCCGCGCATCACTTCCAGTGACGCATTGAAGCCACTGCGGTAGTTCAATGCGGTCGATCGACCTCGCCGAGTGTCGTAGCCATTCGAGCGGCTGAGATTGCTGGCGCAAACAATATCGAGAGCAGCGACCCCACCGACGGCTGCAAGGGCCAGCTCGACATTTCCCTTGTTGGGATTGTCCTGATCGAGTCCGCCGGTCAATGTCGCGAGGTCGAGTGCGTCGCCGCCGACGCGGCCCCAAACCCAGGGCGACGGGTCGGTCGAGCCGAGAATTCCAAGGCCGGTGCCAATTTCCCGTGCGCCGTAGAGCCGGATCAATCCCTCGCTGTTCGGCATGCCGAGCCATCGTGCCAGCGCCTTTGGCGCAACCACCTCGGCGAGGCCGAGCCCCAAACTGAACCAGCCCAATGCGCGGGCGAGCGAGTGAGCGGAACGGTCGGAAGGTTTTGTCGCGGGATGATGACTCATGGACGCAACTCCGCACCATGACCATCAGGCTTGAGGACCACCTTGACGCATCCATCCTCCTTATCGCGGAAGGTCTTGTACATCCCGGGTCCCTCGTCTAAAGAAACACGATGCGTGATCACGAAGGAGGGATCGATCTGCCCTTCCTCGATCCGATGCAGAAGATCATCCGTCCAGCGATTCACGTGCGTCTGCCCGGTTCTGATCGTAAGTCCCTTGTTCATGAGCGCGCCGAATGGCAGCTTGTCGAGCAAGCCCCCGTAGACGCCCGGCACCGACAGAATCCCAGCTGGCCGGCAAACATAGATCATCTCGCGCAGCACGTGCGGGCGATCGGTCTCGAGCATGAGGCTTTGTTTGATTTTGTCATAGGCCGAGTCCAGCGTTGCCGTGGCATGGGCCTCCAGACCGACCGCATCGATGCATTTCTCCGGCCCCTTGCCGTGCGTGAGGTCGTTCAAGCGCTCGACCACACTCTCGGTGTCGAAGTCGATGGTGACCGCGCCCCCGACCTTCGCCATCGCCAGGCGCTCCGGCACCCGGTCGATTGCCACCACCTGGCGCGCGCCGAGCAGGACCGCGCTGCGGATCGCCATTTGGCCGACCGGGCCGCATCCCCAGATAGCAACGGTATCACTCGGCTGGATGTCGCATTGGACGGCGGCTTGCCAGCCGGTCGGGAAGATGTCGCCGAGAAACAGCACCTGTTCGTCAGAAAGTCCGTTTTGAGGAACCTTGATGTGAGTTTTGTCCGCAAAGGGGACGCGGACATATTCGGCCTGCCCACCAGGATAGCCGCCCGTAAGATGCGTGTACCCGAACAAGCCCGCGGTCGCATGCCCGAACATCTTGTCCGCCACGTTTTTGTTCCGGTTGGTGCGCTCGCAAACGGAAAAGTATCCCCTCCGGCACTGATCGCACTCGCCGCAAATTATGGTGAACGGGATGACCACTCTGTCGCCGACCCTCAGTGCCTCCCTGGCATCCGGCCCGACCTCCACAACTTCGCCCATGAATTCATGGCCCATAATGTCGCCGCGCTCCATTCCAGGCATGTATCCGTCGAAGAGATGCAGATCGGAACCGCAGATCGCGCAACTGCTCACCTTGACGATGGCGTCTCGGGGGTGCTCGATCCTGGGATCTGGAACTTCGTCGCAACGGATGTCCTTAGCTCCGTGCCAACACAATGCTTTCATGGATACCTCCGTCGCCCTCGCGCCAACGCGGGGCGGCTACTCTGGAGAGCGCCGCTTGGGGTGAGCTGATCAGGATGAGCCCGCTTGCAACCAACACCTCGGGCCACACCACGTTCCGAAGCCGGCAGTAATAATTTTGACTATTCCATTTCTTGATAACGACGACAGTAATGGAAAGTAACTAACGGGCTGCATTCTGAATTTGATCAAATCGTTCATTGGGCCCGGCAAGCTTTCAGGGCAGAGCGCTCGATCTCGCGAGACAAGACGAAAGCGGAACTCGCGCCGTCTCGGCCGGTTCACGCTCTGCTGAACAAGCCTCGACACAGCGCGGGACGCGAATGAAGCGCACGCGATCACGTCTGATTGCCGGATCAATGCTGCTGGGGCTCATCGTGCTCGGCTCTGCGATCACGTGGATCATCAGTGCGCCGCGGTCGCGCCTCACTCATTCGGATCTCGTACTTCTCGAGCGGCCCGGAGATCCTGAGAAAGGTCGCCTGGTCTTCACGGCTGCCGATTGCGCCTCCTGTCACGCTTCACCCGGGCAGCCGGAGCGAACGCATTTGGGCGGGGGTCTCGCTCTGGCTTCACCGTTCGGCACTTTCCATGTTCCGAATATCTCGCCTGATCCGCAGGACGGAATCGGCAAATGGCGCACGCGGGATCTTGCCGACGCGCTTTTGAGCGGCGTTTCACCTTCCGGTGAGCATTACTACCCGGCCCTGCCCTATACGAGCTATGCCATGATGACGATCGAGGATGTGCGCAACCTGATGGCGTATTTGCTGACGCTGCCCCGTGTTTCAGGCACTCCGAGTCCCCACGAATTGACGTTCCCGTTCGACGTTCGGCGGCTGGTCGGATTATGGAAGCTGATCTTCTTTCATCCAAGGCGGAGCGAATCCGCCTCCGAGCCTCTTAATTCCTTGAATCGCGGGCGCTACCTCGTCGAAGTTTTGGGGCACTGCGCGGAATGTCACTCGCCGCGTAACCTGTTGGGCGGGATCAAGCGTGGCACCCGCTTTGCTGGAGGCGCCGATCCGGAAGGTGTTGGATTTGCGCCGAACATCACCCCGGCAGGCATTGGAGGTTGGTCGAAAGACGAGATCATCGAGACCCTCACCCATCGCCGCACGCCCGCCTTCAGGGTGATCGGTTCCTCGATGGCGGACGTGGTCACCGACATCTCACAGTTGCCACGTAGCGATCAGGAGGCGATTGCGTCCTACCTGAAAACTTTGCCGGCGCGTCCGACTCCCTCACCCTAAGCCAATGAGGGCTCATTGCGCGTACAGGAATGCCGCGACATCGCGCGCTTCGGACTCGCTGATCCCAGTCGCCGGCATCGCCGAGTGGGGAGAGATGGATTGGGGTGCAACAATCCAGCGGACGAGCATTTCCGGCGAGTGACGCGCCACGCCGCCAATGAACACGCGCTCGCGCAGGTGACCGAGAGGAGGCGCGGCCTTGCCGTCCGCCCCTGCAACACCCGGTATGGTATGGCAGCCCGCGCAGCCGTAGCGGCGGATGAGGGCGGGCCCGCGCCGAGGGACTCCTCCCGTCAGCGCGACAGCCACGGTGAAGCGCTCATGTTCATCCAAGGCATGGACGAGCTCGAAGCCACCGGCGACCAGAATGGCCGCCAATGTCGATGATGCGGTGAGCCATCGTGCTCCGCGCTGCGGTGACGACGCACGACGGGGTGGGCGAACTTGGCTGGGACCGCGAGCAGATACGCTGAGACCCGGCCGCCCCACAATTAGCAGCGCGAGAGCACAAAGGCTCAAGAGCCAGCGCAAAAGGTCACGCGCGCGCAAGCGCACGGCCATGTCCCACGCTCTCGCCGCAGCGGGTAATCCAAAGTGCGACGAAAGCGAGTGCCGCGCCGGCATAAACCGTTCCGGCCGGTACCCACATGATGAGCCCGGCGAGCTCCTGGTCCTCGAGTGGCGTCAGCCCCCAGGCCGGCGCGAAGGAGGTCTGCAATGGGTAGAGCACTCTCGGAGCGAGCGCCAAAAGCGCACCCAGCACGCTTGTGTGGATGATGGTGATGAATAGATGCCCCGCTGCCGTGCCGGGATTGGCGCGGCGCGTGAGCGACCACCAGAAGATCAGCGCGCTCGCAAGGAAGCTCACATGCTGCAAACGATGCAGCGCTACGTTCAGGATCGCCGCATCGAAGGCTCTGGGCAGGTGCCAGGTCCAGATCGCCAGGCCGTGCAGGATCGTCGCGTTGTGGGGGCGCGTGATGAATTGCCATCCCGTTCGAAACGCCTTCGAGCTCATCAAGCCGGAGAGATGGGGCTTGGCTCGTTCCGGCATCGCCCATGCAAAGGCACAAAGCGGATAAGAGACGGCGATGAGCGGGGCCGCGATCGCCATGACGAGCTCGTGCTCGGCCATGTGCAAGGCAAAAAGATGCTCGAAAGTCCAATGCAGCGGTGACAGTAAAGCTGCAGCGAGCACTAACCAGCCGATGCCATAAGCCACCGCTTGCCAGAGGCGAATACCGCGCCCCAATCCCGCGCCGCGCCAAAGTCGCATCGTCCCGCGAACGTAGAGCAGGGCGCAAAGAGCGAGCGGCGACAACACCCAGGGGTCGAACGACCAGCCGGGTGCGTCTTCGCCTTGGCCAGAGCAGATGCTGAGAGCTATGTCGAGAAGGGTCATCGTTGACACCCGTCGAGGAGGGTCGACCCGAATGCCTGAAAAAGGAGTGCAAGGGCGAACGTCAGGCTCATCATTCCGCCGAGCCGTGAGAGGAAGACAGGTGAGCGCCTGTGCTCCCGCGCCCGCGCATCATGGGCGAAGTGCGCCGAGGACCAAGACCAGCCGGCGAACGTGAGCGAGATCAAGCACGCCGCAAAGACGATCGGCACGAGCACCTTCAACCCGCTCTCGCATTCGCTATAAGGCAGAATTTGCCCGAGCTGGGTGCTCGCCGCCCAGAGAAAGGGTCCGCCGGCAAGTCCGCTGAGCGATGCAAGTCCTTCTCTGGACATGGCGACCTCACAAGCGCGGCAGCCAGTAAATGCAGATATAGAGGGGAAGCCAGGTGAGGACGACGAAGTTCCAGTAAAGCGCGTTATCCTGCACATCGCCGAAGCGGCGCGGATTATCTCCGTGGCGCGTGAACATGAGGGCCGCAAGCACGAGTGTATCGGCGACGTCGGTCACGATGTGGGTCGTGTGCAAACCAAGCATCGTCCACAGAATCGAACCATACGCATTGCTGTCCCATGAAATGCCAAGCGCCGGGAATTCGAAGGCGCGTGGAATAATCGGCGCGATACCGAGAAGGGACATCACGACGATGCCGACCCTGACCTTGCGCAGATCGCGTTCACGCGCCCATTTCAAAATCCAATAATTCGGCACGATGCTGATGACGAGAATCACCGTCAAAATCGTGCCCGGGCCCAGTCGAGGAGGTTGAGCACCGATCGGCCATTGGGGGGCGAGGCTCAGAAGATAGAGGTAGATCGCAATCACGAGAGCAAAGCCCGTCCCTTCGAGCAGCATGAAGCCGAAAGTTCCCCACCAGGTCGGGCTTGCGGCTTCGAGCCCGTGCATTGGCAAATCAGAGACATCGAGCACGGCACGGTGCCTCACGAGATGTCCTCCGGCGTGCCTTTCGGCCAGAACCACATGATGAGAGTCACCGCGATCGGCACGGAGCCCCAAACCACGGCCCAAGGGCTAAAGATCGAGGAGAGCAGCATCACCGTGGACGCGATTGCAGCAAGGAAGGGCCAGATCGAATTGCGCGGGGAGGATTCCCGCGCTTGCGGACTGGCGTCCGAAATGCTCGTCACCAACAGTTCTCTGCGATTGATGCGCAGACCGGTTGCGACGGAGAGCGCATGCGGCTCTTCCCACAGGGGATATGACCCCGACACCACGGGAATGCGCTCGAAATTGCAGCTGGGCGGAGGCGATGAGGTCGCCCATTCCAGCGTCGGAGCGCCCCAGGGATTTTCAGGGGCGATTTCCCCGGAGAAGGCGCTCCGGATCGCATCGTAGAAGAACAAGACGAAGCCAACGGCAAGTATCACCGCGCTCAAGCTGACGAAGAGATTGAGCCCGCCCCAATGCATCTCCGGCCCATAGGTGTAGACCCGCCGCGGCATGCCGATGAGGCCAAGGATGTGCATCGGAAAGAACGTGAGATTGAATCCGACGAAGAGGAGAGCAACGACCCAACGGCCGAGCCTCTCATTCATCATGCGGCCGACGATTTTCGGATACCAGTAATATACAGCGCCGAGCAGGGGAAAAACGGCGCCGCCTATCAGCACGTAGTGAAAATGAGCGACGACGAAATAGGTATCGTGCACCTGCGTGTCGAGCGGCACCGAGGCAACCATCACGCCGGTTAGTCCGCCGATCACGAAAGTAATGATGAAAGCGACGACGAATAGCAGCGGCGTCCTGAATTGGGGTCGACCGTCCCACAGGGTCGCGAGCCAACAGAAGATCTGGATGCCATTGGGAACCGCGATCGCCATGCTCGACGCGGTGAAGAAGCTCTCGCCCACTCTCGGCAGGCCAACCACGAACATGTGATGAACCCACAGCCCAAAGGCGAGAATTCCGGTAGCGAATAGGGCGAGCACGAGCGGCAGGTACCCCACGATCGGTCTTCGTGCGAAGGTCGTGACGATCGAGGACACCATCCCAACTGCCGGCAAGAAGATGATGTAGACTTCAGGGTGTCCGAAGAACCAGAAAAGATGCTGCCACAGCAGTACGTCACCGCCCTCGGCCGGATTGTAGAAATGCGTCCCGACCAGCCGGTCGAGGATCAATGTCGTGCTCGCAACCATGATGGCTGGCATCGCCATGATGATCAGGAAAGAAGTCACCAACATCGACCAGACGAACAGCGGAATCCTGTCGAGCGACATGCCGGGCGCACGCTGCTTGAACACGGTGACGACGATCTCGACCGCAACAGCGAGCGCCGATAGCTCGGTGAAGGTGATCATCTGAGCCCAGATATCCGCTCTCTTGCCCGCGCCGAATTGCGGGCCCGACAGCGGCACGTAGGCGAACCAGCCGATATCCGGGCCCATATCGAGCGCGAGCGCCGCCCAGAGCGTGATCCCGCCCGCAAGGTAGATCCAATACGAGAAGGCGTTCAGCCGCGGAAAAGCGATGTTGCGGGTACCGACCATGAGAGGGACGAGATACACACCGAAGGCCTCCATCACCGGCACAGCGAACAGGAACATCATGTTGGACCCGTGCACGGTGAAGACCTGGTTGTAGATGTCGGCACCGAGGAACCGGTTTTCTGGCCGAGCGAGCTGGATGCGGATCGCGAGCGCGAGCACCCCGCCGAGCAAAAGGAAGATGAAGGCGGTCACGATATAGCGACGGCCGATGATCTTGTGGTCAACCGTCGAAAGCGCGCCCAAAATGCCGCGCGGCGTGGCCCAGAGGCTCGCCAGCCGCTCGGCGAGCGCCTTCTCCTGGAGAGCCGTGTCGCGCGCATCCGGAGCGATATCGCTCGTGCTCATTTGAGGCTCGCCATATAGGCCGAGACGTCCCGGAGCTCGTCGGAGCTCAACGGAACGCTCGGCATGTTGCTGCCGGGCTTCAACGTTTGCGGGTCGGCGATCCAGGCGGCCAAGGAGCCACGCGTCGTCTCGAGCAATCCGCTTGCGATATAACGCCGGCTCGCCACATGCGTGAGATCGGGACCAAGCGAGCCTGAGGCAGAGGTGCCCCGCACCGTATGACACGCGGCACAAGCTTTAACGGTGAAGACGCTTTGTCCGCGTTTCTCCTCGTCATTGCTCGGGGAGGCGGCCTCGGCAATCTGTGACCGACGCCATGCCTCGAAAGATTGCGGCGTTTCGGCAATCACCAGGAAAGCCATGTGCGCGTGCTGCAAGCCACAGAACTCCGCGCATTGGCCGCGATACACGCCGGGCCTCGTTGCCGTGAACGTGATAGCGTTGTCGCGCCCTGGGATGAGGTCCTTTTTTCCTGCGAGGCTCGGCACCCAGAAGGAGTGAATCACGTCGTCGGCAGAGAGGCGGACACGCACGGGGCGGCCGACCGGAACATGGATTTCGTTGGGGCTCAGGAATATGCGATCGGGGCGGCTCGCATCGAGATAGGTGATTTCCCACCACCATTGAAAGCCTCGCATGCGTAGCGTCAGGACATTCTCATCGGCACTGTCGAGCCCGCGCGTCGCGACGAAGCTCACGAGCGTCAGCGTGCCGATCACGAGCACGGTCATGACAGTTGCGGCCGCGATGATTCCGTTCAGGCGGCTCTCTCGACTAGGCTCGAGGAGGGGCGGCTCATTCCCAATCGGCCGCCTGCGGAAAAGGGCAACCGCCAACACGACGATCACGAGAATCCAAACCACCGCGCAGACGACGACAAAAAGCCAGATCAGCCGCAGCAGGCTTCCCGATTGCGCCCCGTGCGGCGAGAGCGCGGATTGCCATCCGATGCAACCTGATAAAGGAAAGGCGCAAACCGCGCCGAGAAGCGGCTTGAAACCTGATCTCATCAACGGCTCGGCGGCTGCAGCGCGCCGAGCGTTGCCGGCGCCCGATTTTCGGAAGGACGCGATTGCATCTCGTCGTTGCGGCTCGGAGCCGCGGTCTTGGACGAATAAGCGCCGATGGTCTGGACGTAGCCGGTGAGCTGCCAAATCTCTTCTGTCGTGACATAGCGTCCAAAGGCCGGCATGCCTGCCGGCCGCCCATCCCGGATCGAGACGAAGATCGAAACCGGGTCCGAACCATATTGCCACCAGCCGTCGAGGAATGCCGGCCCGGTATTCCCTCCCCCATGCGCATGACAGCCGGTGCAGCCGAACCAGTCATAAAGACGCTTACCCTCATTCAGGTCATACGCGTTGTTCTCGTAAGGCCTGCCAAGGGCGACATAGACCTTCGGCGGCGCTCCACCGATGCCGTTCGCCATCGTCCGGACGTCGTCCAGCGCGGCCTCGATAGGGGGATCGAGCCGAAGGCTGCGCTGCTCTCTTTGGCAGGCGGCAAGTGGCAGCATCGCCAGCGACACCATGGTTCCAAGCCTCATGGCAGACGAAACAAGTGAAGTGTGGCACTTCGCTCTTTAGGTTTCGGGAGTTCCGCGAGCACGGTCGCAAGACCGAGCCCCGCGGTCTGGTCGAGCGGATCGAGCCCGTTGCGCTGCGGCATGCCGAAGCTTCCCCCGAGCCCGGAAAGCACGGCTAGGTACTGATGACCATCGGCGGAATTGAATGTGGTGGGTTGGCTGATGATCCCGTTTCCGGCCTGGAAGCTCCAGAGCAGCCTTCCGTCTCGCGAATCGCGAGCTTTGATCATTCCGTCGAGCGTGCCGTAGACGACAAGATCACCCGCCGTCGCGAGCACGCTGCCCGCGAGGGGAAAAGATTCCGGAACGCTCCAGCTGGCCCTTCGACCTTGCACATCCCAGGCAACGAGAGCGCCGCTCGGGCCGTCCTTGGGCGGCCTCATCTTGATATTCGCGCCAATGAAGGGGGTGCCCGGGAGATAGTTTGCATGACGCGGCTCGAAATCCATGCAGAGTCGGCTCACGGGGATGTAGAGCAGCCCCGACTTGGGGGAATAGGCGGCCGCGCCCTCCCCCGTGGCGCCGCTCCAGGCCGGGCAGATGTCGCGTAAGACCACGTTATCCTCGGGTGCGCGGGTCTCGCGTGTGCGCAGGACCGAGCCTCGCGTTTGGATTCCGGGCGCTGCATCAGTTTCCGCAAATGCGTCGGCAGCGAGGATTTCCCCATTCCCGCGGTCAATCACATACAAATAGCCGTTCCCGTCCGGATGCAGCAAAAGCTTGCGGCTTGTTCCAGCCCAGAAGCCATCGATCAGCACGTCCTGTGCGGCGCCACCGCGCCCATAGGGATCGCCTGCGCCGAAACTCACGAACCAGCGCGCTTCGCCTGTACCGGCATCACGCGCAAAAAGACCAGACGTCCATCTGTTCTCGCCCGGGCGCTGCTCGGCATTCCATGGGGCTGCGCGTCCTGTTTCATCGAAGAGGAGGCGAAGCTCCGCATC
>JAFAQA010000225.1 GCA_019246665.1 Hyphomicrobiales bacterium
GGCAATGAAAGGCAGTGGAAAACTCAAGAATACCAGCCAAAGCAGCCAACGGCTTTCCTCGATGCGATCTCTAATCACCTGGTAGGAACCGAACCACGCAAGCGCCAGCATGACGAGGGCACAGCCTACCATGATGCGAAAGCCGAAAAACGGGATAAGAACCGGAGGACGATCTTGCCGGGGAAAATCGGTCAGACCGACCTCCTTGGAATCTAGGCTCATGCTCCCGATCAGACTGCCTAGAACGGGTACTGCGATCGCATATTTGTTGCTTTCCGTCGCATCGTCGGGGATCGCGATAAGCACCTCGCTGGCGGGTTGTTCGTCATGCCAGCGCGCTTCGATTGCTGCGAATTTCGCTGGCTGATAGTCGTGCACGTAGTCGCCGGTGAGATGTCCGAAGAAGATCTGGATGGGAACCAGCACCGCGGCCAGTGCAAGGCCCATGCTCAACATAATGTGCGCTTCGGCATGATACTTCTTGCGCAGCAGGTACCAGGCCCCGGTCGCAGCAACGCAGAAGGAACCCGTCAGAAAAGCTGCAAGCAACATATGCGGAAAGCGCACCCAGACCACACGATTGAAGATGATCTTCGTCCATTCATTGGGTACGAAGGCGCCGTTTTCGGTCACGTAGCCGATCGGCGCCTGCATCCAGCTGTTGTTAACGGTGATCCAGAATGCCGATAACGACGTCCCAAACGCCACCATGGCCGTTGCGAACAGATAGAACAAAGGTGGCACTCGTGATCGACCAAAAATCAACACACCAAAGAAGGCAGCTTCCAACGCGAATGCCGTGAATGTCTCGTACGAGAGTAAGGGGCCTTGGATCGGTCCAGACATCTTGGACAACACGCTCCAATTCGTGCCGAATTGAAACGCCATCACGATTCCCGAGACCACCCCAAGTCCAAAGGCAACCCCGAATATTTTCAGCCAAAACTCGAAAACGACGCGATACGCGGGTCGGCCTGTCGCAAGGTGGAGCGCCTCGAGAACCGTTAGCCAGGCCGCCAGCCCGATCGAAAACGACGGGAAGATGATGTGAAACGAAATCGTGAAAGCAAATTGAACCCGTGACAATAAAAGCGCCAGGGCGTCCATGGAACGCCTCCCTCCATCATTGCCAGAGGTTCGCCTTTGCGAGATCGATCAGGTCGTCGCCTCGGCCACTCAGCACCGCCTTCACCATATAGAGGGTGAAACCTTTGGCCATCTCGACTGTGATGCCGGGCGGAATGGGGAGCACCATCTTGCTAACCGACGCGTCGACCAGAGCCGGTCCGTCATGCGCAAGCGCTGCCGCGATACCGTTTTGTACGTCGCCCGGATTTTCGAGTCGGATGCCACGCACGCCAACTGCTTCCGCCATGGCGGCAAAGTTCGGATTTTTGAACTTGGTGCCAAAGTCGAGAAATCCCGACGACTTCTGCTCGATTTCGATGAATCCGAGCGCGCTATTGTTGAACACGATGACCTTTACGGGCAGGTCATGCTGAACAAGGGTCAAGAAATCGCCCATCAGCATCGAAAATCCGCCGTCGCCCGACAAGGAGATCACTTGTCGCTTCGGAAATGCAGCTTGGGCGCCGATTGCATGGGGCATCGCGTTGGCCATCGATCCATGCCAGAAGGACCCTATCAGCCGTCGCTTTCCGTTCATTGCCAAGTACCGGGCGGCCCACACGGTCGGTAGGCCGACGTCACAAGTGAAGATCGCGTCTTCGGAAGCCGAATCGTTGATCGCCTTGGCGATTTGCTGGGGATGAATCGGCGGTTTGCCGGCTCGGTCAACCGCAAGCTCATCTAGACCTTTTCGCGCCCTGCGATAATGCTCGCGCGCTTGGTTGAGATGTTTGGTGTCGCTCTTCTCTTTGAGGCGCGGGAGAAGCGCATCTATCGTAACGCGCACATCGCCCACCACACCAACATCCACTGGTGTCCGTCGCCCGATAACTTCCCCTCGTTGATCGACTTGGGCGATCTGTACCCCGCCGCCACTGGGATAGAACTGCCGATATGGAAAATCGGTGCCCAGCATCAGGAGAATATCGCAATCGAGCATCGCGTAATAGCCCGACGAAAATCCGATCAGCCCGGTCATGCCGACGTCGTAGGGATTATCCCACTCGACATGTTCTTTGCCCTTGAGGGCATGGACGATAGGAGCTTTCAGGCGTTCGGCGAGAGAGAGAAGTTGCGTGTGCGCGCCCTGGCATCCCGAGCCACACAAAATCGTCACGCGAGCGTCGCCGTTCAGAAGGTCAGCCAATCGATCGAGAGCGGCGTCTGCCGGAGCCGCTGCCGGCTCTGCCGGGAGCAGGCCTGGCGCCTTCGGAAGCAGTGCCGCAGACGCGGACTGTAGCGCGACATCACCTGGGATGACCACTACAGCAACGCCGCGTTTGGAGGTCGCGGCGTGAATCGCCATCTCCAGCGTGCGCGGCATCTGATTGGCGCTCGAGATCAACTCACAAAAGTGACTGCATTCTTTGAAGGTGTCCTGTGGGTGCGTTTCCTGGAAATAACCAGACCCGATCTCCGCGGAGGGAATCTGGGCGGCTATGGCCAGGACGGGCACCCGAGAGCGTTGAGCATCGAACAAGCCGTTGATGAGATGAAGGTTGCCGGGTCCACAGCTGCCGGCACAAACCGCGAGCTCGCCCGTGAGATGGGCCTCACCCGCGGCGGCGAAAGCTGCGGCCTCTTCATGCCGGACATGAATCCATTCGATCTTACCCTGGCGACGCAATGAGTCGGTCAGCCCATTAAGACTATCGCCGACGATGCCATAAATTCGTTTGACCCCGGCCGCGGCGAGGATTTCCAGAAACTGGTCTGCTACCCTCTGTGCCATCAGCTCGTTCCCTTCTGTCGTAGCCAGTGCGTCGGGACGTCTTGAGAGGAGGATTAAACGTTTTCCAGGAGCAGCACTTTGCCGGTCTCGGCGCGACTGCGCCGCTGCAGCACGGCATCGTCAATCAGCGATTCGCCGTAGGAGGGGATGATTTCTTTAAGCTTGGGAAGCCAGCGGTTCGCGACTAACTCACTCTTGAAGCATTTCTCCAGAACACCGATTGCGATGAACGCCGCGGTGGAGGCACCCGGTGACGCCCCCAGCAGCGCCACCAGCGAGCGATCTTCGGAAGCAACAAGCTCGGTGCCGAACTCCAGTTTACCAGTATGCTGCTGGTCAGATTTGATGATCTGCACGCGCTGACCGGCGACCGCTTGCTTCCAGTCGTGGCGCTTCGCCATCGGAAAGAACTGCTGAAGCGTGGCGAACTGATGTGCCGAGGTCTGCAGCACTTGGCCGATGAGATACTCGGACAAAGCCACATTGTCGCGTGCCACCGCCAGCATCGGCAGAATATTGCCAGGTTCGATTGACCGGAACAGGTCAGTAAGCGACCCGTGTTTGAGGAACTTTGTGGAGAACCCGGCATAGGGGCCGAACAGCAGCGACCTGCTGCCGCCGACAATGCGTGTGTCGAGATGTGGGACCGACATCGGTGGCGATCCTTCGGCCGCCTTGCCGTAAACCTTGGCGTGGTGGCGGTCGCTGACAGCGCTCACGTCACAACGCAGCCAGACGCCGCTTACCGGGAAGCCGCCATAGCCGTGACCTTCGGGAATGCGAGACTTCTGCAACAGCAGCAGCGCATCTCCGCCAGCGCCGACGAAGACAAATTTCGCGAAGATTGCATGCTTCCGGCGCTGCTCGACATCCTCGATCTCGACGCGCCAGCGGTCCTGTGCATCGCGTTCCAGCCCAACGACCTGCTGTTTATAGTGCACCGAGAAGCCATTCTGCGCGACGAGATTCGCTACCAATAGGTGCGTCAGCGAACCATAGTCCACGTCGGCGCCAGTGACGATTCGCGTCGCAGCGATCGACTGGTTCGGGTCGCGCCCTTCGATGATCAGCGGCGCCCATTCGGCGATCTGCTTATGATCCTCGCTGTAATCCATGCCGTGATAACAATGATGAGCCGCCATCGCCTTGTAGCGCGCGCGCAAGAAATCGACATTCTCCTTGCCCCACACAAAGCTCATGTGCGGGACCGAGTGGATGAACGATTGCGGGTCAGCGATCGCGCCTTTCTTCACCAGATAGGACCAGAGCTGACGCGAGAGATCGAACTCCACGTTCACTTCGAGTGCCTTGGAGATGTCGATCGTGCCGTCAGGGCGCTCCGGCGTGTAGTTGAGCTCGCAATTCGCTGCATGGCCGGTGCCGGCATTGTTCCACGCCTGCGAGCTTTCCTGTCCGGCATCGTCCAACGTCTCGAGCATGACCATGCTGAGCGAAGGATCGAGCTCCTTCAGCATCGTGCCGACAGTCGCACTCATGATGCCGGCCCCGACGAGAACGACATCTACCTCGCCGGAGGATCCGTTCGTGGGCATGGGCTCCTCCCCTTTTCAAGCCGCCTTTCGCGTTTCCTTGCGCTTGATGAACGCGAGGAGATCCTCGTTCACTTTGTGCTTTTCGGTCGTGCACATGCCGTGCGGTGCGCCTTCGTAGATCTTCAACTGCGCTTCGTTGATCAAGTTTTTCGAAAGCAGCGCGGAATCTGCGATCGGCACGATCTGATCATCGTCGCCATGTAGGATCAGCGTCGGCACGTCGATTTTCTTCAAGTCCTCCGTCATATCCGTTTCCGAGAACGCCTTGATGCAGAAATAACTGGCCGGCATGCCCGCCATCATCCCCTGCAACCAAAACGCTTCTCGTACGTCCTCGGAAACCTTTGCATCCGGTCGGTTGTAGCCATAAAAAGGCATGCTCAGGTCCTTCCAAATTGGGACCGATCGGCAATGACACTCGCCCTGAGCTGATCGAAGATTTCCATGGGCAGGCCACCGGGATTACTCGCCCGCCGCAATGCTCGACATTGATCAGCCCTTTCTCTAGAGGCCGAAAGCCGCTTCCGCCATTACGCACGATGCGACTCGTTTCACGGAGCCGCAATCCAACTGGCAGCGCACAATCTAAGTAAGTAAAATCATCAATTGTTCGCCCCAAATGCGCGGCGAAAACGGTAGTTCAAATTATCCAATAGAAATCTGGCCCCTCGCCCCTTGATGGACACAACACCTCTTGCAGACGTGTGTCAACTTTGTCGACACAGGATCAGCCACTTTGTTGCTTCGTGATCGAACTTATTCGGCCACCCCGACGCTTGCCTTCCAAACGACCGGTCTTGTGCAAATCTTCCGATTCTATTTGCCCACCCGTGCAGCTCAGCTGTCCGGCGGAGGGGCTTGTGAGCCTGGAGTCTGAGGGAAATTCGGCCGTATAAGGCCTCCGCTGAGAATCGCGGAGGTCTGCAACTCGTCGCTATCCGGTCCCGTGGCGATCAGCACTTGGCCCGCAGCTTGGCGCTCGGTAAGAGCTTGGCTCAGCTCGTGAGCGATTTGGGGCCTGGCCTCGAGAATAGGCACGAGAGCCGATCTAGCGAGCTCGTAGACGATTGACGGAGCAAGGGCGGTGATGTCCGCGCTGACGGCTGTTCCGGTCAACAGTCCGATCTCTCCATAATGATCGCAGGGCCGAAGCGCAAAGCCTCCATCTCGGTCCCGTGCTCAGGACCTTTGCCGACAGTATTTTGAGTTGGCTGGGGGACCTGGATTCGAACCAAGACTAACGGAGTCAGAGTCCGCTGTTCTACCGTTAAACTATCCCCCAATGGGACACTCAGGCCGATGCTCGCGACGGGCACAAGCCGAAGGCCCGAGTCCGTCGGGTTAGCGAATTTACGCGCGCTTGTCCATTGATGGCCAAGCGGGCAGAGATCAGGCTTCGGTCAATTACGGAAAACCTCGATCAGTTCCTCAGCACCTCGTCCATCGCGGCATTGAGGAGATCGAGCCCAAGGTCGATTTCCGCTTCCAAAACGGTCAAGGGCGGCGCGATCCGCATGACGCCGCCTGACGAGCCCGCGCGCACGATATTGGCGGAGAGCCCAAGTTTGAGCGCGTGATCCGTAACCGCATCGGAGAGAATGGCCGCCGAGCGCTTCTTGCCCGCCGGCTCATCGATGAATTCGAGGCCAAGCAGCAAGCCGCGCCCGCGCACATCCCCGATGCAGCGATGCCGCGACTGGAGATCGATAAGGCCCTTCTTCAACTTGGCGCCAAGGGCAGCCGCGCGGGCCGCAAGACCATCACGTTCTACGATCTCCAGCACCTTGAGCCCGACCGCGGCGGGGAGCGGGTCGTTCACGTGGGTCGTGTAAAAGAGAAAGCCGCGAGTCGCGCATTCGTGGCCAATGGCTTGCGACGTCATCACGGCTGAAAGGGGAAGGCCAGCGCCCAAGGTTTTCGAGAGCACGAGGATATCAGGCGTCACGTCGTCGCGCTCGAACGCAAACATGGTGCCCGTGCGCCCGAGCGCCGTCTGGGCCTCGTCCAGGATGAGCAGCATGCCGCGCTCGGCGCACTTTGCCTTCAGCGCGGCGAGATAGCCTTGCGGCAGCTCGATGATGCCCCCGCTGCTGAGAATGGGCTCTGCGATGAAGGCAGCAAGATTGCCTGTGCTCTGACGGTCGAGAAGATCGAAGGCGTCATCGAGCTCGGCTTGCCACGACCAATTTGCAAAGCGCGGACGGAACGCGTTGGGGGCGGGGATCGCGAAGGAGCCTGCCGCGGCGGGACCGTAGCCACGTCGACCGGCCTTGTAAGTGGCGGCTGCGGCGCCCCCCGTCATGCCGTGCCAGGATTGCGCGAAGCCCACGATCTCCCAACCGCCGGTCACCAGCTTTGCGATCTTGATCGCCGCCTCATTGGCCTCACCGCCCGTGGACAGGAGCATGACGCGCGGCAAGGCCGGCACGAGGCGCGCGAGCGCCTCTGCCAGATCGACGACCGGAACGCTGAGCATGCTCGAGAACAGATGATCGAGCGAAGCGGCCGCGGCCGAAAGTGTCGCGACGATTTCCGGGTGAGAATGCCCCAGGATCGCGCTCATTTGTCCCGAGGTGAAATCGAGGACGCGTCGGCCTTGAGCGTCATAAACGAAGGCGCCCGCGGCGCGAGCGGCGACAAAGGGAACGAAGTTGCCGCCATAGCTCAGCATGTGCCGGCCTGCGCGTTCCCAAAACGCCGCATCGCCGCCTTGCATGGTCGAGGCGTCCATTTGGCCTCTCTTTGCTGCTATTGCGCTTTCATCTCTCCGAGATAGGCCTGTTGCACCATCTCGTTGTCGCGCAGGCTTTGCGCCGAGCCGTGAAGCACGACCTCGCCGGTCTGGAGCACATAGCCGTAATCGGCAATCGAGAGCGCCATGTTGGCATTCTGCTCGACCATGAAGATGCTCGTGCCTTGCTTGTTGATCGCCTGGATGATGTCGAAGACCTGCTCGACAAAAGCGGGCGAGAGGCCCATCGAGGGCTCGTCCATGCACAACAGCTTCGGTCGCGCCATGAGCGCGCGCCCCATGGCGACCATCTGCTGCTCGCCGCCGGAAAGGGTGCCCGCCAGTTGAGTGAGCCGCTCCTTGATGCGGGGGAAAAGGCCAAACACGCGCTCTTTGTCGGACTCGATCTCGGTCGTGTCGCTGCGCGTGAAAGCGCCCATCTCGAGGTTCTCGAGCACAGTCATGCGGGGAAACAGACGACGTGCCTCCGGCACGGGCGCGATCCCGCGCTTGACACGTTCCGCGGTCGGCAACCGATCGATCGGCTGACCCGCATAGGTCACCTTGCCGCTCTTCGGCCGCACGATGCCCAAAATCGTCTTCATCGTGGTCGATTTTCCGGAGGCATTACCTCCGAGGAGACACACGATCTCGCCGTCACCGACCCGGTAGTTCACGCTTTTAAGGACGTGAAGCTCGCCGTAATAGGTATTGACGTCGTTGAACTCAAGAAGCGGCGGCCGCCTCTGCGACTGCGTCTGTGGAGCGTCCGAGATAGGCACGCAGAACTTCCTTGTTAGAGTGGATTTCCTTGGGAGTTCCCTCGGCGATCTTCTCGCCGTGATCGAGCACGATGACCTTATCGGCGATTTGATTCACCACGGCGAGCTTGTGCTCGATCATCAGCACCGTCACGCCGCGATCCCGCAAATGCTGGATCTGATCGGTAAGCTCGAGCGTCTCGGTCGGGTTCATCCCGGCTGTCGGCTCGTCGAGCAAAATCAGGACCGGTTCTGAAACAAGGGCGCGCGCGATCTCGAGCCGGCGCCGATTGGCGTAGGAGAGCGTGCGGGCGAGGTGCTGGACGCGTGGCATCAGCCGGTTGCCGAAAATGCGCAGTGTTTCCATCACACGCTCGTTCGCCGCGCGTTCCTCGCGCCGCACTCTGGGCGTGCGAAGGACGGCGCCAATGGCGCCGGTTGTCGTGCGCGTATGCGTGCCCACGAGCACGTTCTCGAGCAAGGTCATGTTCGCGAAGAGGCGCAAATTCTGGAAGGTGCGGGCGATGCCGCGCTGGACAATCACATGCGGCAAGAGACCCGTTACATCCTCGCCAGCCAGAAGCACCTTGCCCCCGTCGGGCTGAGTGAGGCCGGTGATGAGGTTGAAGAAGGTCGTCTTCCCAGAGCCGTTCGGGCCGATGATCCCCACGACCGAGCCCGGCATCACATCGAGGCTGAAATCGCGCACGGCTTTGATACCGCCGAAGGATTTCGAGAGGCCTCGGATCTCGAGGAGAGGCTTGTTGGGGTCGATGGTCCTTCGATGCAAGGGCGCAAGCCCGCTCTTAACGCCGCCGCGCGTGGGAACGGCAGTTTGCTGCGCGTGCGTCAACGCCGTCACTGCCGCTCGTTCGGGAATGAGCCCTTGTCGTCGGAAGCGCATCATCACAACGAGAATGATGCCGAAGATCAGCTCGATCGACTGCACGAGGTCGAGCTGCTTGAAAAATTCTATTCCCGTGAGATCGCCGAAGGCGTGCACCCATTGTGTCATGTCCTGCAGAATCACGGACTGCAAAAGCTGCAGGATGAGTGCTCCGAGGACGACCCCCGCGACGCTCCCCATGCCGCCGAGCACTATCATCACAATCAGCATCACCGATACAGGGAAGGTGAACATTTCAGGCGCGGCCGTCTGCAGCTTCGCCACGTAGAACGTGCCGGTCGTGCCGGCAAAACCGGCGCCGATCCCGAAGGCGAGAAGCTTCAGTTTGACCCGGTTCACGCCCATGGCTTCGGCCGCGATCTCGTCCTCGCGAATGGCGAGCCACGCGCGCCCGATGCGCGAATTCTTGAGACGAAGGCTCACGAAAATGAGGAGTCCCGCGAGCGCAAGGCCAAGATAGTAGAAGGGGAGCGACTGGACGCCGAAGGGATAGCCGAAGAAGGTAGGGGAGGCGACGCCATTCAATCCCGCGGCGCCATTCGTGAGATAGGGAACGTTGCGTGCCACTATGGGCACGATTTCGCCGAACCCGAGCGTCACGATCGCGAGATAGTCGCCCTTGAGGCGCAAGGTCGGCGCCCCGAACATCACGCCGAAGAAAGCGGTGATGATGGCCGAAATCGGCAGCATCAACCAGAACGACACCGTGAAATGCACTGTGCCGGGGCCGTCGGGCGAGGTGATGTGGTGGACGAGGCCGAACCATTGGAACGGCTCCCAAAAGCCCCACCATTCCGGCTGCACCTGATAGGAAGAGAAGATGCCATAGGCATAGGCGCCAATGGCGAAAAATGCCGCGTAACCGAGATCGAGAAGGCCCGCGAAGCCGACCACGATGTTGAGGCCGAGCGCCAGGATCGCGAAGGCGAGCGCATTTGCCCCGGCGTCGATGTCGCCTTCATTGTGGTCGAGGAGCGGGAGAACCGCGCCGATCAAGAGAAAGGCGATGATAAAGCTGCGACGCACCGCGACCCCGGTTGCGCGGTCCCAGATGGAAGGAATGAAGCTTGCGCCACGCCCCATGGCAGGCGGAGAGGCAGTCTCGGAAGGCTGAAGCTGGGTTTCCGTCATTGCATATTCGCCCTAGGATTTTGTCGGGGCGGCTCGCCCGAGAAGACCCGTCGGCCTAAACACCAGCACCAGGACGAGGATCGAAAAGATAATGACATCGGTCCAACGCACCGCCAGATATTGGCCGCCAAGCGATTCGATGAGGCCGATGAGGACGCCACCGAGCATGGCGCCGGGAATATTGCCGATCCCCCCGAGAACCGCGGCCGTGAAGGCGCGAAGCCCGGCGGTGTAGCCGATGATGAAGCTCGTGTAATTGTAGTAAAGGCCAAAGATCAGGCCGGCGGCGCCCGCGAGCGCCGAGCCGATGAAGAATGTGATTATGACGACCCGATCGACATCAACGCCCACCATGCGTGCCGCTTCTTGATCCTGGGCGGTCGCTTGCATCGCCTTGCCCATCTTGGTGCGCCGCACGAAATAATGAAGGGCGATCATGAGCACGACGGATACGCCCCACAGCATCACTTCACGTAGGCGCAGTACCGCATCGCCGAATTCCCATCGAATATTGGGCATTGGGTTCGAGTAATTTTTCGTGTCCGCGCCCGTGGTGAGCAGGATCACGTTGAAGAGGATGTAGGAGAGGCCAATGGTGGTGATCATCGGCGCCGTTCCGGAGACGCCGCGGAGGGCTCGCAGCCCATAGCGTTCGATCAGCGCGCCGAGCGCCCCCGTGCTCAGCATGGTCGCGCAGAGCACAAGCACCAGCAATCCGACGAGGGGCAGGCCATAAAGAATGTGGGTCTGCCCCGTGAAGCCCATGAGCTGCATGAGCCACATGGCGATGAAGGAGCCCACCATGAAGATATTGAAATGGGCGAAGTTGATCAGCTCGATGATGCCGTAAACCATCGTGAACCCGAGCGCGAGTAGCGCGTACATCGCGCCCAGGCTCAACCCGTTGATAACCTGCTGAAGCAGGATCTCCCAAGATTCCACGCTAGGACTCCCGTTCAGCGTCGAAGCCGCGTGGGCTTACGACTGAGGTGCTACGCCGATATACGGATTTTGATGGGTGAGATCATCATCCGGATACTTGGCGTCGTGCTTATATTGGAAGACGCTCACGGTGCGATCCTTGATGTCGCCATTCTCGTCAAAGGAGACGACACCCTGGAGCGTCTTCAGGTTGCTGGTCTGCATCGCGTCGCGGACATTGGCGCGATTGACCTCCTTGCCGCTGTCGGCAACTCGCTTGATCGCGTCGAGAACCACTTGCGCGGCGTCATAGGCCGTGATCGAGTAATCGCTCGGCACGTCCTTATATTTGTCCTGGAAAGCCTTGACGAAGGCCGCCGCGGCGGGATCTTCGGTGAGATGCGGCCCGGCGTTGGTCGAGTACCAACCTTCGACCGCGGGGAAGCCGCCGCCCTTCAGGAAGCTTCCGCCCTGGATGCCATCGCCACCGCCCTTGATCATGTTCGGAATGATGTCATAGGCCTGCTTGGCGAGCTTCACGCCGGCTTGCGCGACCCCACCATAATAGAGAGCGTCAGGCTTCAGCCCTTTAATCTTTGTGAGGATCGTCGTGTAGTCCGCTTCCTTCGGGTTGAGCTGGTCGCGGCCCAACACCTTGATGCCGTCCTTCTCGGCCTGTTTCTGGAAAGAGTCGGCGATCCCGACGCCATAGGCACCCGAATCGTCGAGGACGTAGACGGTCTTCACCTTGAGGTTCTGGGCAAAGTAATTCGCCATATTCGGACCCTGGAAGGCGTCCGTGGTCACGGTGCGGAAATAGATTGCCTTGCCCTTCGGCTTGAACGTCCCCGCCATCGCCGGATTGGTGATATCAGGGTTGGTCGAGCTCGGCGTGATCGTGGCAAGATCAGCTTCGCTTAGGATGGGCGTCATCGCCTTGCCTTCGCCGCTCATCTGCGGACCGAGATTGGCCACCACGGCGGGATCGGAGATGAGCTTCTTCGTGTTCGTCGCCGCCTGCGCCGGATCATATTGGCCGGCCGTTGCCGTCGCGCTGTCGAAGATCACGGTTTCGATCTTGTAGCCCGCAACCCCGCCTTTGGCGTTGGCGTCATCGATCGCAAGCTGGAAGCCGTGCTCGATCTTGGCAGCATCATCGGCGTCCGCACCTGTGAGCGGCAAGGTGATGCCGAGCTTGATGGATTTTGATTGCGCCTGCAGGCCGGATATGCCTGCGACGCCCGCCAAGGCCGCGACGCTCGCGACCGCGGCGAAGTTAAAGACTCTTCGCGTATGCCTGGACTGTTTCATGGTGTTCACCTCCTTGACAGCCAACCCTTTTGCTAACACGCGGACGCATGGGCGCCCGCGTCGTCACAACGCGACAAAAGCTTGCCAATCCAAGCTGACGCCGAAAGCCGCGATCAACCCGGCGCATGCCGGATTTTCTCGACGACCCGCCGCCCGCCAGGTCTAGATGGCGCCCCCCAAAGCAACCATTCCGCACGCAAGCTAAGCTGCGATCTGGCGAGAGGGCAACAAGAATCTGCGACGCGCCCACCTTATACCCGTTCTAATTCGGGCTCTTTTGCCGTGCGCGGGGGCAAGCCGGAAGGGCGCCATGGCGCCCATCGCTTCATCCTTGAAAAGGAGTGATCGGGTGGGACCGACCCGTGAAATCCTCGACCAGCCAAGATGCGCCCGAAGCGGCCGGGGCGGCGGCGCGCGCCAGATAGGCCGGTCCGATCGGCGACTTGCCATGACCCCCGGGAATATCGAGCACGTAGGTCGGGAGGCAGATGCCGGATAGGCGCCCGCGCAGCGAGCGAACCAACTCCTGTCCGCGTTCGATGGACACGGAGAAATGGGTGGTTCCAGGAGCGCGGTCGAGATGATGGAGATAATAGGGCTTGATTCGTGCGGCAACGAAGGCGCGCATGAGCGTGGCAAGCGTCTTTACATCATCGTTGACGCCCTTCAACAGCACCGTCTGGCTGAGCATCGGGATGCCCGCATCGATCAGCCGGACGCAGGCGCAAACAGCCTCGTTTGTGAGCTCGCGCGGGTGATTGGCGTGAAGGGCGACGTATACCGCTTTTCCCGCAGCCTTGAGCGCGCGAATAAGCGTGGGCGTGATCCGCTCAGGCGCAACGACCGGGACGCGCGTGTGCCAGCGCATCACTTTGACGTGAGGAATGGCGCCGAACGCCTCGACCACCTCTCGAATGCGGCGGGCTGATAGAATGAAAGGGTCCCCGCCGCTGAAGATCACTTCCCAAATCGCGGGTCTCGTCGCGACATAAGCGCGTGCGGCTTCCAGGGCCGCGGCGGACAAAAGAGCCTGGCGCTTTGGCCCGACGGTCTCGCGCCTGAAACAGAAGCGGCAGTAGACCGGGCAGACGCTCACGAGCTTCACGAGAACGCGGTCGGGGTAGCGATGCACAAGCCCTTCACTGGGGGAATGGGCATCATCGCCGATCGGGTCGGCGCGTTCTTCGGCGGCCGCATTCAGCTCGGCCGGGTCAGGAAGGAATTGCCGGGCAATCGGATCCTTGCCGTCCCTCGGGTCAATGAGGGTGGCGATCGTGGGGGTGACCGCAACCGCGTAACGTTCCGTCACGCGCGCGGCATCGTTCAGAAAACTCGGCGGCAAGAGCCCAGCCGAGGCGAGCGCACCGACGCTGGTCAATGAGACGTGGGTCTCGCTCTTTCCGCGCCTGGTTGGGCCTTTCGGATTCCGGGCACGCGCCTTGATTTTCGAGTGTGTCGTGGATTGCACCCCTTTCCCTTGCCGCACCGGCGCGCCAGGTCAAGGCCTGAAAGGCGATCACCCTCGAAGGCATCAAGGCAAGGGAGTCCAAATCACCTCCTCGATGCGCGCTGCTCCCGTCGAGAGGAGAAGCAAGCGGTCGAGCCCGAGCGCGATACCGCTGGTGGGGGGCATGAGCTCGAGCGCTGCGAGGAGCTCTTCATCGATGGGATATCGTTCGTGATAGCGGCGTTCCTTCTCCGCCATGTCGGCCTCGAAGCGCCGGCGTTGCTCCTTGGCATCGATGAGCTCGCCGAAAGCGTTGGCCAGCTCGACCCCGCAGGCATAGAGCTCGAAACGTTCGGCGAAACGCGGATCGGAGGGCTTTGGGCGCGCGAGCGCGGCTTGCGAGATCGGATAATCGAAAAGGATGGTCGCCCTACCGATACCGAGATGCGGCTCGATTTTCTCGGTGACGATGCGGCTGAAGATGTCCGACGGATCATCGTCTGGCGCCAAGCGCACGCCGATCTTTCGGGCGGCGGCGGCGAGCTTCTCGCGCAGCTCATTGGGTTCACCCTCGAGCGCCGCTGAAAGATCGATCCCGGCAAAACGAGAGAAGGCGCCACAAACGCTGAGGCGTTCAGCCGTGGTGAAAGGATCGGCCTCTCGCCCGCGCCAGCGCAGCTTCGTCGCGCCGCAAGCTTTTGCCGTCACCTCGAGAAGGGCGACGCAATCATGCATTAGAGCTTCGTAGCTCGCATTCGCTCGGTACCATTCGAGCATGGTGAATTCGGGATGGTGGAGCGCGCCTCGCTCCTTGTCGCGAAAGACGCGCGCAAGCGTGAAAATGCGCGTTTCGCCGGCCGCGATGAGCTTCTTGCAGGCGAATTCCGGCGAGGTATGGAGAAATAGAGGCTGGCGCATGCCATCGGCGTCTTCGATCGTTGTTGCCATCGCATGAAGATGCGTCTCGTTGCCAGGCGAGGCTTGCAGAATCCCGGTCTCGACCTCCACAAATCCTTCACTCTCGAACCAGCTGCGAATCGCTCGAATGCAGCGAGCCCGCGCATGGAGCACGGGTGCCCGGTCGCGATGCGCGTGGGGCGCCCACCAAGGCAGGGGCAAAGGCGCTGAGCTCGCACGGCGCATGGATCACTTGCCTTCGTGGCGCAAAGCTGAAAGGAGGAGGGCCGCGCTCGCACCGGAGCGCCGTTTTTTGCCTGCCGGTGCTCGCAAGCGCGACAACAATCGAGGATTGATAGCCGTGAGGGTCATCGCCAGTTCGCTTCGCAAGGGGAATGTCGTCGATATCGGCGACAAGCTCTACGTTATCCTGAGCGCCGAGAACATCCATCCGGGAAAGGGGACGCCGGTGACTCAGGTCGATATGCGGCGCATCTCGGACGGGACGAAGGTTTCGGAGCGCTGGCGCACGACGGAGCAAGTCGAGCGGGCCCATGTCGAGGATCGCGAATACACCTTCCTCTACGAGGACGCGGAAGGGTTCCATTTCATGAACTCGGAGACCTATGAGCAATTGCAGGTGCCCGCCGACATCATCGGCGATCAAGCACCTTATCTCGCGCCCGAGATGAAGGTGATGCTCTCGATTCACGAAGAAACGCCGATCGCCATCGAGCTGCCGCAGCGGGCCGTGCTCGAGGTCGTGGAGACGGAGCCCGTCACCAAGGGACAGACGGCGTCCTCTTCATATAAACCCGCCAAGCTGTCGAATGGCGTGCGGACAATGGTCCCGCCGCACATCGTTGCGGGCACCCGGATCGTGGTGATGACGGCTGACGGTTCTTACGTCGAGCGCGCGAAGGAATGACGCCGACCCGGCGACCGAGGGCTCATGCAAGTGCGGCTCGCGAAACAGAGCACCGCGTGATTTGCACGTAAGTGATCCTCACGCCTTTCGCGCCGCCTCGATCGTGGCTTCGGACACGCCGATCTCGCGGGCGGCGCCGATGATCGCCTCCCAAGCGTCCTCGGGAAGCGGCACGCCTGTCGCCATGCGCTCCTGGCGGGCGCGTTCTTCCGGCTCACCAGGAACAAGCACTTCCTCGCCCGCCACCACGGGCTTGGCGCTCTTCACGAAGGCGAGATAGCGCGCAATCTCCTCGGGGAAGAAATCCGAGGCGTCGATGCGCGCAGGGTCAATGAAGATCGACAACATGCCGTTCGAGAAGCGCCGGTTCGGCTTTGTCGTGCCATTGCCGGTGAGCGCGCCGCCGATGAGCTCACACATGAGTGCCAGGCCCGATCCCTTGTGCTCGCCGAAGGCGCGGATCGCGCCTTTGCCGAGCCCGTGATTACGCGGACCCGTCGGCTCGAATTCGCCGTAGAGCAGATGCGGATCGCCGCTCTTCTTGCCGTCCGGGCCGATCAAGGCATCGGCCGGCAATTTCTTGCCGCCACGGCTTGCGACAAGCGCCTTGCCTTCGGCGACGAGGGACGTTGCGAAATCGAGAATTAGCGGGGAGGCTCCGGGCCGGGGAATACCGACGCAGAAGGGCGCGGTCGAGAAACGCCGCTCTGTCGCGCCAAACGGCGCGACGAGAATGCTGCCTGCCGCATTGACGAAATGCGCCGAGACAAGACCTTCGGCCGCCGCCATCTCGGCGAAATCACCGACGCGGCCGATATGTGCCGAGTTTCGCAAGGCGATCGCGGACAAGCCCATCCCCTTGCATTTCTCGATGCCGATCGCGACTGCTTGCGGCGCCACCGTCTGCCCGAAGCCGAACTGCCCGTCGATGACCGCGATGACGGGCGTGTCCGAGACGATCTTGATGCTCTGGTCGCGCACCGTCTGGCCTTCCTTGAGCCAGCGCAGATAGACGGGCACGCGGATGACGCCATGGCTGTCATGCCCGGCGAGATTGGCGCCTACGAGATATGTCGCGATGCGCATCGCTTCGGCGCGCGACGAGCCCGCGATCGCAAAGACCTCCGCGACGAGGTCGCGCAGTTTTTCGTGCTGGATGCTGATCATGGAATGTTTCGGTTTTCAGGGGAATGGCTCAAGCCTTCGCCGCGAATGCGACGCCGGCAAAGTTCGCTCTGGAGAATGCTGATCGCCCGGGCTCGTCTTTGTTTGCCGCGGAGCGCGCCGTCACGACGGCGACGCGAGCGCTCTTCAGCCCAAACCCGATGTGAAGCTCAGCTCTGCACGCCTTCGACGTACCAGTCCATCTTCTCCAGCATTTCGTCGGTCGCCTTCTCGCCATCCTTGAGGCGCTGGGTGCCTTTGTTGTCGCTCACAGGTCCGGTCACGGGGTGCAACGTGCCGGCGATGATGGCGTTCTTTACGTCGTCCGCCGCCTTTTTCACGTTGTCGGGCATGGCTGGGTTATAGGGGGCGATCTGCACCGTATCCTGCTTCAGTCCCCACCAGGTGTCGCCGGTTTTCCACGTGTTGTCCATCACCGCTTTGACGCGTCCGATGTAATAGGGCGCCCAATTGTCGACGATCGCGGTGAGATGTGCCTTCGGCGCGATGGAGCTCATGTCGGAGGCCTGGCCAAAGCCATAAAGGCCCTTCTGCTCGCAGACCTGAAGCGGCGCGGGTGAATCGGTATGCTGCGTGATGATGTCGGCGCCCTGGTCGGCGAGCGCCTTGGCGGCGTCTGCCTCTTTCGCCGGATCATACCAGGTCGAGAGCCAAAGCACCTTCGTTTGGAACTTCGGGTTGACCTTGCGGGCCGCGAGGGTGAAGCAATTGATGCCCATCACCACCTCGGGGATGGGGAAAGAGGCGACATAGCCGCCGACTCCCGTCTTCGACATCATGCCGGCGATCGTGCCGATCACGGCGCGGCCCTCGTAGAAGCGGGCATTGTAGGTCGCGAGATTGGGGCCACGCATATAGCCGGTCGCATGCTCGAAATAGACTTTGGGCAAGGTTTTCGCGACTTTTGCGGTGGCGTTCATGAAGCCGAAAGAGGTCGCGAAGATGAGCGCGTTGCCCTCTTGCGCGAGCTGACGCAGCACGCGCTCGGCATCTGGCCCTTCGGGGACATTCTCGACATAGTTGGTCTTGATCTTGTCGCCGTAGAAATCCTGCGTCTTCTTGCGAGCGACGTCATGGGCATGGGTGTAGCCGAAATCGCCGACAGGACCGACGTAAATAAACCCGACCTTCAGCGGATCGGCCGCAAGCGCGCGAGCGCCGAGATAGGGAAGCGCTGCGCTCGCGCCAGCGCCGGCGAGAAGCATGCGGCGATCGAGAATGGCGGCCATGGATCGATCCTCTTTTGCAAATGGCCGGTTCAGGCGCCGGCCCGGAAAGTCTTACCGAGGCAGCGCGGCGCATCAAGCCGCCCCCGTGAGGGACGCATGGCGATGACCGCGAGCGCCACTACCGTAGCAAGATAAGGAAGCATCGCAAGCATCTCCGGCGGCAGAAGCGCAAAGCCAGCCGCCTTGCTATAGAGCTCGAGCGTCATCACGGCACCGAAGATGTAGGCACCGAGCAAAAGCCGCCAGGGACGCCAGGATGAGAAAACGACGAGCGCGAGCGCGATCCAGCCGCGCCCGGCCGTGATGCGGTCGGCCCACATCGGCGTCACCGCCAGCGAGTAATAGGCGCCGGCGAGCCCGGCAAGCGCACCACCGAAGGCGACGGCGAGATAGCGGATCACCGTCACCGGGTAACCGATCGCATGGGCGGAAGCATCGGATTCCCCGACACAGCGCAAGATGAGCCCGGGACGCGTGTGGTTGAGGAACCATGCCGCGGCGAGCGTGAGCGCGACCGAAAGATAGACGATCACGTCATAGCCGAAGACAATGCGAAAGATGGGATGGCCGGCGAGGCCCTGTGGAAACAATGCCGGGAGCCTCGTGATGGTCGTGCCCACGAAGCCAGCGCCCGCCAGCGAGGAAAGCCCGGTGCCGAAGATCGTGAGCGCAAGCCCCGTCGCGACTTGGTTCGCGCCGATGGTCAAGGCGAGGACCCCGAAAAGAAGCGAGGCGCAAAGCCCAGCAAGTGCGGCGACCGCATAGCCGGCGGGCGTGAACCCCGTCAACGAGGCGGTGATGAAGCCCGCGACCGCGCCGACAAGCATCATGCCTTCGACGCCCAGATTGAGCACGCCGCTCTTTTCGGCGACGAGCTCGCCAAGCCCGGCAAGCAGGATCGGCGTTGCCGCGATCACGAGCGTCATGACGATGGAGATCGCGATCTCGAGGCTCATGAGGCGTGCTGCGTGAGAGAGGGCGCAAGCCGCACCCGGTTGGCCACGAAGATGTCGACGCCCAGGAGGAAGAACAGCATCATCGCCTGGATCAGCCCGGTCGCGGCCTGAGGCAAGGAGGAGGCGGTCTGGGCAATGTCCGCGCCGATATAGGAAGTCGCGAGCGCGAGGCCGCCGATGAGCACGCCCACCGGGTGAAGTCGCCCGAGAAAGGCGACGATGATCGCGGTGAAGCCGTAATTCACCGGAAATTGGGGAGTGAGCTGACCGAAGGTCGCCGAGCATTCCACCATGCCGGCAAGCCCGGCGAGCGCTCCGCTCACGAGCATCGTCATCACCACGGTGCGGTTTTCGCTAAAGCCGCCGAGACGCGCCGCCATGGGAGCCAAGCCGACAACCCGCACCTGATAGCCAGAGAGCGTGCGCGACATCACGAACCAGGCGATGAACACCACGACGAGGGTGAGCAGAACGCCCCAATGCAATTGTGTCCCCTCGAGGAGGTTCGGGACCGTCTGGGCTTCGCTGAACATCCGCGTTTGCGGAAAATTGTAGCCCTCCGGATCGCGCCAAGGCCCACGCACGAGATAATAGAGAAGCTGAAGGGCGACGTAAGTGAGCATGAGGCTCGTGAGGATCTCGCTCACCCTGAGACGAATGCGCAAAAGCGCTGGAATCGCCGCCCAGGCCGCACCGCCCACGATGCCCGCCAGCAACATGAGCGGCAGAACCCACCAGCCCTCGGTGTCATAGGTCGCAAGCGCAACGCCCGTGCCCGCAATGGCGCCGACGATGTACTGCCCCTCGGCGCCGATATTCCAGACGTTTGCGCGAAAGCCGATGGCGAGCCCTGTCGCGATCATTACGAGGGGTGAGGCTTTGACGGCGATATCGGGCCAGCGTTCCGGCTGGAGCAGCGGTTGGATGAAGATCTCGAAAACTGCGGTGGCGCCGCGAAATCCCATGAACGTGAACAGCACCATGCCGGTGAGCATGGTGAGAGCGATCGCCGCGACCGGCGCTGCGTAAAGCGCCAGTCGCGATGAGGCCTTGCGCGGCTCGAGCTTAAGCCGCATGTTCCGCCTCGGCGTGAGCTTTGTCGGCCTGCCCGTGAACCCCTCCCATGAGCAAGCCGATCTCCTCGATCGAGGCTTCTCCGACGATGAGCGGTCGCGAAAGGCGCCCCTCATTCATGACGCAAAGGCGATCGCAAAGGGACAGGAGCTCGTCGAGGTCTTGCGAGACGAGGATCACGGCGGAGCCCTTTGCCGCAAGATCGACGAGCGCCTGGCGAATGGCGGCGGCCGCGCCCGCATCGACACCCCAAGTGGGTTGGTCGACGATGAGCACGAAAGGCTCTTGCAGGATTTCGCGCCCCACCACGAATTTCTGAAGATTGCCACCGGAGAGGCTGCGAGCGGGTGCCTCCGCGCCGGTGGTCGCCACTCTGAAGGCGTCGATCACGCGACGCGCATAGTCGCGCATGGCGCGCGTCTTGATCACGCCGTAGGTGCTGAGCGTCTTGCGTTCACGCGCGGTGAGCAGCGCGTTCTCGGCCAGGTTGAACGCGGGAACCGCCGCGTGGCCGTTGCGCTCCTCAGGCAATGCGCAAAGGCCAAGCTTGCGACGCGCGGGAGGCAGCAAGGTGCCGATCGCGACGCCGTCAAGGCGAATGGCTCGCGCAGACGCAGCGGTCTCCCCCGAGAGCGCCAGCATGAGCTCCTTTTGTCCATTTCCGGCGACGCCCGCGATCCCAAGGATTTCGCCGGCCCGGGCTTCGAAGGAAACATCGTCGAGCTCCGTGCCGAACGGTTCGTGGGTCGGGACGCTCAGGTGCTCGACGGTGAGGCGCGCGCCGCCAGTCGAGCGCGCCTGAGCTCGCTCGACATTGGCGAGCTCGGCGCCGATCATCATCTCGGCGATGCGGCGGGGCGTCTCGACGCGCGGATCGCATTCCCCAACAACGCGTCCGGCGCGCAAAATGGTGGCGCTCTCGCATAGAGCCTTGATCTCGTTGAGCTTGTGGCTGATGTAGAGCAC
>JAFAQA010000316.1 GCA_019246665.1 Hyphomicrobiales bacterium
GATGGCGGGAGTGAAGGCCCGGCAAAAATGATGCCTCTCATGCCAGGCCCCTGGCGTACTCGGCACGCGCTCCGCGCCGGTAATCGGGATGGCTGCTGTCGCCTTCGAGCCCGGGAATGACGACGCGCACGACTGGGATCCCAAACTCCGCGCGTGTCAGCTCGACCGCGATCGCCTCGCCCATGCCGGCCTTTCGCAAGCGCTCGAGGATGGCGCGCAGGTCGAGCGCGATGTCATCCGAGGCGAAGTCGGGCGCCTCGCGAAAATCGCGCTGCCCGTCCCCTTGCAAGGCGCCGATGAGGAGGTCCTCGTCGATCGCCAGTGCCGGCGCGCTCTCATAATGGGCGGGATCGAGGTCGTCGCGGATGCCCGTGATGTAGGTCAGGCGGGTCTGCGCGGCTTCGGTGAGCGCCCGCGATAAGGCGATGGCGCGCGCCGGGTGGCTGCCCGATCCCCGGTAGCGGTGCACGCGTCCCGGAAGGGCCTCCGACGGTGCTCTGATCTCGCAGGCGAAGGCCGCGATGCCGATGTCCGCCCCCACATCGAAGATCCGCACCGACACGCCGGCCTTGGCGTAGGCGTCGAGAAGCGTCCGGCAATCTGCGTCATCGACGGTCTCGGGATCGACGACGCGCTGCGCCCTCGCGCGAATGGTCTTTGCGCGCCAGAGGGCGACAGCGTCGCGTTCGACAACCTCGCAGATCGCGGCGACGCATGCCTCGGCAAGATGATTGCCGGAGGCGAGCCCGTTGCCGCCAGCGAGAAAGAAGCGAGGCGCCGGCACTTCCTTGACGGTGAAATCGGTGTGCACGATTTCGGCCGGAACCCAGCAGGCGCAGCCATCCATGAGATCAGTGCCTTCGATCCAAGGAACTTGTGCATCCGCTTCGAAGGACCGGCCGTTCCCGCAGAGCCGCGCCGGATCGACCACGCGCTCCCGCGCGGCGAGATCGTCATAGGCTGCGTAGCGAAAGCGGCTGTCGAGCTCCTCGCCGTGAAAGCCCTCGGCAGCTTCCATCAGCGCGGAGGTCATCGCCTGCGCGAGATCGAGTCCCTTTCCCTGCGACACCGAGACCGAGCGCGAATTCGGCCGAACCGCCACCGCGACCGGGATGCCGATGCGATCGAGGCCCGTCACATTGCCGATGCGGGTGATCCCCATGCGCGATGCCAAGGGCCGCACGCGCTCCCAAGTCTCCGAAGGGGAGGCGGAACGGTGGGTCCCACGTCGATACGCTTTGGCGCTTGGCCGCCAAAGCTCATCCATCGCGTTCGAGCGGCTATGCGGCCGGGTTCCCCGATTGCCCACTCTTCGGAGGCTGTGAACCATTGCCGCTCGATGATGGTGTGGAGTCGTCCTGCTTCGGCCAACTCGGCGACTGCCCGCCATCCGCGACGACCGTGGGCGCCACCTGGACTGCCGGCGAGGTTCCGGCATCGGCAAGGAGAGCGCGCAATCGGTCCGCATCCTGGTTTTGCCCGAGGAGGATTTCCTCGAACGGCCCGCCATTCTCGGACATCAGGATGCGATCATTTTCGACGCGTAGAGAGACCGCGGCGCCAGCGCCAATTCCCAGAATGACGGCGGCGTAGGCGGGCAGCATCACGACCTGCGCCGGCTTCTTTCCAGATGTCATCGGCTCCTCCCGATCAGATGAATCAAATCATTTGGCAGCTCTGCAGTCGAATGAAAAACCTCGCAAGTCGTCACGGAAAGACAAACCCCTCCGCCGAGAAATTCGGAGTACCTCTGCGTTGAATTCGTTCCCCTCACGATCGGAGAAGCCACGATGTACCAGCTCGTATTCCTCAAATCACATTAGACCAAGAAGATACGAGCGAATTCGTTGTAAAGCAATGCTCCGGGCTTCTCGAATTCATAAAGCATAAAAGCCGCCACCACGGAGGGAACTCGAGTCGTCCGACTTGCGACGGCATCGATCGCGAATGATTCCGAACCCGCAATGAATCCACGTCTTTTCCGATTGCCAATGTTCCGAATTTTCGTCTTATGACCAGGGAGCTTTCGGCATGGCCTCGTTTCTCTTGCGGCGGATGGCGGTCTTCGTGGCGACGCTCATCGGCGCGTCGATCGTGATCTTCGTCGTGCTCGACATCCTGCCCGGGAATGCGGCGCTCACGATCCTCGGCCCCGACGCCTCCCCGAGCGCGGTCGCGGCCCTTTCTCACAAGCTCGGCCTCGATGAACCGGCTCTCACGCGTTATCTCGGCTGGATCGCCGGCCTCCTCAGGGGCGATCTTGGCGTGAGTTATGCCTACGACACGCCCGTCGCGGAGCTCATCCTCGCTGGCCTCGGCGTCAGCTTGCCGCTCGCCGTGATAGCAATGGTGCTCACGGTGGTCATCGCCTTGTCGCTCGGCATCTTCGCGGCACTGCGCCACAACAGCGTCTCCGACACCGGTCTCATGGCAATCAGCCAGATCGGCATCGCAATTCCGAATTTCTGGTTCGCCATCCTGCTCATTCTCCTCTTTTCCGTCCGCCTTCATTGGTTCGCCGCGGGCGGTTTCCCGGGATGGGGCGCGGGGCCCCTCATGGCCTTGCGGGCTCTCATCCTGCCGGCATTCGCCCTCGCCGTGGTGCAAGCCGCGATCCTGGCTCGAGTGACACGGTCCTCGATCATCGAGGTGATGCGCGAGGATTTCGTGCGCACCGCGCGTGCCAAGGGGCTCACGCGTCGTGCCGCCTTGTGGCGGCACGTGCTGCGCAACGCCATGATCCCGGTCGTCACCATCATGGGCCTGCAATTCGCGAACCTGATCGCGGGCACGGTCGTGATCGAGAACGTCTTTTATCTGCCGGGGCTCGGCCGCCTCATCTTCCAGGCGATCAACAATCGCGATCTCATCGTGGTGCGCGATTGCGTCATGTTGCTCGCGGCGCTCGTGGTCGTCGTGAATTTCGCGATCGATCTCGTTTATGTGGCGATCGATCCGCGCCTCAAGGTGCACGCCCCGTGAGCCTCGAGCTGAGCTTCGAGCGGCGCGCCTTGCGCCATCCGAGCTTCGCGATCGGCTCGGCGCTCGTTCTCCTGCTCCTCGCCACGGCCGCTCTTTCATTCGTCTGGACGCCATGGCCGCCGACGGAGCTGGACATCCCTCATAAGCTCGCCCTGCCGTCCGCCGAGCATGTCTTCGGGACCGATTCGCTGGGCCGGGACGTCGCATCCCTGATCATGGCGGGCGCGCGCAATTCCATCCTCGTGGGCGTGATCGCGGTCGCGATCGGCCTCGTCATCGGCACGGCGATCGGCACGCTCGCCGCCGCGGCGAAGGGCTGGGTGGAGGAGGTCGCGATGCGGCTTTCCGACTTCACCTTCGCCTTTCCGGCCATTCTTTCCGCTATCATGCTCACCGCGCTTTTCGGCCCAGGCATCGTCAATTCGATCATCGCGATCGGCATCTTCAACATCCCGGTCTTCGCGCGTGTGACGCGCGCTTCGGCGAAGGCGGTATGGACGCGCGAGTTCATCCTCGCGGCCCGTATCGCCGGCAAGAGCCGGCTGCAGATCACGCTCGAGCACGTCTTGCCGAACATTTTGCCGGTGATCATCGTCCAGGCCACGATCCAATTCGCCACCGCCATCCTGGCCGAGGCGGCGCTCTCCTATCTCGGCCTCGGCACGCAGCCGCCACAGCCCTCCTGGGGGCGCATGCTGAACGAGGCACAGACGCTCATGTTCCAGGCGCCGCGGCTCGCCATCTATCCCGGCATTGCCATCGCGCTCTCGGTGCTCGGCCTCAACCTCGTGGGCGACGGCTTGCGCGATCTCCTTGATCCGCGCCTCGCACGGCAACGCTGATCGCCCGAAGCATGGCGCTCCTCGAGCTCGACGATCTGACGGTGACCTTGAACACCACTCGGGGTCCGGCCAAAGCCGTGCGCGGCGTCAGCTTCGCGCTCGATCGGGGCGCGACGCTCGGTGTCGTCGGTGAATCCGGCTCGGGAAAATCGATGACCGCGCTCGCCATCCTCGGCCTTTTGCCCGAAGGCGCCCGCGCCACGGGACAAGTTCGCTTCGACGGGCGCGACCTTCTCACCTTGGATGAGGCGGGTCTCTGCAGGGTGCGCGGCGACCGCATCGGGGTCGTCTTCCAGGAGCCGATGACGGCGCTCAACCCGCTCCATAGCGTCGGCCGGCAGGTCGCGGAGACCTTGATGCTGCATCGGGGCATGAGCGCGGGAGCGTCGCGAAAGGAGGCGATCCGCCTTCTCGACCGTGTCGGCATTCCCGATGCGGCGCGGCGCGCCGATGCGTTGCCACACCAGTTCTCGGGTGGCCAACGTCAGCGTGTCACCATCGCCATCGCGCTCGCCTGCGCACCGGATCTTCTGATCGCGGACG
>JAFAQA010000382.1 GCA_019246665.1 Hyphomicrobiales bacterium
GACGCCGCCCTCGTCCCTTATGCGCAAGGGGAAGGCAATGACAGCCATTTGCTTCGCCAGGATCAGCTCGGCTTCAAGCCGAACGTCTTTCTGCGTGGGCACGGTTGGGGCGGGCAGGTGGACGCCCTTCTGCGCTACGCGGTGACCGACAGGCTGACGCTCGGAGCCGGCTGGCGCTACTGGTATGTGGACGGCTCCAGCGGCTTCAAGACCGACCGCTTCGATCGTCTCTTCGGGCAGCGGCTGCCGCTCACGACCTTCAGCAGCGAGCGTTACGGCGCGCTTGTCGAGGCGAGCTATAAGTTCTGAGCAGGGTGCAAAAAGGCGATCCTCGAAGGTATCTGGAGCCTTCAAGCCAAAGGAGAAATGCGCCCAATCTGCTCGTTGCCAGTTCCATTGCATGAGTTATGGCGCGCCAGCCTATAACTCACATCATAGGCAATCTATGAGCTATAGAAGCGTCCCTATCGCTCATGATTGACCGCGCCTGACCTGCACGCGCGGGCTCAACCGGAAAACATGACTCAGCGGTTGCGCTCGACAGCGAAATCCACCGCCTGCGCAAGCGCCCGATGCATTTCCCCATCCGGATAAATCGAAAGCGCTCGATGCGCCTCTTCGGCGAAGCAAGCGGCGCGCGCCGTCGTCGCCTCTATGGCGCCGTGCCGCCGCAAAATCGCAATGGCGCGCTCGAGGTCCCCATCGTGCTGGTCACCACCTTCCATGACACGGTGCCAGAAGGCGCGTTCCTCGGCATCACCTCGCGCAACGGCGATGACGACCGGCAGCGTGATCTTACCTTCGCGGAAATCGTCTCCGACATTCTTGCCGATCTCGTCAGCTTTGCCGCCATAGTCCAGCGCGTCGTCGATCAGCTGAAAGGCTTGGCCAAGGGCCATGCCGAAGGCGCGGCAGGCGCTCCGCTCTGCATGTCCTCCCCCCGCGATTGCCGGCCCGACCTCGCAAGCGGCGGCGAAGAGCTCGGCCGTCTTTGCGGCGGTGACCGCGAGGTAGGCTTTCTCGTCGGTCGCCAGGTTCTTGGCGGTGGCGAGCTGCATGACCTCGCCTTCGGCAATGACGGCCGCCGCGCTCGACAGGATGTCGAGCGCGTCCATGAAGCCCGCCTCGACCATCATGCGAAAGGCTTGGCCCAGGAGGAAGTCGCCGACGAGAACGCTCGCCTGATTGCCCCAGACAATGCGCGCGGTCTTGCGGCCGCGTCTGAGGTCGCTCTCATCGACCACATCATCGTGAAGCAAGGTCGCGGTGTGCATGAACTCGACACTCGCCGCTAGCTTCACATGGGCGTCGCCGCGATAGCCATTGAGGATGGCCATCGCAAGCGTCAGCATCGGGCGAAGCCTCTTGCCGCCCGAGCTGATCAAATGGTTCGCGACTTCCGGGATCAGCGTGACCTCGGATCCGGTGCGCGACAAGATGAGCTCATTGACCTGGGCGAGCTCGCGCGCCACGAGCTCGGCGAGCAGCGTGATGCTGGGCGGGATGGCCAGCGCCTTTTTGACGGAAACAGCGAGATTCAAGGCGATCGGCTCCTCATCTCTCGCCGGCAACACTTTCGCCGACGAGCGCCCTTCGCAGGAAATCATATTGCGACTAAAGCTTCGCGGGGCTCGCGGCAAGCCACCGCATCCCGGAGCGCTGCCGCTCCGAGGAGTGGATGCTTGCGACGCGGGTCTGAAAGTTGCACGTTCTCGGCAGATCCTGCGTTACCTCTCCGGAGGCTACCAGCGGGCAAGTTTTTGCGTCGAGGGCAGGGATGATCGAAATTCTGCGCACCAACGATGCCGTCGCGCTCTCGCTCGCCGAGGCGCTGTTGGGCGGCGCGGGAATCGGGTGCTTTGTGGCCGATCGTCACATGAGTGCTCTTGAAGGGTCGATCGGCGCTTTTCAGCGCCGCTTGCTCGTGGATCCCGACACGGAGGCGAAGGCCCGCCGCATTCTCATCGAGGGCGGGCTCGGCGCCTATTTGCGCCAAGGCTCGGCGTGAGCACCGAAAACAGCGCGGGCTTCGACGAGAAAAGCTTCCTTGGCGGACGCGTGCTGTTGCGCCAACTCCGCCGGGGCCATCGCGCCGGCACGGATGCGGCACTTGCCATCGCCGCGGCGCGCCCGGACGCACATGGACGCGTTGTGGATCTCGGCGCGGGGAGCGGGGCCATCGGTCTTTCGCTTGCTGTTCTTGCACCTAAGATCGAGGTGACGCTCGTCGAGGTCGACGCGGAAATCGCGGGGCTAGCAGCCGAAAGCGCTGTGCTGAATGGCTGCGCCGAGCGGGTGCAATGCGTCGTGGCTGACGTGGAGCACCTCATCCATTCGCCGCGTACTCGGCACGATCTCGGTCCACTTTACGATCTCGTGGTAACGAACCCGCCCTTCACGAATGCGCAATCATCGCAAGCCTCACCGAATCCGAGGCGCGCCTTGGCGCATATGACGAGGGAAGGCGCGCTGGCGCGTTGGATCGATGCGGGCGCAGTTTTGCTGAGGCCAAAAGGAAGTCTCATCGTGATTTGCCGACCCGAAGCGATCACAGAGGCTCTGGAAGCGTTGCGCCGCAGCTTTTCAGGAATCGCACTTCGACCGGTGCACCCGCGCGTGGATGCGAGCGCCACGCGGATTCTCGTCCGCGCCCAAAAAGGTGGGCGCGCGCCGCTTACCATCCTTCCTCCTCTCGTCCTTCACGAGGAGGATGCAAGCTTCACTCGGCTCGCCGAGGCTATCCACCGCGGCGATGCCGAGCTTGGCTTTCATTAGCCGGTCGTGCCTTCATTCAAACCCGAACTCCCGTTCGAGCGTTCACGGGCAAATGCGCACCAAGGCGTAAACATGGCGATGGCCATTCCACACCCATTCCCGGCGGAGATAGCAATAGCCGGGATAATAGTCGGAATACGGGTAGTCATAATAGTCGTAATATGGATAGGCCCCTGCATAGGCGAGACCCGCGCCAAGTCCGAAGAAGGGGAAGAAGCCCCGGTGGAAGCGATCATGGCGAAACGCGAATCCTCGATTGGCAAACCCACCATGGAAACCGCCAAATCCGCTGTGGAATCCACCAAAGCCACCGTGGAAGCCACCAAAGCCACCGTGGAAACCTCCGCCGTGGAAACCGCCACCATGGAAGCCGCCACCACCACCGCCGTGGAACGCCTCAGCGGGTGAGACCGCCGCAGAGGCGAGACCCAGCGCCAAAGCGGCACTCGTGATCAGTTTTCGAAGCATGGCACGACCTTTCCCTTGGAAACACCGCTTCACTCGTTCCGGCGTCACCGTGCCGCCGCATCGGCAAAAGCCGATGCCCTCTCGATGCCGCAAGGCCTGGCTAAATCGCCCAGACCGTTCGGTTCGAACGCCGTTCAGAGCGCTCCAAATCAATATAAGGAGCGGGCCTGGTGGCTAACAGCAAAGTTTAGAAAAAATTGATCGGACGGGAGTCGTCGCCAGGACGCCGATCGATAGGTCCTCGAGGCCGGCCGGTTCAGGCGCCCGGATTCGAGAAATTCACCGATCCGACAAGAACTTGGGTTCCTGGCCAGAAGCCGTCCGCTGCTGAGTGGGTATGTCGAGCGCCAAGCTAGCCAACTCTCGCGCGGCGCGTATCACGAAAATGTGCTGTCGTTCGCGCGAAACTCTTCGGCGGCGACCGTCATGGCGAAAAGGCAAACGCGCCCGTGAGGGCGCGTCGCCTCACTCGATTACCCTGCGCGCGGGGCGATCAGCAAACCCATACGCGACGCGGGCCCCAAGGGGTCGGCCGCCAGCGCCAGCATCCGCCATAGACGACCGGGGCGCCCCAGGCATAGCCCGGCCCCCAGCCCCAACCGCGGTGCCACCCCCAACCGCGGTGCCAGCCGTAGCCGCCGTGCCAATAGCGGCCGCGCCAATACACCGGCACCGCGGGGCTGCCTTGATCCGATGCCGACAAGGCTGGAGCCACGGCAGCGGGGGTCGGCACGCCGGCGAGGGCTTCACCGACGCCGGTAGTTAGCGAAGCCGCGGCCAGGGCAGTCGCCACGGTCGCGGCTTTGAGCGTTTGCGCTACCTTGCTTATTCTCATTGCAGTCTCCTTTGCCTCAAGAGAAACGAACCGCTTTCAGCGGCTGCGCCCTCTTCCGCCCCGCGACCTGAAAGTATGAGGCGCGCGAGGACTATTTCAAGCCGCGCCTGAACACAGGCTTAATTGGCGGCGCTTCCATGCTTAACGAAAGTCTCTGATGACGATTCGAACTGTCTAGTTGAGAGTTCGATCCTGAGGTGCCGTCACGAAGGCGTGAGTTTTTACGCGAATAGGGGAGAACATCTTAGAGGGTGAACTGAATTCTGACACAAACACTGACTTTTCAGGCTCACTCCGCCTCTGCTGCGGCTGAGTTGGGGCTAATTCCCGGCGCCCGAATGGTAGGGAGCGGCAACCTTGGCGCTAATGTCCTGTTCTCGGGCTTCATGATCCACGGTCTTGATCCGCCGCCCGGCCATCAGCTAAGCCGACAGACAAGTTCCGCGATCATGGGGTGAGCCAAGCCTTGGCTCCGCAAAGCCAGTGAGTACGTCTCGAGATGACCGAAACGCAAGCCGCGCTGCGGGCCCTGGATCCGGCCAAGAGCTTCCAAGGGCTCATCCTCACGCTCCAGCAGTTCTGGGCCGGCGAGGGGTGCGTGATCCTCCAGCCTTACGACGTGGAGATGGGGGCCGGCACTTTTCATCCGGCGACGACCCTGCGAGCGCTCGGTACGAAGCCCTGGCGCTCAGCTTATGTGCAACCGTCACGCCGCCCCAAGGACGGGCGCTACGGTGAAAACCCGAACCGGCTGCAATACTACTATCAGTTCCAGGTGATCCTGAAGCCGAACCCGGCAGACCTGCAGGATCTCTATCTCGCCTCCCTCGAGGCCATCGGCATCGATCGGCACATCCATGACATCCGTTTTGTCGAGGATGATTGGGAGAGCCCGACGCTTGGCGCCTGGGGTCTGGGCTGGGAGTGCTGGTGCGATGGCATGGAGGTCTCGCAATTCACCTACTTCCAGCAGGTGGCGGGTTTTGAATGCGCGCCGGTTTCGGGTGAGATCACCTACGGGCTCGAGCGTCTCGCCATGTATGTGCAGGGCGTCGACTCCATTTTCGACCTTAACTTCAACGGCCGTGACGGTGAGGAGCGGGTCACGTACGGCGATATCTTCCGCCAAGCCGAGCAGGAATATTCGCGCTACAATTTCGAAGCGGCGAACACACAAACGCTGTTTCGCCATTTCGAGGATTTCGAAGCCGAATGTCGCGCTCTTCTTGCGGCTGGAGAGCCAGAGAAAGGCCGGAACGACAAGAGGCATCACCTGGCGTTGCCGGCCTATGATCAGTGCATCAAGGCGAGCCATGCCTTCAATCTTCTCGACGCGCGCGGCGTGATCTCGGTGACGGAGCGTCAAAGCTACATCTTGCGTGTGCGCGAGCTCGCCAAGGCATGTGGCGCAGCCTGGCTCAAGACTGAGGGGGGTGGCTTCGGCGCCGCGGTGTAGTCCGCGGCCTGGTACGAACCGATTCTGTCAACCGAAAACGAATGAAAGAAAGCCCGCTGGGCTGTCTGTGGCGAAGCATCTTGCCGAGCCCCTCGGTTTCGGCCATCACTTGATCCTTAACTGACAAACTCTCGATTCGGAGCACGATCCATGACCAGCCCGCAAATCGCCGGCAAAGAACCGATTGCTGTCCAGGTGAAGGCGGGACAAAGCTATTGGTGGTGCGCCTGCGGCCAGTCGAAGAATCAGCCCTTTTGCGACGGCTCGCATAAGGGGTCGAGCTTCACGCCGATGGAGTTCAAAACCGAGAGCGACCGCACGCTTTATTTCTGCGCCTGCAAGCAAACCAAGAAGTCGCCGCTTTGTGACGGCACTCATAAGACGCTTTGAGCATCGCAGCTGACGAAAGGGCGATATGGGGCGGTTGAGCGGCAAGACCGCGCTCATTACCGGGGGAGCCTCCGGCATCGGCCGCGCGACGGCGCTGATGATGGCGCGCGAGGGCGCCCGCCTCGCGATCGCGGATCGCAATGGCGAGGGAGCAGCTCGGCTCGCCCGCGAAATCGGGGATGCTGCGTTCGCGATCGAGATGGACGTGACCATGATCGCTCAATGGGCCGAGACGCTCGCGCGCATCGAGAAAGGTTTCGGCGCGCTCCAGGTTCTGGTTCATTCGGCCGGCGTCGGCGGCATCGGCTCGATCGAGGACACGACGCCAGAGGAATGGCGGCGCGTGCACGCGGTCAATCTCGACGCGGTGTTTTACGGGACGCAAGCCGCGTTGTCGTTGATGCGGCGCCATCCGCCAGGCTCAATCGTGATCCTGTCCTCGATTTCGGGCATCGTGGCCGCGCGTAACCTTGCAGCGTACAATTCGAGCAAGGCGGCGGTGCGGCATCTGTCGAAGTCGATTGCATTGCATTGCGCGCGCCAAGGCTATGGGATCCGCTGCAACTCGGTGCATCCGACCTTCATCGACACGCCGATGGTGGAGGGCATGTTCGCCTCGCTCGGCGGCCCCGATGCTGCGCGCGAGAAGCTCGGTCGGCAAATTCCGCTGGGCAGGATCGGTGAGGCCGACGACGTTGCGCACGCCATCATTTATCTCGCAAGCGATGAATCGAAGCTCATGACCGGGGCGGAGATCGTTCTCGACGGCGG
>JAFAQA010000454.1 GCA_019246665.1 Hyphomicrobiales bacterium
CTCTTGGGCGCGCGCGGCTACGCGTTCGGCCAGGCGCGCCCCGTCGGCACGCGCGATCCCGCGACGCGAACCGTCTCGCTAGGCTATATCGCCGAGGAAGGTCCGCGGGTCTTCATCGAGCGCATCGACATCAAGGGCAATACGCGCACCCATGACGATGTCGTGCGTCGCGAGATCGACCTCAGCGAGGGCGATGCCTACAACAAGGTGCTGATGGATCGGGCCGAGCGGCGGCTGAACAACCTGGGCTACTTCAAGACGGTGAAAGTCACGACCGAGCCAGGCTCGACACCTGACCGAATCATCGTGGTCGTGAATGTTGAGGATCAACCGACCGGCTCGTTCTCCATTTCCGGTGGCTATTCGACCACCGACGGTATCATCGGCGAAGTGTCGGTGACGGAAACCAACTTTCTCGGCCGCGGCTACTATGTGAAGCTTGGCGGCTCGCTCGGTCAGCGTTCGAACGGAATCGAGTTCTCGTTCACTGATCCGTATTTCCTCGGGCAGAGATTGGCTGCGGGCTTCGATCTCTTCACCAAATTCCAGGACAATACGCGCTACGCCCTCTACACCTCACGCACCACGGGCGGCCAGATCCGTGTCGGATTCCCGCTTACCGAGGAATGGACGTTCATCACGCGCTACGCGCTCTTTGCGACGGACATCGTGATCCCGAACAAGACGACGCAACCTTTCAACGACTGCTCGGTTCCGATCCCCGGCATTACGCCGCTCAACCCGGACGGCACGGTCAATCTCCTCGGGTGTACCGCCAATGGCGAAGCCTCGATCGCCTTGAAGGAGTCGAAAGGAACGACGATCACTTCGGCGCCGGGCTACACGCTCGATTACAATACGCTCGACAACATCAAGGACCCGCATTCGGGCATGCTCGCCGAGCTCAAGCAGGATTTCGCGGGCGCCGGCGGCGATTCGAAATATGTGCGCACGACGGGCGTCGTCAAATATTACTATGAGGTCTTCGAAGACGTGGTGGGGCTCCTGAAGCTTCAGGGCGGCTACGTGTGGGGCTATGGCGGGGAGAAGCTCAAGATCAACGACAACTTCAACCTCGGCCCTGAGCTGGTGCGTGGCTTTGCCCCCTCGGGCATCGGTCCGCGCGACCTCAATGGCGACTTCAAGGATAACCCGCTCGGCGGCACCACTTATTACGGAGCCTCGCTTGAATTTCAGTTCCCGATTTGGGGCGTGCCTCGCGAAATCGGAGTCAAAGGCGCCGTATTCGCCGATGCCGGTACGCTGTTCGGCTATAAGGGGCAGAAATTCTTCCCGGGCTTTTATGGCGGAACAATTGCCAACCCGGTCAACTGTAATCCGGCGAGCGGCTCTTTCGCGGCCACCAACAACTTCATCGTCAGCGAGTGCGTGAATGTGCATGATTCAAGCATTATTCGCTCCTCGATCGGCAGCTCGCTGATCTGGAACTCGCCGCTCGGACCGATTCGCTTCGATCTCGCCTATGCCTTGACGAAGGACAAGTTCGACCGCTTGCAAGTTTTCCGCTTCTCCGGCGGCGGGGCGTTCTGAACAAAGCTGCGACCTCACTCGAGGCGGTAGCCGCCTCGAGGCTTTGGCGAGAGCACCGTGCCTGATCCCGTTTTCTTCAAGCCGGCTGCCGATCTCACTCTCGGGGAAGTGGCGACGCTTGTCGGTGCTTCGTCGCTGGCGCTCGAATATGGGCAAAAGCCTGTGCGCGGCCTGGCCGCCCTGGATCGTGCGAAGAGCGATGAGCTGACCTTCCTCGAAAATCCGCATTACCTCGAAGCGCTGGCAGGCTCGCGGGCGCTCGCCTGCCTCGTGGCTGAGAAGCACGTCGCGCGTGTCCCGGGCGAGGTCATCGCGCTCGTCGTCAAGGACCCTTACCATTCGTTCGCGCGCGTCGCCGCCGCCATGTTTCCGTCAGCGCTGCGTCTCTCGTCGGCCTGCGGGACGCAAGGCGTGTCGCCTTCCTCCCATGTCGACCCGGCCGCAAGGCTCGAGACAGGCGTGACCGTGGATCCGGGAGCGGTGATCGGACCTGATGCCGAGATCGGATCGGGAACCTTGATCGCGGCCAATGCCGTTATCGGCCCTTCCGTTCGCATCGGGAGGGACTGCTCGATCGGTCCCGGCGCTTCGATCACCAATACTCTCGTGGGCAATCGTGTCATCCTGCATGCCGGGCTACGTGTGGGGCAAGACGGCTTCGGCTTTGCAATGGGGGCGCAAGGGCACGCCAAGGTGCCGCAACTCGGTCGCGTCATCATTCAGGACGATGTGGAGATCGGCGCGAATACGACTATCGATCGCGGCGCCAATCGCGACACCATCATCGGCGAGGGAACGAAGATCGATAATCTCGTTCAGATTGCGCATAATGTCGTCATTGGCCGCCATTGTGTGATCGTAAGCCAGGTCGGCATTTCAGGAAGCGTGACGCTCGAGGATTTCGTCGTGATCGCCGGGCAAGTGGGTATAGCGGGGCATGTGCGCATCGGCGCGAGGGCACAAATCGCGGGCTCCAGCAAAATCATGGCGGACGTGCCGCCGGGCGTACGCTGGGGCGGTACGCCGGCCAAGCCGATCAGGGATTGGCAGCGCGAGATGCAGCTCGTCGCATGGCTGGTCAAGCGCTGGAAGCGCGGAGAGCGCGACTTCCTCGGTGCGGGTGGCGAAGCACATGGAGGCCGGGACCGCGAGCCTGGCTTGCGGAAGGGTTGAATGATGGGCGACACGACCGGCTCACTCGATACGGCGGAGATCCTCGAGATCCTCACCTATCTGCCGCACCGCTACCCCTTCCTCCTCGTCGATCGGATTATCGAAATGAAGGGCGACGAGAGCTGCATCGGAATCAAGAATGTCACGTATAACGAGCCGCAATTCACCGGCCATTTTCCCGGTCGTCCCATCATGCCCGGCGTGCTGCTCATCGAAGGCATGGCGCAGACGGCAGGCGCACTCTGCGCACGCACCGTGACGCCGCGGCCGAAGGCCGTTTATTTCATGACCATCGACAAGGCCAAGTTCCGCAAGCCCGTCATTCCTGGCGATGTCGTCGAATATCACATGACGAAGCTCAAGAACCGCCTCAATATGTGGTGGTTCCGTGGCGAGGCGAAGGTTGCGGGCGCGCTGGTGGCGCAGGCCGAGGTCGCGGCGATGCTGGTCCGTGATTGAGTGATCCGCGTGCGCAGGCACGCCGTCGAAGAGCATCAGCATCGGATCGAAAAGCACTTATGAGCGCGCCGTTTCCCTCAGCAGGTCGCCGGCTTTCCCGATGACCTTGATCCATCAGACCGCGATCATCGAGGACGGCGCATCGCTCGGCGCGGATGTGCGGATCGGCCCTTATTGCTTCATCGGCTCGAAGGTGGTTCTC
>JAFAQA010000455.1 GCA_019246665.1 Hyphomicrobiales bacterium
GAATCGACGAGACCGCGCCGCGTCCGCTCCACCAGCCAGGCGCCCGCCGTATCGATGCGATCAATGCCCTCGAGGTCGAGCGTGACGCGCGCCGGCGAGCCAAGCTCCTGCAGCGCCGCTGAAACAGCGGCCTCGGCCAACCTGGCGCGCCGCGCTATCCAGGAGCCGTCAAGCGCCAGCACGGCGCTTCCACTATGCATATCTACCCGAATTTGCGGACGGATGGACACGCGGTGAGCCTCCCAAAAATATCAGTGGCGAAACCATATTGCTGCATGGTGATGTTACGGCAAGACATGTTTCAGCAACATTGCGCAAGTTCGCGATCCGCCTCCGCCCCACGTTAACTCGTGCACTCCCGGCGCGCATCCCTGCAAAATCCCAACGCAAAATCAAGGGATGGCATCCGGGTCGAAGCGTGCAGCTTTGTCGCCCGAGGCCCATTTCGGAGGCGAACTTCGCCTCTCCTCGGGCTCTGGGAGCGTGTGCAACGGCGCGGCGCAAGCGAGTTCGCGAGAGCGACACCAACGGTCAGCTACGAATGCGCGGTCACGCTCGAAGTCGGCCACCGCGCCGAACGCTGTGTAACCGGGTTTTCGGCTTGGCCTTGGTGTCATTCCGGTGCATGGTCGCTCGTGGATCGATTCCGACGGATGGTTACGTCGGCAAAATCTATCCACAATATTATAAAGTTGTGGTCAGGCCCTTTCCGACAAATGGGAACCATTTGTCGGGTCCGGGCCACTAGCGCATGGTCCGCAAAAGTGCCCCACTTTTGCGATAAGACCATGTGGAAAAACAAAAAGATAACGTGACGCTACCGACCTCATCTAAACGCAACGCGTTCTAGGCCATCCTTCCCCCATCCCCGCCCGTGAATCCGCTTCTCGGAATTTCCCTCAAGATCGCCTCGACCCTCGTTTTTTCGATGATGGGGGCAAGCATCAAGCTCGTCGGTTCGCGCTACCCGACCGGCGAGATCATGTTCTTTCGCGCCTTCTTCACCTTGATTCCGCTGATGAGCTGGCTTGCCTATCGCCACGAGATGTCGACGGTTCACAAGACGAGCCACTTCTGGGGACATGTGAGGCGCAATCTCGTCGGCGCCACGGGAATGTTCTGCGGCTTCGTCGGGCTCACCAACCTTCCGCTGCCCGATGCCACGGCGATCGGCTATGCGGGGCCTCTCCTCACCGTCGTCTTCGCCGCCTTGCTGCTCAAGGAGGTGGTGCGGCTCTACCGCTGGTCGGCGGTTCTCATCGGTCTCATCGGCGTCGTGCTGATGCTCTTGCCGCACATGTCGGCCTCGATCATCACCGAGGCGCGAAATGGCGGGCCCGCGCTGGGCGCGCTCGCTTCGCTTGGCGGTGCCGCTTGCACGGCCTTCGCGGTGATCGAGGTGCGCCGCCTCTCGCAAAGCGAGACGACGGCGACGATCGTCTTCTATTTTTCCATCGTCTGCTCGACTTTGGCGCTCCTCTCCCTTCTCTGGGGATGGCGCATGCCGACGCTCGCGGACGGCGCGATCCTCGTCGGCACCGGCATCTTCGGCGGAATGGGGCAAATCCTGCTGACCGCGAGCTATCGCCATGCCGGGGTGTCGACGCTCGCGCCTTTCGATTACACCTCGATGATCTGGGCGCTCACGCTCGGCTATCTGTTGTTTGGCGAACGCCCCTTGGAGATTGTTCTTGCCGGAGCCACGGTGGTGATCTCGGCCGGGCTCTTCGTGATCTGGCGCGAGCATCAGCTCGGCCTCGTCCGCCGCGTCGAGGAGAAGACGTCTCGGCCGCGCGTGGCGTAACGCCGCGCGGGCTCCGAGAGCCGTCATTGTTGAATCGGCTGCCCGCCGCATAGGCCCATTCCTCGTCGGTGGGCAATCGATAGAGCTCACCGGTACGATCGGAGAGCCATGCCGCAAATGCGGTCGCATCCTGCCAGCTCACCTGCACCACGGGAAGAACCGAGCTTCGATCGACGTTCAAGCCCAATTTCTCGCAAGCATGTGCCGCGACGCATTTCTCATAATCGTTGCCGCTGACTTGATACCGCATGATGTGTGGTGCCCTCACGAAGTGAGGGCGG
>JAFAQA010000148.1 GCA_019246665.1 Hyphomicrobiales bacterium
CCGGAATGTCCGTGATGCTTGTGCGAGTCATCACTCACCTTCAGTGCTTGCGGCGCGAACGCCGCCTTCAGCTTGCCCTCGATGCGTTCCGACATCCGCATGACGTTGAGGCTCCCTTGCCACTTGAGATCACGGCGTGAATACCCAGCTCGATAAACGTCACGAAGCCTGAGGCTTTCACGCGACGTGCTTTCGAAAAAAATGCCATCGCAACAAGTTTTTTTCACGCTTTGAGCTTGGCGTTAACGGCTTCACGCCACATAATCACGGTAGCCATGGATTTGAACTCGCCCCTTTTCGATCGCGTCCGCACGCGCCCGCGCTGCGACGAAGCGGTCGCTGCCGAAGCGGAGCCCATCTGCGGACATCCGGGGTGTGCGCTCGCCGGGCTTTACCGTGCGCCGCAGGGTCGTGGCCGGGAAGGGCAATATTTTCATTTCTGCCTCGACCACGTGCGCGCCTACAATGCGAGCTACAACTACTTCAAGGATATGCCCGACGAGGCCGTCGCGGCTTACCAGAAGGCGGATCTTTACGGGCATAGGCCGACTTGGCGGATGGGTGTCAACGGCTCGGCGGCTCATGGAGGCGCCAAGCTGCACGAGGCCTTCGCGGATGCGACGCTCGACGACGCTTTCGACCTTTTCGGCAGGCGGGGTTTTTCGCAAACCGGCGGGACGCCGAGACAAGCCTCACCCCGCATCGGCAATGCGGCAAGGAAGGCGCTCGATACGCTTGGTCTCGAGCCTGGAGTCGATAAGACGGCGCTCAAGGCCCGTTTCAAGGAGCTGGTGAAGCGCCTGCATCCGGACGCCAATAGCGGCGACAGATCCCACGAAGATCAGTTGCGCGAAATCATCAACGCCTACAATTATCTGCGGACGGCCGGGCTCGCCTGAAGGCACCCCGTCCACGAGAACGCCCGGGTCCGCGCTCTTTCCAAGCCCATCCTCAAGCCCTATTTCATTCGCAAAAATTGTTTTCCTTTTTGCCGGGCATGCTCTAGTTCCATCGGCTGTTCTTTAAGCTGCGGCGCGATCATAGGCGGTGCTTGCAGTATCAGGCCGGCTGCCACGCTTCCGCGCGTGCCTGGATCGTAGAGATCGTGGATGCTCGGAACTCGTCCGGGTATGGGACGATTGGCGTGCTGATTGAAAGATTGCGGTGGCTCCGTGGCCACGAGCGAGGACGAAATGAACGCGAGCGTTGAGACGGCACCTCTCCCGGACATGAAGGTCTCGGTCAGACAGGTGTTCGGCCTGGACACCGATATGGAATGCCCCGCCTATTCGACGGCGGATGAGCATGTGCCCGATTTCGATCAGGATTACGTCTTTGATCGCGACACCACCCTCGCGATCCTCGCAGGCTTTGCCCATAACCGACGCGTGATGATCTCAGGCTATCACGGCACCGGCAAATCGACTCATGTCGAGCAGGTGGCCGCGCGCCTCAACTGGCCTTGCGTGCGCGTCAATCTCGACAGCCACGTCTCTCGCGTCGATCTCGTCGGCAAGGACGCGATCGTGCTCCACGGCGGCAAGCAGGTGACCGAGTTCAGGGACGGCATCCTGCCTTGGGCGCTGCAAAACAATATCGCGCTTTGCTTCGACGAATATGACGCCGGCCGTCCTGACGTGATGTTCGTGATTCAGCGCGTACTCGAGGTTTCGGGCAAGCTCACGCTTCTGGATCAGAAGCGCGTCATCAGGCCGCACCCGGCTTTTCGCCTTTTCTCCACCGCGAACACGGTCGGGCTCGGCGACACTTCCGGTCTTTATCACGGCACGCAGCAGATCAACCAGGGGCAGATGGACCGCTGGTCGATCGTTACCACGCTGAATTATCTGCCGCATGACCGCGAATCCGAGATCGTGCTCTCCAAGGCTCCGCATTACCGCACGAAGCAAGGGCGCGACACCGTCTCGAAAATGGTGCGCGTCGCCGATCTCACCCGCAACGCTTTCGTCGCCGGCGATCTGTCGACGGTGATGAGTCCGCGCACGGTGATCACCTGGGCGGAAAATGCCGAGATCTTCTCTGATATCGGCTTCGCCTTTCGCGTGACCTTCCTCAACAAATGCGATGAACTCGAGCGCACGCTCGTGGCCGAGTTCTATCAGCGTTGTTTCGGGCAGGAGCTGAAGGAAAGCGCGGTCAACGTCGCGTTGAGCTGAGTTTTACGGGCGCTTCGCGCGGGCAGGCTCGGCATGATCTCTGCCTTGTTCTTCGACGTCTTCGGGACGCTCGTCGATTGGCGCTCCTCGATCGCGCGCGAGGCGAGGGCCTTGCTCGGCTCCCTTGGTCATGATCTCGATTGGCATTCATTCGCCGAGGTATGGCGAGCCGAATACCAGCCCTCCATGGACGAGGTGCGGTCCGGACGACGGCCTTTCGTGCGGCTCGATGATCTCCATCGCGAGAACCTCGATCGCATTCTGCCGCGCTTCGGCCTCGATGGGCTCGCCGAGGAGACGCGCGCTTCGCTGAACCGGGCCTGGCATCGTCTCGATGCCTGGCCGGATGTGCCGAAGGGCATGCGACGGCTTTACGCGAAATTCCGACTTGCTCCCGTCTCGAATGGGAATATCTCGATCATGGTCGATCTCGCGCGCCATAACGGTTTCTTTTGGGACACGGTGCTCGGCGCCGAGATCGCGCGCGATTACAAACCAAACCCGGCCGCTTACCTTGCCTCGGCGCGTGCGCTCGATCTCGAGCCGTCAGCCTGCATGATGGTCGCGGCGCATTCCTCCGATCTGGCGGCGGCTGCGAAATGCGGGCTGAAGACAGCGCATGTGGCGCGTCCGAACGAGCACGGGCCGGGGACGGGCGAAACGAAGCCATCGGTCCCGATTGATTTCGCCGCCCGCGACATCGGCGATTTGGCTGATATATTGAAGGCATGACCCTTATCTCGAACCGCAAGCCGGGCGCCCCCAGGCCAGCGCCCACCGAACCGCTCAAGCAGGCGGTCGCAGGGTGCATGCGCGCCCTTGCGCGCCGACCCGAGATCGAGATCGTCTACGCTTCCGACAAGCCGGCGCTCTTCGGAGCCGAGAAGGCGCGCCTTCCCGAGCCGCCGCGCAAGCCTTCCGCCGCTGACGTCGCGGTGCTCCGAGGTCACGCCGATTCGATGGCGCTCAAGCTTGCGTGTCACGACCCCGCCGTGCACCGGCGGCTTGCGCCGCAAGGACCTGACGCGCGTGCGCTCTTCGATTCGGTGGAGCAGGCGCGCGTCGAGGCCATCGGCGCAAAGCGCATGGAAGGCGTGGCGTCAAATCTCTCCGCCATGCTGCAGGACCGCTATCATCGCGGCGCGAAATACGAGGACATCACGGATCGAGCGGATGCCCCGATCGAGGACGCCGTCGCGCTTATGGTGCGCGAGCGCCTCACAGGCGAGTCGCCTCCGCCCGCCGCGAGCAAGCTTGTCGATCTTTGGCGTGCCGAAATCGATGCGAAGGCCGGCGCGGAGCTCGATCGGCTCGACGGGAAGATCGAGGATCAGCGCGCTTTCGCTCGCATCATGCGCGACGTTCTTGCTCATCTCGACATGGCGGAAGCCACCGAGCTCGAAAGCGAGGAGACCGAGGAGAGCGAAGAGGATCAATCCGACGAGAACCAGCAGCAGGAAGGCGAAGAAAGCGAAGAAGGATCTTCGCGCGAGCAGGCCGAGATGGAATCGAGCGAAGCTGCCGCCGAGGAGCTCGAGGACGGCATGAGCGAGGAATCGGACGCGCCTTCCGGAGAATTGCCGGACGAATCCGATGAAGCCGATTCCGAGGAGGCATCCGAAGCCTGGCGGCCCCCTTCGTCGGGCGCAAACGAGCGGCGCGCACCCGACTATAAGGCATATCTCACGAAGTTCGACGAGGTGATCGCGGCCGAGGAATTATGCGATCCTGAAGAGCTCACGCGTCTGCGCGGCTATCTCGACAAGCAGGTGCAGAACCTTCAAGGCGTCGTGGCGCGCCTCGCCAACCGGCTCCAGCGCCGGCTCTTGGCGCAGCAGAACCGCTCCTGGGAGTTCGATCTGGAGGAGGGCATGCTCGACGCGGCCCGCCTGCCACGCGTCATCATCGATCCGTTCCAGCCGCTTTCCTTCAAGCAGGAGAAGGACACCAATTTCCGCGACACGGTGGTAACGCTGCTTCTCGACAATTCGGGCTCGATGCGGGGCCGGCCGATCACCGTGGCGGCGACTTGCGCCGATATCCTGGCGCGCACGCTCGAGCGCTGCGGCGTCAAGGTCGAAATTCTCGGCTTCACCACGCGCGCTTGGAAGGGCGGCCTTTCGCGCGAAGCCTGGTTGCAATCGGGCAAGCCCGCCAATCCGGGCCGGCTCAATGATCTTCGGCACATCATCTACAAGGCCGCCGACGCGCCCTGGCGGCGCGCGCGCAAGAATCTCGGGCTCATGATGCGCGAAGGTCTCCTCAAGGAGAACATCGACGGAGAAGCGCTCGACTGGGCGCATCGGCGTCTCGTGCATCGGTCCGAGCAGCGGCGCATCCTGATGATGATCTCGGACGGCGCGCCGGTCGATGATTCCACCCTCTCGGTGAACCCCGGCAATTACCTCGAACGGCATTTGCGCCACGTGATCGAGGACATCGAGACGCGCTCCCCGGTCGAGCTCATCGCCATCGGCATCGGCCATGACGTGACCCGTTATTATCGCCGCGCCGTCACGATCGTCGATGCCGAAGAGCTCGGCGGCGTGATGACCGAGAAGCTCGCCGAGCTGTTCGATGAGAATGCGGCACCGGCAACGCCAAGGCACCGCGCGGCGTAGAGAACGGGCAAGCGCTTCCGCGCATTTTCGCGAAAGGCAGATCTAGAGCATGATCCGCAAAACTGCCCCCACTTTTGCGACAAGATCATGCGGAAAAACAAAAAGATAACCTGACGCTACTGATCTCATCTAAACGCAGCGCGTTCTAAGCCCTCGCATCATAAGGCGGCTCTCGGGGGAATGAGGGCGAAACAGGCACCCTCTACGGGGAGCGCCCGAGGCTGAGCGCGACGGGCAGGGCGAGCGCGCATAAGGCCGCCATGGCCCAAAACCCGCCGACGCCGAAATGCTCATAAAGCCAGCCCGAAGCCAGCGTAAGCGCTGCATTCGCGGCGCCGGCGGCAAGCGTGCCGTAAAGTGCCTGGGCGGTCGCGGCGAGACGCTTCGGCACGGTTTCGGCGATGACACGCATGCAGGCGAGGTGGAAAAGCGCAAAGGTGAAGCCGTGCAGCGGCTCGACGAGCGAGAGCGCAATCACTTGCGTGCTCAGCGCGAGGACGGCCCAGCGCAAGATGCCGAGGCCCGCCGCGAGCGCCGCGGCCCGCCCTGGTCCGAGGTGATTGATGAGGGCGGGGCCAACGAGAAAGAACATGACGACCTCGGCCGAGACCGATTCGGACCAGAGCAGGCTCGCCGTCCCCGTGTCGATGCCGGCCGCATTCCAGCTGATCATTGCGAAACTGTCGTGCATCGCATGGCTGCCGAGCACCAGGGCGGCCGCCAACATGAGCCGCCTATATACGGGTATCCGCAGCAAGGTGAGCACCCCGCTCTTTTCCTGTTGTCCGGCATCGGATGGGGACTCGACGATATTTGGCAGCGGCAGCGCGCAAAGCGCAGCGGCACCCAAGAGGATGGCGTTGAGCCAAAGCGTCACCACCAGCCCAAACGGACGCGCAGCCTCGCCCGCGAGAACCGAGCCGGCCACGAATGCCGCCGAGCCGACGCCGCGGACCCAGCCATATTGGAAGGGTTTGGCTCCCGATTTCGGCTCGGGGGTTCCGGAGGCCGAAAGTGCCAGGGCATCCGAAAGGGGCGCAAGGGGCGCCAAAAGGGAGGCTTGCAGGAGCGCAACGGGGAGCAGCATCAAGAGCCCCTGCGCGGGCAGAAAGAGGAGGGCGCAGGCTCCCGCCGCGGCAGCGCAGAAGGCGAGTAGCCGCCCCCACAGGCGATAACGGTCCGCGAGACGCCCGACGAGCGGGCCAGCGAAGAGCCTGATCGCCGTTGACGAGGCGAGCACGAGCCCAATCTCTTCGGCACCAAGGCCTCGGCTGCTGAGAAAAGCAGGCAGAAAAGGGGAAGACACTCCGAAGGCCGCGTAAAGGGCCGCGTAAAGGAGGATGAACCTCATCAGGATGGAGAAGCGGAGCAAGGAGGAAGTCCCTCAATCTTTTTCGTGGGGCCTTTCGCTCATCGCCTCGTCCTCATCGGTGTCCTCCGGCTCCGAGACGGGGATCGCATAGGCCCCCTTGAGCCAGCGCCCGAGGTCGATATCAGCGCAACGGCGCGAGCAGAAGGGCGTGAATGGCTCGGCGGGAGGCTTGCCGCAGATCGGGCAGCGCTTGCTAGTCCTGCTTTCACCCCTCATCACCGTTGCAGCCGGCTCACTGCACCGCCTCGGAAGGGCGCATTGAGGGGTTTTCTCCGCAGGCCTATCGCGCCAGACTCCGTATCACGATCTGCAATATCGCCCGAGCGGTTTTGCGAAAGGAAATGGTAGAATGGCAAAGCGAAACCCTCTCTCACTCTCTCGGCTTGGCTCAATCTACCCCTTTGGGGTATACAAGCCTTGTGGCGGCACTGACTCTTATAACGGTTGTCGAGACTAGTCCCTATCTCACGATGGTGTCGGGCATAATGAATGAGGCCGAAAGGACAGCGGTGGTCAACATGATCGCGTCAAACCCAACGGCTGGAGATCTGATCCAGGGGACCGGAGGCCTGCGAAAAGTTCGCGTTCCTTTGCGGGGTCGCGGGAAGCGCGGAGGCGGGCGGGTTATCACTTTTTTTGCGACAGTGACATGCCGGTCTTTTTGATTGCGGCATATGCCAAGAACGATCGCAACGATCTCGATCAGAAGCAGCGCAGCGCTGCCAAGGCGCTCACCCAAGCCATCCGTGCTCAATACGGGAGATAGGCCGATGAACAGAAGAGATTTCGAGGGGCTGATGGCAGGGCTCAACGACGCTCTGTCATATGCCAACGGCAAAGCGAGCGCCGGAGCCCGCGAGCATCGCGTCGAAGTCAATCATACCTTTGTTGGGACCACGAGACTAAAGGCGGGACTGACGCAGGAAGAATTCGCCAAGGTCACTGGCGCCTCTCTCGGCACAGTGCGCAAATGGGAGCGCGGTGAGCGCGTTCCTTCCGGGGCGGCTGGAATGCTCATACGAATTCTCGCGCGCGAGCCCAAGTTGGTGATCCAGGAAGCTGGCCTCGTACGCAAGAAATTGCGGGGTCAGCGGCGAGCCAAGGCGGCGTGAGCTTATAGCTGCCTGCGGTGTCCCAGGCCGCGCGTTAAGCGCTTTCATGCGCGAGGGCCTCATTCCCCACAAGATCACGACGATCTTGCGTCTCACCACGACGCCAGATCGAGCGCGTGTCCTCACGGAAGCGCTCGCTGAGGTTTTCGATCCGGAAAATTCCGCGGTCGCCGCCTTCGAGCAGAAGGACGGAAGCTGGCTCGCCGAAATCTATTTCGCCGAGGAGCCGGACAGAAAGGCGGTTGCGGATCTCGTCGCGCTCATCATGGGCAAGACCACGGCGGGCACGCTTCGTTTCGAAGCGCTCGCCGCGAAGGATTGGGTGGCCGCGAGCCTCGAGGGGCTGAGACCCATCCGCGCCGGTCGTTTTCTCGTGCATGGCGCGCATGATCGCGCTCTCGTGCTCCCAAACGATATCGGCATCGAGATCGAGGCTTCACTCGCCTTCGGCACGGGCCATCACGGCACCACGAGGGGCTGTCTCTTGGCGCTCGATCGGGTCATCAAGCAAGAGCGTCCCGCGCGCGTGCTGGATGTGGGCACCGGCACGGGCGTGCTCGCCATCGCGGCCGCCAGGGCATTGCGAAGCGAGATCGTCGCGGGCGACATCGACCCGATCGCGATCGAGGTGGCGCGTGAGAATGCGGGCCGCAACGGCGTTGCCTCTCGTCTTCGCCTCTATTGCGCGGCTGGCCTTCGACACCCGCTCGCCGACAAGCCTTCGAGCTTCGATCTCATCCTCGCCAACATTCTCGCAAGGCCGCTCGCGCAGCTTTCGCCTACTCTCGCCCGGGCCTTGTCGGAGAATGGCAAGCTCGTCATCTCCGGCTTGCTGGAATCGGATGTCGCACTCGCGCTCTCGGCGTTCGGCAGACAAGGGCTTCACCTCGACCGGCGCTACCTCATCGAAGGCTGGGCCACCTTGATCCTGCGTTGAACCTGGTGCCTGTGACCCGAGGTGATATTCGCCAAGGGCCAGAACATGAGAGTGAAAAGATGAAGGTAGGCTCCCCACGAGATATTTGGTCTTCCCGTCTCACAACTCATTCCTCACCACTTGCCACTCCCGATTCACTACCGACTGTGCGCCAAGAGAGAGATGATGCCGATTTTCGGAGCCGAGATTCCTTTTGCCCAATACTGCGGCGTCGAGCCCCTCGATACGGATGACGGGCGGACCTTGCTTCGTCTCGTGCTTGGGCCTCAACACCTCAACAACGTCGGCATGGCGCATGGGGGCGTCACCTGCACGCTTCTCGATATCGCAATGGGCTCGGCTGCCCGGCGGCACGTCGATCTTCCGGTGATGACGCTTGACATGCAGACGAGCTTCATCGCGCCGGGCCGTGGCATCCTCGTCGCCGAGGGCCGCGTCGTGCGCGCGGGCCGTTCCGTCATCTTCAGTGAAGGCGAGGTGAGGATGCCGGGCGGCGAACTCGTCGCCAAAGGGAGCGGCCTTTTCAAGCCGGTTCATTCGCTTCGCTCATGAGAGCAAGTAGCGAGTAGCGAGTAGCTAATCGTGAGTTGCGAGTGAGCGCTTCCTATTCGCTACTCGCTATTCGCTACTCGCTTCCACCAGCGTTGCCATCGCTCGACGGATCGGCTTAATTCGAAGGCGAGCCGAGATGAACTGAGCGCTGTCGTCGCTCTTGGGCCGGGAGGATGGGATGGATTTGCGTTTCACGTCCGAGGAACAGGAGTTCCGGCAGGAAGTCCGCTCTTTCATCGCCGCCAATCTCGACCAGGAGACCCATGCGTCGATGTTGGCCGGCCATCGTCCCTCGAAGGATCAGATCGTCGCCTGGCAACGCGTGCTCAACAAGAAGGGCTGGGCGACCGTCGATTGGCCGGCCGAATTCGGCGGCACCGGCTGGAATATCATCAGGCGTCATATCTTCCGCGAGGAGGTGCAGGCTTATCCCGCGCCCGAGCCGCTTGCTTTCGGCGTCTACATGGTGGGACCGGTGATCATCACCTTCGGCAACGAGGATCAGAAGAAGAAATTCTTGCCGCGCATCGCCAATCTCGATGATTGGTGGTGCCAGGGTTTCTCCGAGCCGGGCTCGGGATCGGACCTTGCCTCGCTGAAGACGGCGGCGCGGCGCGATGGTGATCACTACATCGTCAATGGGCAAAAGACCTGGACGACTTATGCCCAATACGCCGACTGGATCTTCTGCCTCGTACGCACCAACCCGCAAGCGGCGAAGCCCCAGGAGGGGATCTCCTTCCTGCTCATCGACATGAAGTCGCCAGGCTTGACGGTTCGCCCCATCGTCACGGTCGATGGCGGGCGCGAGATCAACGAGGTTTTCTTCGACGACGTCAAAGTTCCGATCGAGAATCTCGTCGGGGTCGAGAATCGCGGCTGGGATTGCGCCAAATTCCTCCTATCGAATGAGCGGGTGAACACAGCGCGCATCGGGGCCACCAAGGAAAGGCTGCGACGCCTGAAGAAGCTCGCGGCCGAGGCCCAGGAGGGCGGACGCCCGCTCATTGAGGACCAAAGCTTCGCCGAGAAGCTCGCCGACCTCGAGATCGAGTTGAAGGCGCTCGAGATTACGCAATTGCGGGTCCTCGCCAACGAGAACAAGAACGGCAAGGGCAAGCCCGACCCTGCCTCTTCCGTGCTGAAGCTGCGCGGCACCGAGCTGCAGCAGCGCATTACGGAGCTGACCTTGCAGGCGGCCGGCCCGCATGGGCTCGTCGGGGAAAATCTCGACGCACCGCTCGGACATAACGAGGATGAGATCGCGCCGGAATGGATGCGGCTCGCCGCGCCGACTTATTTCAACACGCGCAAGGTGACGATCTATGGCGGCTCGAATGAGATCCAGCGCAATATCATCGCCAAGCAGATCTTGGGCCTTTGAATTTTGCCTCTGAGTTTTCTTGGGACTTTACAATAACAAGCCGCTTTCCGGCACAACCCGTTCTCAGGTTCGCACGCGTCATGGACTTCGACCTCTCCGATGAGCAGCGCCTCTTGCGCGACAATGTGGAGCGCCTCTCCGCCCCGACCGAAGCCGCGCCCCAAGGTACCGCATGGAGCCGCGAAAGATGGAAGCAATTCGCCGAGCTTGGCCTGTTGGCGCTTCCTTTCGACGAAGCGGATGGCGGCCTCGGGTGGGGCGCGGTCGAGACGATGATCGTCATGGAAGCCTTCGGCAAGGGGTTGGTGCGCGAGCCCTACCTTTCGACCGTGGTGATCGGCGGCGGTCTCGTGCGCCACGGCTGTGGCGATGCCGTGCGCAAAGAGCTTGCGGGGCGCATCGCCTCAGGCGAGCTGGTCGTGGCCTTCGCGCATGTCGAGCGCGAAGCGCGCCATGAGCTGGCGGATGTGGCGCTCTCGGCGCGCAAGACGACAGAAGGATTCGTGCTCGACGGCGTAAAGAGCGTGGTGCCGCATGGAGATGAGGCCGAGCTTCTCTTCGTCAGCGCCCGAACCGGGGGCGAACGTCACGCGCGCGATGGCATCTCGCTCTTTCGCATCGATGCCAAGGCCAAAGGCGTGACCCGGCGTGCTTACGGGCTCGCTGACGGAACGCCAGGGGCGGAGGTCAGGCTGGACAATGTCGTGGTGTCGGCTGATATGCTTGTCGGCGAGGTTGGAAAGGCGCTACCGCTCATCGAACGTGTCACCGACGAGGCGATTGCGGCTTTGTGCGCCGAAGCCGTGGGCGTGATGAGCGTGATGTGCGACATGACGGTGTCGTATCTTAAGACGCGAAAGCAGTTCGGCCGACCGATCGGCGCCTTTCAGGCGTTGCAGCATCGCGCCGCAGACATGTTCATCGGGCTCGAGCAGGCCCGCAGCATGGCCGTCTATGCCACGATGATGGCTACCGAAAACGACCCGGCTCAGCGCTCCGCCGCCATCTCGGCCGCCAAGGTGACGATCGGCCGAAACGGCCGCTTCATCGGCGAGCAGGCAGTGCAATTGCATGGTGGGATCGGCATGACCATGGAGTATCGCCTCGGCGCCTATTTCAAGCGCATGACGTCCATCGGATTGATGTTCGGCGATGCCGATCACCATTTGCGTAAGGTGGCGAAAGCCGGTGGCCTCGAACAAATTACTGCCTGATCGAGGCGCGTTCAAAGGGGGAGTGGCGATGTCGAGCAGCGTTCGTCGCGTGACCGAGCAAGCCATGCCGCGGAGCATCGAAGATGAGATGCGCCCCGAGCTTGCAGCGCTCGGCAGAGGCGCTCGTGCCGCGGCGCGCAAAGTCGCGCTCGCGACGCCCGAGCAGAAGAATACGGCTCTCCTCACCATGGCGGCTTCGCTGCGCGAGGCGGCGCCCTTCATCCTCGCCGCGAATGGGCGTGACATGGAAAAGGCCAAGCAGGAAACGGCGACTGGCGCCTTCCTCGACCGATTGCGGCTCGATCAAGCGCGCGTCGACGCGATCGCGCAAGCGCTCGAGGAGATCGCCGCACTTTCCGACCCCGTCGGGCGGATCACCGCGCGTTTCGAGCGGCCCAACGGGCTCGTCATCGAGCGTGTGGCGACGCCGCTCGGCGTCGTCGGGGTGATCTTCGAAAGCCGACCGAATGTGATGGCCGATGCGAGCGCGCTTTGCCTCAAGGCGGGCAACGCGTCGATCCTGCGGACAGGCTCCGCGAGCTTCCGCTCGGCGGAGGCGATCCATGCTGCCCTGGTCGCAGGCCTTGAGCGCTCAGGATTGCCGCGCCAGGCGATCGCCTTTGTTCCGACGCGTGATCGTGGCGCCGTCGGCGCCATGCTTTCCGGGCTCGACGGCACGATCGATGTCATCGTGCCCCGAGGCGGCAAGAGCCTTGTCGAGCGCGTGCAAAAGGAGGCACGCGTGCCGGTCTTCGCCCACCTCGAAGGGGTCTGCCACGTTTATGTGCACGCCGGCGCCGAGCTCGGCATGGCCCGGGACATCACCGTGAACGCCAAGCTCCGCCGCACCGGCGTGTGCGGGGCCGCCGAGACGCTGCTCGTGGATCGTGCCGTCGCGCCGACCCATCTTGCGCCACTCGTGAGATCCCTGATCGAGGCGGGGTGTGAGGTGCGCGGCGATGCGGCGACGCGCGCGGCCGATCCCCGCGTCACTCCCGCGAGCGAAGCGGATTGGGAGCTCGAATATCTCGATGCCATCATTGCCTGTCGCGTCGTCGATGGGATCGATGCGGCGATCGAGCATATCGAGCGACATGGCTCGCACCACACCGACGCAATCGTGACCGAGGACCGGGCAGCCGCAGAACGCTTCCTGACGGAGGTCGATTCGGCAATCGTCCTGCACAATGCCTCGACTCAATTCGCCGATGGAGGTGAATTCGGCTTTGGCGCCGAGATCGGCATCGCGACCGGTCGCATGCATGCTCGCGGGCCGGTGGGCGTCGAGCAGCTCACCTCCTTCAAATACCGCATCCGCGGAGCGGGGCAGATACGGGCGTGAGAAGAGGCCCCACGCCTGCGCACTTCGCCGTTCGGCGCATGTCGACCGTCAGTAAATCGATTCCGACGTATGCTTCCCATCCGGCGGTAAAATCTATCCACAATGTTGAAGCTTTGTGGTCAGCGCTTTTCCTACATATGGGAACCATTTGTCGGGCCCGGACCACTAGGCGCGCCGTCCCCGCATGATCCCGAGCTTTCCTCCCCACAGCGGGGGCCAACGCATCGGTCTTTATGGCGGCAGCTTCAATCCGCCCCATGATGGCCACCGCCATGTGGCCTTGATGGCCATGCGGCGGCTGGCGCTCGATCGGCTTTGGTTGCTGGTCACGCCGGGGAACCCCTTGAAGGATCATGATGGCCTGCCGCCACTCGAGGCCCGGCTTGCCGCGGCGCGCTCGGTCATGAGCCACTCGCGCATCGATGTGACCGGCCTCGAGGAAGCGCTTGGCTCGGATTTGACGGTGGACACCATCGCGGCGCTGACCTCGCGCCTTCCGTCGCTGCGCTTCGTGTGGATCATGGGCGGGGACAATCTCGCGAGCTTTCACCTTTGGCATCGCTGGCGTCGCATCGCCGATCTCGTTCCCCTGGCCGTCATCGACCGGCCGGGTGCGACTCATCTGGCCTTGCACTCCCCAGCTGCGCAAGCGCTGGCACGCTTCCGCATCCCCGAATCAGCCGCCTTGACGCTTGCGGAACGAAGAGCCCCAGCCTGGATTTATTTGCATGGGCGTCGATCGAGCCTCTCCTCGACCGCGCTCAGAGCCAAAGAGCTCGGACGCTGAGCTCAAGCTGCGCATGATGCTGTTTTGCTGATGATTTTGTGAGAGCAATGGGGCTGCGATCAGGAGCTGCGCGCTAAAATGACTAGGCCAAAAGCTTCATCCGATTGTCGCAGAACCGCAATTGAAAAGAAACGTTTAAAGCGCCACACTATGGGTATCGTTGATTTGGGTCCGCCAAAGAGAAAGGAATCTGGCGCTGTTCCATCATGCGAGAAGTGAGGCGGTTCGACCGCTCACCGAGATCACCGCCGAAGCGTTGACGCCGGCCGTCGATCTCCTCCCCGTCGCCCTCACTGTGCTGGACGACATGAAGGCCGAAGCGGTCGTCGATATTGACCTTACCGGCAAAACCTCCATCGCTGACGCGATGATCATAGCCTCCGGTCGTTCGCAGCGACATGTGGGCGCGATCGCCGACGCCGTGATTCGCGCTTTCAAGGAAGCGGGACAGGGTTCGGTGAGCGTCGAAGGTCTCCCCTTATGCGATTGGGTGCTGATCGATGCCGGTGATCTCGTGGTTCACATCTTCCGACCGGAAATCCGGGCTTTCTACAACCTCGAGAAAATCTGGGGGCGGGATCGCCCCTCGGAGAATGCGGAACGCGCTCGCGCCTGAGCGGGCTCGCTGTTGAATCTTGCAATTTGCGGGGTCGGGCGCCTCAAGGCAGGCCCCGAACGGCAATTGGCCGAACGCTATCTCGAGCGTGCAGGCAAATTGGCGCAAAGGCTTGGATTTTCGGGCCCGAGGGTGGTCGAGATCGCAGAAAGCCGCGCGCGTGACGAGACCACCCGCAAGCATGAGGAAGCGGTGGGTCTCGCCGCGAAAAGCGCGGGAGCCCTGCGCATCGCGCTCGATCAGCGGGGGCAAAACCTAACCAGCGCCGAATTCGCAGAGCTTCTGGGAAAGCACCGCGCCTCAGGAGTCAAAGGGATAACGTTTATCATCGGCGGCGCCGACGGCCTTGCCCCGGAAATTTTGGAGGCAGCGCATCAGGCGATGTCCTTCGGAGCCATGACTTTGCCGCATCAGCTCGTCAGAATAGTGCTCCTGGAGCAGATTTATCGGGCGCTGACCATTCAGTCGGGCCACCCCTATCATCGGGCCTAAGCGCTTTCTTTAGCTGGATTGAAAGAGGATGAGGGGCCGGTTTTCGATAGATCGCTCGGGAATACGGGTGCGGCGGCTCACTCTTTGCGGATCAATGCCGAGGGATGGTTGCCACCCCTCGCTAAAATTTATCGATGATATCAAGCACTTGTGGTGTTCTTGCTGTTTCCGGCAAAGTGGTAGCAATGTCGGAGCCGGACAACTATGGCTGAGGGGAAAGGGTGGGCTGGTGGACGTGCCCTGGAGATTGGCTTCCTGAAAGAGCATTGGGCAGGCGCGAATTTGGGCAAACGCAAGATCATTTGCGGGGCCGTTTTCGGGGCAACTCTTGCCGCGGTCACGACCGCTGTCTGGTGCTTCGCTGGAGGCGCGGGCCTCGCCGCCGAAAATTCGAGCCCTGATTCGAGCTCGTCCAGTACGGCGGCGGCGAATGCCGGGATAGATACCAAGCTCAAGCAGCGCGAGGAGCGATTGCGCGAGCTGCAAGGCATCGAGCAATCGCTGCAACAGTCGGACGCGGAGCGCCAGAAGATCGAGGACGAGATTGCCGCGCTCAAGGCGGATCGCGAGAAACTCCGGCATGATCTCGTCGAGGCGGCCGACAAGGTTCGCGCCCTCGAAGAGCGGGCCAGCGACGCGGAGGAACGCCTGGCCCGGGAGGTGGCGCAGGAGAAGGCTCTGCAAGCTTCTCTCGAAGGGCGCCGTGAGCTCATCGGTCATGTGCTCGCGGCCCTGCAGCGCATCGGCGGCAAGCCGCCACCCGCAGTGATCGTCAGCGCCCAGGATATTCTTGTCGCCGTGCGCGCCTCGATGGCTCTGGGCGCCGTCTTGCCGCAGTTGCGCGACGAGGCGCGCGCCCTTGCCGGCGACCTCGCCGATCTCGTGCGTTTGCGCAACGAGATCGTGGCGGAGCGCGATAGGTTGAATTCCGGCCTTGGGGAGCTTCGTGAAGGCCGCACACGGCTTTCCGCCCTCATCGACGCGCGCCAGGCGAGCGTCGCGAACAATGAATTGGCGCTAGGAGAGGCCGCCAAGCACGCGGCGGCGCTCGCTCAGCGCGCGAAGAACCTGCGCGATTTCCTCGCAAGCCTGGATAGCGACATTGCGCAGAGCGAGAAGCGCGCCGCCGAGGACCGCAAGGCGGCCGAGGCGCTTGCGATCTCGACGCAAAACAGCTTCACGGCCGCGAGCCTCAAGGAGCCGACGCGCCTCTCCCCGAAGATCAACTTCGCGGAGGCACGTGGCCTTTTGCCGCTCCCTGTGGCCGGTTCGATCTTTCGTGATTTCGGAGAGCCGGACGAGGTGACGGGGCAGGCAAGGGGGGTGTCCCTCACCACGCGTCCCCGCGCCGTGGTATCCTCGCCCATCGAAGGCGTGATAGCCCATGCCGGGCCGTTCAGGGGTTATGGGCAACTCTTGATCATCAATGCCGGTAACGGCTATCATATCGTACTTGCCGGTCTGGGTCATATCGACGTGGCGGCGGGGCAACCGGTGCTCGCCGGCGAGCCCATCGGCGAAATGGGCGACGGTAACTTGTTGACCACTGAGGTGGCGAAGGCCACATCGGCTGGCCCTGTTCTCTACGTCGAGTTCCGCAAGGACGGTTCGGCGATCAACCCCGGCCCATGGTGGGCCAAGACTGACCAACGGAAGGTTCGCGGCTGATGCGCAAGTCATCACTTCTTCTCATGGGCGCAATGTTGGGCGCGGGGGCGGCGACGCTCGGTTTGGAGACGCGCTTCCTCACGAGCGAGCCGGCGCAAGCCGCCTCTGCCGGAGATACCTATCGACAGCTCAACCTGTTCGGCGACGTATTCGAGCGCATTCGCTCCGATTACGTCGAGAAGCCCGACGATGGAAAGCTCGTGGAAGCCGCCATCAATGGCATGCTCACCTCGCTCGACCCGCATTCTAGCTACATGGACGCGAAGAGCTTCCGCGACATGCAGGTCAACACCAAGGGCGAATTCGGCGGGCTCGGGATCGAGGTCACGATGGAAGATGGGCTGATAAAGGTCATCTCGCCCATCGCCGATACGCCGGCTTCGCGAGCGGGCATCCTCTCGGGCGATATCATCACGCAAATTGATGGTGATGCCGTGCAAGGCCTGACCTTGAATCAGGCGGTCGACAAGATGCGCGGCGCAGTGAAGACGTCCGTGAAGCTGACCATCGTGCGCAAGGACCGAAAGGATCCCCTCGAGCTGAAGCTCACGCGCGAGATCATTCAGGTGAAGAGCGTCAAGTTCCGGCCGGAAGACGATGTCGGCTATGTCCAGATCACCCAATTCAATGAGCAGACAACCGAAAATCTGCGCAACGCTCTCGACTCGCTGAAGAAGGATATCGGCGACGATAAGTTGAAGGGTTATGTGCTGGATTTGCGCAACGATCCGGGCGGCTTGCTCGATCAGGCGATCGGCGTTTGCGACACTTTCCTCGACAAGGGCGAGATCGTGTCCACGCGTGGCCGCAATCCCGAGGACACGAAGCGCTGGGATGCGCGCCACAGCGATGTGACCAAGGGCAGGCGGCTCGTGGTGCTCATCAATGGCGGCTCGGCTTCCGCTTCTGAGATCGTCGCCGGCGCCCTTCAGGACCATAAGCGGGCAACACTGCTCGGCACGCGCTCCTTCGGCAAGGGTTCGGTGCAGACGATCATTCCGGTCGGCAACGATGCGGCGATCCGGCTCACCACGGCGCGCTACTACACGCCCTCCGGACGCTCGATCCAGGCGAAAGGCATCGAGCCCGACATCAAGGTACTCGAGGCCATTCCCGACGACCTGAAGGGCAAGGACGAGGCGAAAGGGGAAGCGAGCCTGCGCGGGCACCTCTCAAACGACAAGGGAGAAGATTTGTCGGCCTCGCAAGCCTATGTCGCGACCGATCCGGCAAAGGATACGCAGCTCATCGCGGCACTTGATCTGTTGCGGGGAAAGACGGTCACCAAATCCGACCCCGCGACAAGCGAGCCGCCGAAGCCGGAAACCAAGGAAAACTGATCTCAGTCTCTTCGACGAGATTTCTTTCTGAGCGTCGTGCGATAAAAAAGCGCGCGACGCATCAGCACAACTGACAGTCGAGCCGAATGGAAATGCATTCGGCTTTAAAGTTCCGTATTGTCACGCGGCTGTTGACTTTGTCTTGAAGGTCAAACATCCGGCATGATCTTGCCGCAAAGTGGCGTGTTTTTCCGCAGCGCTTCGCCGCAGGCGAACTATTCTTTCGACCCTTCCGTTTCCTTTTCGCCGACCACATCTCTCTCCTTGCGATTTCGAGGAACCGCTTAAGCCACCGGACGTTGCATCCGCACGAGAGATCCGCGCCATGAGCAGCGGGACAGGGGTTGTGGCGGATGAGCAATGAGCGGCGAGCGGACACAAGGGAGACGAGCGAGGAAGCGACCTCCAAGAGAGCGGCGTCGAAGGGAACGGCGTCCCAGGGAATGGTTTCAGGACGAATATCATCCGTTTCAGCGGGCGTGAACGTGTCGGTCGCCGACACGTCGGTGAGACGCCCTCCAATCGAGCGCTTCATCGAACGCGCTTTGCATGAAGCCTATGCGGCGACCCTTCGAGAGAAGGTGCCCCAAAGGTTCGTGGAGTTGCTCGATCGGTTGAAGGTAAGCCAGGGCGGCGACGATGGCCGCGCGCGATAAATTGAGGGATGATCTTGTCCGCGCGATCCCGAGCTTGCGGGCTTTCGCGCTCTCCTTATGCGGCAATCCAGAGCGCGCCGACGATCTCGTGCAAGAAACGTTGATGAAGGCTTGGGCGAATCTCTCGAGCTTCGTCGAAGGCACGAATCTCTCGGCCTGGCTTTTCACTATCCTGCGCAATGCCTTTTATTCGGATTTTCGCAAGCGTCGCCGGGAGATCGAGGACGCCGACGGACAAATGGCGGGACGGCTCGCCAGCATGCCGGCCCAGCACGGCCATATGGATCTTCAGGATTTTCGCGCGGCGCTCATGAAACTCCCCATCAGCCAACGCGAAGTGCTCATTCTGATCGGCGGTTCGGGAATGTCGTATGAGGAGGTCGCAGCTATCTGCAACTGCGCAGTGGGCACGGTGAAGAGCCGCGTCAATCGGGCACGCAATCGTCTCGCCCAGATTTTGGCCGTGAACTCAGCCGACGAGTTCGGGCCCGACGCTCTCGTCCAGGCGACTGTCGAGCCGACGCTCGCATCGGGCGGCAACGGGTGATCGCGCAGGCCTGATCCTGCTGCGCAATGCGGTGAAGCTCGCGGGTTTGCGGGGCGTTCCCGTGATTGCGCGGCTTGCGCAAGCGACTATCCTGGAGCTTGGTAATCGCAGCTCCTCAAGGGCTTCCATGCTCGAAAAATCCGGCGCGACCACAGCGCCAAATCCAGTCTCTCAATTTGCGCTCACCGAGGAGCAGCTCGCGCTTGCGGAGCTCGCGCGTGTATTCGCGCGCGACGAGCTCGCTTCACATGCGGTCACCTGGGACGAGACGAAGCATTTTCCGGTCGATGTCCTGCGCAAGGCGGCGGGGCTCGGCATGGGCGGCATCACCATCAGCGAGGATGTCGGCGGCTCGGGTCTCTCCCGCATTGACGCGGCGCTCATCTTTGAGGCGCTCGCGACGGGTTGCCCCTCGATTGCGGCTTACCTTTCCATCCACAACATGTCGGCGTTTATGATCGAACGCTTCGGCTCCTCGGCCCAACGCCGCCGATTCCTGCCGCGCCTCGTGAGCATGGAACATTTGGCGAGCTATTGCCTCACCGAACCGGGCGCGGGCTCGGATGCGGCAGCTCTCAAGACGCGAGCACGGCTCGACGGAAATCACTATGTGCTCGATGGCGTGAAGCAATTCATCTCCGGCGCCGGCGCCTCGGACATTTACGTCGTGATGGCGCGCTCGGGCGCTGAAGGCTCTTCCGGCATTTCGACTTTCGTCGTCGAGAAGAACACACAAGGACTGTCCTTCGGCGCCAACGAACGCAAGATGGGTTGGAATGCACAGCCGACACGCCAGGTGATCTTCGAGAATTGCAGGGTGCCGGCCGAAAATCGGCTCGGCGAGGAGGGCGTCGGCTTCAAGATCGCCATGGCTGGGCTTGATGGCGGACGGCTGAATATCGCCGCCTGCTCGATCGGGGGTGCTCAAGGTGCGCTCGAAAAGGCGCTCGCCTACGTGGGCGAACGCCAAGCCTTCGGCAAAAAGCTCCGCGACTTCCAGGCCCTGCAATTCCGGCTCGCGGACATGGCGACCGAGCTCGAAGCGGCGCGCAGCTTTCTATGGCGGGCCGCGGCGGCGCTCGACGCCAAGTCGGTCGAAGCAACACGGCTTTGCGCCATGGCGAAGCGCTTCGGCACGGATGCTGGATTCAAGGTTGCGAACGAGGCTCTTCAGCTTCTCGGCGGCTATGGCTACCTGGCCGATTACGGCATCGAGAAGATCGTGCGCGATCTTCGCGTCCACCAGATTCTCGAAGGGACGAATGAGATCATGCGGCTCATTGTGGCGCGTGATTTGATCATGAAGGATCAAGGGTGAAGAAGAGATCAGTTGACGGGGGGCAGCATTGCGGCCACTCAGCACTCACTACTCACCACTTACCCATCAAAGCTGATGTTTCTAAGCTTTTTCACGGCTCTCAGGGATGCGCAGGTGCCGGTCACCTTGCGCGAGTATCTCACCTTGATGGAAGCGCTCGACGAGGACCTCGCCGGCACTTCGGTCGAGGATTTCTATTATCTTTCGCGTTCGTGCCTCGTGAAGGATGAGCGCAATCTCGACCGATTTGATCGCGTCTTCGGCGCAACTTTCAAGGGGCTTGAAAGCCTCTCACAAGCGTTCGAAAAAGCAGAAATTCCGGCCGAATGGCTCAGAAAGCTCGCCGAGAAACATCTGACAGAAGAAGAGAAGCAAAAGCTCGAGGCGCTTGGTTGGGACAAGCTGATGGAAGCTTTGCGCGAGCGTTTGCGTGAGCAGAAAGGCCGTCATCAAGGCGGCTCGAAATGGATCGGCACGGCTGGCACCTCGCCCTTCGGCGCCTATGGCTACAACCCGGAAGGCGTCCGCATCGGCCAGGACGGAAACCGCAATTTTCGCGCGGTGAAGGTTTGGGACAAGCGCGAGTTCAAGGACCTCGACGGCGAGGTCGAGCTCGGCACGCGCAACATCAAGATCGCGCTTCGCCGACTACGAAAATTTGCGCGAACCGGAGCCGCGGAAGAGCTCGATCTCGACAACACCATCAGGGGAACGGCCGAGAGAGGGTATCTCGACATCAAACTGCGCCCCGAGCGGCGTAACGCCGTCAAGGTGCTCCTCTTCTTCGATGTCGGCGGCTCGATGGATTGGCACATCAAGCTCGTCGAGGAGCTGTTCTCGGCGGCCAAGGCGGAGTTCAAGCACTTGGAGCACTTCTATTTCCACAATTGCCTCTACGAGCATGTCTGGAAGGAGAACCGGCGAAGAAACACGGATCGCACCTCGATCTTTGACGTCCTCCACACCTATCCTCATGATTACAAAGTTGTTTTCGTCGGTGACGCCTCTATGTCACCTTACGAGATCGCGATGGCGGGCGGCTCGATCGAGCATATGAATGAGGAGGCGGGACAAATCTGGCTTGAGCGCGTCACGCGCACCTATCCGCATGCGATCTGGCTCAATCCGGTTCCGCAGGGGCAATGGGCCTACACTCATTCGATCGGAATGATCGCGCAGCTCTTCGCCGGCCGAATGTACCCGCTCACACTCGAAGGGCTAGACGCTGGAATGCGCGAACTCGTGCGCTGACCCAGTCTATTGGGGTGCTTGGCCAGGTCTCGTTAGCCTGCTCATCTTGAAAAAACCCGGCAATGTCCCACGTTTAGTATAGTCCCGGGCTAATTGCCCGAGTTCTGAAAGACGATCTTCATTCATGGAGGTGGTCATGTCCATCGTATACAGGGAAAGCAACAGAGTGAAGGATTGGGTCAACCTAATCCTAGCAGGACTCTTGTTCATCTCTCCTTGGGTCTTGGGCTTTGCGGGGGAGAGCGTGCCCGCGTGGAATGCCTGGATTATCGCCGTCATCATCGCCATCTTGGCACTCGCGGCGATTTCGGCCTTTGCCGAATGGGAGGAATGGATTAGCGGCCTGCTCGGTATTTGGCTGATCATCGCTCCCTGGGTTCTCACATTCGCCTCGAATCAGCACGCGGTTTGGGCGCATGTGATCCTGGGCATCATAACGGCCGTTGTATCGTTCTGGTCGGTGTGGGATTACCGTCATACGCCTCACGCGGCCTGAGTCTATCTTCACTCTGTGGCCCGCCGTGCATGCGGCGGGCCACCCCTACGGCCTCCCATGCCGCGCGTCGCGCAAGTGGATTTGATTCCGACGGATGGTTCCGTCGGTGAGATCTGCCCACAGTTTGCAAAGTTGCGGTCAGGCCTCTTCCCACAAATGGGAAGCATTTGTCGGGCCCGACCCCTAGGGCGCGAGTGGCGTAGGATTCCGGCGGAAATTCGCATCTCGGGCCTCCAAAAAGCCGTTCGGAATCACTATATTTTCGGCTAAGTTCCGATGCGCGAATCATCGCGCCTTCGCCTGTCTCGCCACTTCCCGGAATTATGATGGACGATACGCCTCCTTCATCGGCCGAGCCTCTTCGTGAGCCTCTTCGCGAGCCTCTTAGCGACATGAGCAACGCCCCTGACCCCGCCGTGCAATACGACGCCGAATCCATCAAGGTCCTCAAGGGTTTGGATGCGGTGCGCAAGCGCCCCGGCATGTATATCGGGGATACCGATGACGGCTCTGGCTTGCATCACATGGTCTACGAGGTCGTTGATAACGCCATCGATGAGGCGCTCGCCGGACATGCGACGGAGGTGACGGTTACGCTGAACGCGGATGGCTCCTGCACGGTTACCGATAATGGGCGCGGAATTCCGACCGGCATTCATCCGGAGGAAGGGGTCTCGGCCGCCGAGGTCATCATGACCCAGCTCCATGCCGGCGGTAAGTTCAACCAGGACATCTACAAGGTTTCCGGCGGACTGCACGGGGTCGGCGTCTCGGTCGTCAATGCGCTCTCCTCCTCGCTTAAGCTGCGCATTTGGCGGGACGGGAAAGAGCACGCCATGGAGTTTCGCCATGGCGACCCGGTCTCCCCTCTCGTCCTCATCGGCGACGCGAAAGGGCGGCGCGGGACAGAGGTGACCTTCACGCCCTCGCCGCAGACGTTCACCATGCTGGAGTTCGATTACACCACGCTCGAGCATCGGCTTCGCGAACTCGCCTTCCTCAATTCGGGCGTGCGCATCGTGCTCACCGACCAGCGCCATGCCGAAATCAAGCGCCAGGAGCTTGTCTACAAGGGCGGAGTCGAGGCCTTCGTGAGATATCTCGATCGTGCGAATGTCGCGCTCACCGAAAGGCCTATCGTCATCCGCGCTCAAAAGGACGGTGTCATTGTCGAAGCCGCCCTCGAATGGAACAATTCCTATCACGAGAATGTGCTCTGCTTCACCAACAACATCCCGCAGCGGGATGGCGGAACGCATCTCGCGGGCTTTCGAGCCGCGCTGACGCGTCAGGTCACGGGATATGCGGAGAGCTCGAGCATCGCCAAGAAGGAGAAGGTGACGCTCACCGGCGATGATTGTCGCGAGGGGCTCACCGCCGTGCTTTCGGTGAAGGTGCCGGACCCGAAATTCTCGTCGCAAACGAAGGACAAGCTCGTCTCTTCCGAGGTTCGTCCGGTGGTCGAGAATATCGTCGGCGAGTCGCTTGGCGTTTGGTTCGAGGAAAACCCCGCCGAGGCCCGCAAGATCGTCGGCAAGGTGGTCGAAGCCGCGGCCGCGCGCGAGGCCGCGCGCAAGGCGCGGGAACTCGCGCGTCCAAAGGATCTCCTCGACATCGCCGACCTGCCCGGCAAGCTCGCCGACTGCCAGGAGCGCGATCCGGCGAAAGCCGAACTCTTCCTGGTCGAGGGCGATTCAGCCGGTGGATCCGCGAAGCAAGGGCGCGCCCGTGAATATCAGGCGGTGCTGCCGTTGCGCGGCAAGATCCTGAACGTCGAACGCGCCCGTCTCGACAAGATGCTGTCCTCGCAAGAGATCGGCACCCTGATTACGGCACTCGGCACCGGCATCGGCCGCGACATCGGCCGGGACGATTTCAACGCCGACAAGCTGCGCTATCACAAGGTCATTATCATGACGGACGCGGACGTGGACGGGAGCCATATCCGTACTTTGCTTCTCACCTTCTTTTTTCGCCACATGAAGGAGCTCATCGACCGCGGCCATCTCTTCATCGCCCAGCCGCCGCTTTACAAGGCAATCCGCGGCAAATCCGAGATCTATCTCAAGGATGAGCGCGCCTTCGAGGACTACCTCATCGAGGGCGGCAGCGAGGGGGTGGTGCTGCGGCTCGCGAGCGGGGAGGAGCGCGTCGGTGCCGACCTGCGCCGGACGCTCGATGAAGCGCGCCTCGTGCGCCAGACCCTCGCGGCGCTGCATTCGCGCTACTACCGCCCTGCCATCGAGCAGGCTGCGATCGCGGGTGCGCTCGATCCCGAGCTTCCGCTTGGTGATGGGCGAGGCGTCGCAATCGCGGCGGAAGTCGCGCGCCGGCTCGACGCCATCGCCGATGAGATCGAGCGCGGCTGGACGGGGCGCGTGCAAGGGGGCGGTTTCATTTTCGAGCGCACCTTGCGCGGCGTGAAGCAGGCGGCAATCGTCGATGCCGCACTTCTGGGTTCGAGCGAAGCGCGACGCCTGCATGAGCACTCGGCAGGGCTCAAGGACACGTATGAGCGCCCGGCACTCCTGATCCACAAAGGAGAGGAGATGCTCATTGCCGGCCCGACCGCCCTTTTCGACGCCATCACCGGTTTTGGTCGCAAGGGCATACAAATCCAGCGCTACAAGGGCCTCGGCGAAATGAATCCCGAGCAGCTCTGGGAGACGACCCTCGACCGCAATGCGCGCTCTCTCCTCCAGGTGCGAACCAAGGAGGCCGACGAAGCCGCCGATATTTTCCTCAAGCTCATGGGCGATGCGGTCGAGCCCCGGCGCGAGTTCATCCAGGAAAACGCCCTCGACGTGGCAAACCTCGACGTTTGAGGGCTTTGCTCGGACCTCGGTTTTGGGCGTGCTGGGTGCCGCGCTTCACTTTCGGCGATAGAATAGCGCTCGTCCTGTGGGAATGAGCTGCAGGAGGATATCGAAATCAGCGATATTGCCTGTCAGCACCACAAGTCCGAGCTTGCCCGCTTGCAGGAACAGCACACAATCGTGGAGCGCTCGAAACCTGTCGTCTTTTTCATATCCTTGAATCCGGCACAAAATTCCCGCCAGCAGCGCCGCTCGCCCGAGGACCTCGGTATCGGGGGCGAAAAGTCGATGTGCCGGCATCGCTTTGATCAGCTTTCCAATCTCTGCAACCACCATGATCGTTCGTCCATCCGCGGGATTCAACACTCCGACGGAGTGCATCAATTCCTGGACGGCGACTGTCGAATGATTGATCTGCCGTTGCGCGATCAGATCGTCCAACACGATCGGGGATTGATCCTGCATCTGGTCAATATAGACACAGGTGTCCAGCAAGAGCCCCTGACCTCCGATCCGGCTCGCATCGACGAAAAGAAGCTCGGCATCGGCTCGTCGCGCCAAAGTCTTTTTCGGATCGAACCGCGCCCAGCGCCGCGCGGCGTCGTAGTCAAACTCCCCCATCTAAAAAGCCGAGCTTCAGTTCCGGGTCCGCCTTGCCGCGCGATTCTTTGAATACTTCAGCGAAGCTGTCCTCGAGCGCGACTGTCGCAAGCGCAAAGGCGATGAGCTCAGAATCGCTCTCGATGCCCGTCTGCCGCTTGGCTTGTCTGATCAAAGCCGGGCTCACCCTGCCGCCGATGCGCCCGCTCTTTTCGCTCAGCAGACCTGATTGTTCCGCAGCCCGCATGACCGCCTCAAATCTCGTCTTGCTGATTGGCCCGCTTTCCTTGATGCCTCGCAGCTTGGTGCGACTCACAAAACCTCTTGGTCCTGTGTCTGGCGGTTGCTTGGCTTCGCCCCTCGCAAGGAGAGGGCTGATTATCTTCGCCAACTAAATTTACCTCTGTGTCCAACAAAATTGGATTTTGTTTGACATACAGCTTTATTGGCGGCCTTGCAACGCAAATAAGGCGGCACGGCCGGCCGATCGATGCAGGGCGGACTTCATGTCGCTTTCGGTCCCTCCTGCCCAAACCGGACAACTCGTGTGCTACCTAACCCGGACAACTCGTCTGCTTACGACAGCTTACGACACCTCCCTTGCGGATTTGGTGCTCTGCGGCCATATTATGGGCGCCTGCGCGCTTAGGCTTCGCCGGGCGTTAACAAAGAGGTTTTCCCATGTCGTTCTTCGATGGCAACGCGCGCTCCCCCATGAGCGCAGGCGTTTCGCGGGTCGGCGCCGCCCAGTACGACGCCGGTTTGCGGGCCTATATGCTCGGCATCTACAATCACATGACCCTAGGTCTCGCGATCTCGGCTTTGATCGCGTATGGCGCCTTTGTGCTCGCGAGAGCCAATCCCAGCGTGGCCTACACGCTCTACGTCAGTCCGCTTCACTGGCTCATCATGCTGGCTCCGCTCGGCTTCGTGATGTTCATGAGCTTCCGCTTCGATCGGATGAGCTATCAATCGCTGCTCTTCACCTTCTGGGCCTTCGCGGCCGTGATGGGACTTTCCCTCTCCACCTGGTTTCTGTTCTTCAGGCTCGGCTCGATCATCCAGGTGTTTTTCGTCACGGCGGCTGCCTTCGGCGGCTTGAGCCTTTACGGCTACACGACCCGCAGGAGCCTTTCCGGCATGGGCGCCTTCATGGCGATGGGCTTGATCGGCCTGATCGTCGCGATGCTCATCAACGTCTTCCTGCAGTCGAGCGCCTTCCAATTCGCCATCAACATCATTGGACTGGTGATTTTCGCGGGTCTCACGGCTTGGGACACGCAGCGCCTCAAGGACAGCTACGACCAGGTAGCTTATGACGGCACCTTGATGGCCAAATACTCCCTGATGGGCGCGCTGACCCTCTATCTCAATTTCATCAACCTTTTCCAATTCCTGCTCTCGATCATGGGCAACCGCAACAACTGATCGGCCCATACCCCGGGCTTTTGTGTTTGCCCCTCCGCGCTTTGCGCGGAGGGGTTTTTCATGTCCAAGGCGAAGAGAGAAAAGGGGAAAGTGAGGGAAGAAGTGAGAGAAGGTGCGGCGATCTTCACTCCACACTCCTTGCTCTTTCCCCGCTCAACGGGTTGTGCTCATCCCAACCATAAGAAACGGTCTCGAAACGCATCGAGCGCGTGTCGACCATCAAGAGCCGTCCCACCAGCCCTTCCCCGAAGCCGACGATCTCCCGGACGACCTCGATCGCCATGAGCGAGCCGATGACGCCCGCGAGCGCGCCGAGCACGCCGGCCTCCGCGCAAGCGGGCACCGCGCCCGGCGGCGGAGGCGTCGGGAAGAGGCATCGATAGGTCGGATTCAACGAGCCGTCGGGACGGCGTTCATGCGCGCGGATCGTGGTCAGGGAGCCGTCGAAGACGCCGAGCGCCGCCGTGATCAAGGGTTTTTTCTCGTAAAAGCACGCATCCGAAACGGCGTAACGGGTGTCGAAGTTATCCGAGCCGTCGGCCACGATGTCGTAGCCTCGCACGAGCTCGCGCGCGTTCTTGGCAGTCAATCTCGTTTCATGGGGTTCGTAACGCACATGCGGATTGAGGCGCTCGAGCGCCGCCGCAACGCTATTCGTCTTCGGCTTGCCAATGTCGCCCGTCCCATGAATGACCTGGCGCTGCAGGTTGGAGAGGGAGACCACATCGTCGTCGATGAGGCCGATGCCGCCGATCCCAGCCGCGGCGAGATATTGCAAAAGCGGAGAACCGAGACCGCCCGCACCGATCACCAGCACCCGGGCGGCCGCCAGCCTGGCCTGGCCGGGACCGCCGATCTCACGTAGCACGAGGTGGCGGGCGTAGCGCTCGATCTCGGATGCCGAGAGCGTCATCCTCCCGTCATCGGCGGAAAGAACGCGATCTCTCTCGCGCCGGCGATCGACGTCTCGGGCCGAGCATGGCGCCTGTCGATCGCGGCGCGCACCACCTCCGCATGCTCGAAGGCGTGCGCATATTCCTCCCCGCGTCCTTTCAACCAGCCGAGGAGGTCGTTGATCGTCGCAACATGCGAGGGAAGCTCGATCTCTTCCTCGGATTTGCCGATCCTCTCGCGTACCCAGGCGAAATAGGAAAGTTTCACGACGGTCGTCCCCCGCTGTCCATGCCGGTCTCGTCGTCGATCACGTGTCTCATCCCGGCCCGCATATAGTCCCATCCGGTATAGATCGTGAGCCCGGCCGCAATCCACAACAGCGACAGGCCGATCGTGACGGTGCCTGGCAGCACCGCTTCCCCGGCGGGCCCTGCGATGAGAAAGCCGATGGCGACGAGCTGTACCGTCGTTTTCCACTTCGCGAGCGCGGTCACCGGCACGCTGACGCGCAGCTCCGCGAGGAATTCGCGCAAGCCCGAGACCAGGATCTCACGGCAAAGGATGACAATGGCGGCCCATATCGACCAGGATTGGATCGTCTCGGCATGCACCAGCATCAGGAGGGTGGCCGCGACAAGCAGCTTGTCCGCGATCGGATCAAGCATGCGGCCAAGCGTAGATTGCTGCTGCCAGGCCCGGGCGAGATATCCATCGAAGTAGTCGGTGACGGCGGCCGCGGCAAAAATTGCGAGCGCCAACCACCGCATCCAGTTTTCGGTATGCCAGAAGAGCAGGGCTGTCACGGCCGGAACGGCGAGCACGCGGCCATAGGTGAGGATGTTCGGCAGGTTCCAAATCCGCCGTGAGCGCGTGGTTAATGTCGGAGCATGCAACATTTGCAGGCGACTGAAACATCCGCCTCACCTGCGCGTCAACCCACGAGACTGTGAGACACGGCCGAATGACGGGCGGCGGGAGGGAGAGGTCTCGCTCCTTCCGGTGAATCGGGACCTTCCCCTTCTGCGCAAAGTGTTCCAGGAACCGAACGCACCCCATTTGACCAGCGTTTCGCCGAAACCGAGGGCTCTTCGAGGCCAATGGCCGGGCAAGAGCACGGCAAAGTGAAGGACGCCCGTCGCGGAAAAATGCGATAGCGTCGGCTGCGGGTGTCTCTGATTCGACGGAGCGCTTCAGGGCCTTTCGCGTTCGAAAATCGACACTCGCCGGTTTTCGGGCCTTTCTACGTCGCTTCCGCCATCACCACGTTTTCTCCGACGGCAGGAAGAGGGAATCCACCGGGGAAGAGTTGATCGAAAAGAGCGCGAATTACGATGTGCTGATCGTCGGCGGCGGAAATGCCGCCATGTGCGCGGCGATCAGCGCGCGGCGCGCGGGCGCGCGCGTCCTCGTTCTCGAGGCTGCGCCGAAATTTTACCGCGGCGGCAATACACGTCACACGCGCAACATGCGCTGCGCCCATGACGCTGCGACCGCGATCCTCACAGGCCCCTACACCGAAGCAGAGTTCTTCGACGATCTCATGCGCGTCACGCAGGGCGAGACCGATGAGGCGCTGGCGCGTCACATGATCCGTGAATCCAAGGCGATCCCCGATTGGCTCGTCGAGCAGGGCGTGCGCTGGCAACCCTCGCTCGGCGGCACGCTTTCTCTCGGCCGCACGAACTCCTTCTTCCTCGGTGGCGGGCGCGCGATGCTGAATGCGCTTTACGACACCGCTGAGAGGCTCGGCGCCGAAGTTGCCTATGACTGCGAGGTCGTCGATCTTTCGATCGAGGATGGCATGTTCCTCTCCGCGACCATGGCGCGTGGCAAAGAACGCCTCGCAGTTCGCGCAACGACACTTATTGCCGCAGCTGGCGGCTTCGAGGCCAACCTTGAATGGATGAAGCAATATTGGGGGAAGACCGCGGATAATTTTCTCATCCGCGGCACGCCTTATAACCGGGGTTCGCTTCTCAAGCTGCTTCTGGCGAAGGGCGTGCAGGAGGTGGGCGATCCGACACAATGCCATGCGGTTGCGATCGACGCACGCGCTCCCAAATTCGACGGCGGCATCATCACGCGGCTCGACTGTGTGATTTTTGGAATCGTGGTGAACAAGGATGCACGCCGCTTCTACGACGAGGGCGAGGACATCTGGCCGAAGCGATACGCGATCTGGGGACGCCTCGTCGCCGGCCAAAAGGATCAGATCGCCTTTATCGTCTTCGATGCCGCCTCGCGTGAGTTGTTCATGCCCTCGCTTTATCCTCCCATCGAGGCAAAGTCCTTGAGCGAGCTCGCGGCCCGGCTTGAGCTCGACTCGACAGCCTTCGAACACACGATGCGGGAGTTCAACGCGGCGGTGCGGCCGGGCACGTTCGACCACACGATCCTCGACGATTGCCGCACCGAAGGCCTCGTGCCGCCGAAATCCCATTGGGCGCGGCGCATCGAGCAACCTCCCTTTTTTGCCTATCCGGTGCGGCCCGGCATCACCTTCACCTATCTCGGAACGCGCGTGAACAAGGAGGCGCGCCTCATCATGCGCGACGGCAGGCCTTCAGCCAATATGTTCGCGGCGGGCGAGATCATGGCCGGCAACGTGCTCGGGCGCGGTTACGCGGCCGGCATTGGCATGACCATCGGCAGTGTCTTCGGACGCATCGCGGGACGGGAGGCCGCTGCCTATGCCCGCAACTGAGTTTGGCGCCACCGCGCCGCATTCGAGCGACGATCTCGCCGAGGCGGACCGGCTGATGACGATCTGCAATTCCTGTCGCTACTGCGAGGGATTATGCGCCGTCTTCCCGGCGATGGAGATGCGCCGCGCGTTCGCGGACGGCGATCTCAATTACTTAGCCAATCTCTGTCATGGGTGCGGCGCGTGCTATCACGATTGCCAATTTTCACCCCCGCACGAGTTCAACGTGAACGTGCCGCGCAGCTTGAGCCGCGTGCGGGCGCAATCCTATGCGAGCTATGCCTGGCCTCGCGCGCTCTCAAGCCTTTTTGCACGCAACGGGCTCGTGGTCGGCTTATCCTTGGCGCTCGCCGTCGCCGGCTTCCTCATCGGTTTCACATTTCGCGATGGCCGAGCCACCCTCTTCGGCGCTCATGCAGGGCCGGGCGCTTTTTATGATGTGATGCCACACGGTGCCATGGTCGTGATTTTTGGCGGCGCATTCCTTTACGCTCTTCTCGCGCTCGTGATGGCGGCGCGTCATTTCTGGCAGGATATTGGTGAGGAACCGTCAGGACTGGCGGACCAGCGCTCACTTGCACAGGCAATGCGTGATGCTCTCGCACTGCGCTATCTCGACGGCGGCGGCTTGGGTTGCATGAATGAGGACGAGCGCCCGACTGATCGGCGCCGCTTCCATCATCACCTTACCTTCTACGGCTTCCTCGCCTGCTTTGCGGCCACATCGGTTGCCACGCTCTACCATTACCTTTTCGGCCGCGAAGCGCCCTATCCGATCTACGATCTGCCGGTGCTTCTCGGCACACTCGGCGGCGTAGGCCTCGTCATCGGCTGCGCCGGTCTTTTCGCGGCGCGCTGGCGCCGAGAGCCCGCGATCGCGGATGAAGAGCGGTTCGGCATGGATGTCGCGTTCATCGCCATGCTGTTTCTCACCGGTGCCTCGGGACTTGCACTACTGGCGCTCCGGGCAACGGTCGTCATGGGAATTGCTCTCGCGCTCCATCTCGGGGTGGTATTCGCTCTCTTCATCACCATGCCCTATGGCAAGTTCGTGCATGGCATTTATCGTTTTCTTGCCCTTCTGCGCTATGCGAAGGAGAGACGGAACTCGGGTTGAGCGGGAATCAAGACGATGCAGAATATCGAGCCTGTCTGGCGCTTCGTGGAGGCGAAGGAAGCGCGCTTCGTCGAGCTGAGCGACGAGGTCTGGGGCACCCCTGAGCTCAATTACCAGGAGCACCGTTCGGCCGCGGCTCATGTCGCGAGGCTCGAGCGCGAGGGATTCAAGGTCACGATGGGCATCGCCGGCTTGCCGACCGCGATGGTCGGAGAGGCAGGACAAGGCGGCCCCGTCATCGCGATCCTCGGCGAATATGACGCGCTTCCCGGCCTCAGCCAGGCGGCCGGCGTCGCCGAGCGGCGGCCTCTGCCGCAAAGCCGCAACGGCCATGGTTGCGGCCACAACATGCTGGGGTCCGCCTCGCTTCTCGCCGCGACCGCGGTCAAGGATTGGCTCGCCGCGTCGGGTGTTGCGGGCCGCGTGCGCTATTTTGGGTGCCCGGCCGAGGAGGGAGGCTCGGGAAAAGGCTTCATGGTGCGCGAAGGCGCTTTCGAGGATGTCGATGTCGCGATTTGCTGGCATCCTTCCGCCTTCACGGGCGTCAACCGCCCCTTTTCGCTTGCCTGCGTCGAGATCGATTTCTCCTTCCTCGGGCGTTCGGCGCACGCCGCCGGTGCACCGCATCTTGGGCGAAGCGCGCTCGATGCGGTCGAGCTGATGAATGTCGGGGCCAATTACCTGCGAGAGCACATGCCTTCGACGGCGCGTCTCCATTATGCGCTGATCGACTCTGGCGGCATCGCGCCCAATGTGGTGCAAGCGAAAGCGGTGGTGCGCTATCTTGTTCGCGCCGGAACCCTCGGCGAGATGTGGGCCCTGGTCGCGCGCGTGAAGAAGGTCGCCGAAGGCGCTGCCTTGATGACCGAGACGCAAGTGACCGCGAGGCAGCTGAGCGGCGACGCCAATCTCGTGGGCAACGCTCCGCTCGAGGAGGCGATGTTCGCGAATATGATGCGATTGGGGCCGCCGCGTTTCGATGTCGCGGACAAGGCATACGCCGCCGAGATCCAGAAGAGCTTGCGTCGCGAGGATATCGTGGCTGCCTATGGCCGTTTTGGCCTGCCGCCGAAAGAGGGCGAGACGCTGAGCGAAGAGATCTACCCGCTCGGCAGCGGCGTCGAGACATCGGTCGGCTCGACCGATGTGGGGACAGTGAGCTGGGTAGTGCCCACCGTCCAGTGCCGCGTCGCGTGCTACGCCATCGGCACACCGGGCCACTCATGGCAGCTCGTGGCGCAAGGCCTCTCGGGCCCGGCGCATAAAGGCCTCGCCTATGCGGCGAAGGTGATGGCGGGCACGGCGATCGATGTCTTAAGTGACGCTGATCTCCTGGCCCGTGCCCAGGCAGCGCACCGCGCCTTTCGAGCGGAGAATCCCTTCACCAATCCGATCGCGGATGATCTCGCACCGCCACTCGACATGGCCGCGCATTAGAGCATGAGGGAAAAGTGGAAGGCGCTTTTTCGAAAAGATCGGAGTTTATCAATAACCCGGTCTAAGAAATAACGGGCCCAAGTAAGTATCATCTCCACCGAAGCGGCGCGCTGGCTGGCCCGCGAGCGCAGCGATCTCACACCTCGATCCAAAGAGCGACGTCCTCGACCCCAAGAGGGTGTGCAGCGCACCTTTCATCGAGGACACCGTGAAAGACATCCCGAAATACGTAAGGGCGCCAAGGCGGCCGTTTCCCGCGTGACAGCTCCATCACTGCAGAAAAAAGGCCGCCTGCCTCGCGGCACTCGTCCGGTTCTCACGAGGCACGGCACTCCGCCGGTGAGCGGAGCACAGGCGCAGGTCTGATCCAGCCCGCCGCATGGCCGCACTATCGAGGGCGATCCATCTCCCTCCCATCACCGACCCATCACCGAGGGGCCGGGGCGTCATCAAGCCTGAACGACAGGGGCAGCGAGAAGAACAGGTTGCATGCGGTGAGTTCGGGCCCCGTCGGCCCCTGCCGCCAGAAGGGCCCTTCGATGTGCGCCGTAAAGCGGCCACTCCCCCGCTCCGTCATCGCCAGTAACGCATCCTCGGCGGCGCGACGCTCGGCGGGCGAAGGCTGATTCGGATGCTCGGGGTAGTAGGACGGTATGGTCAGGATGAGATAATCCATCCGGCACCCCGGCGCGGGGATCGGGATCGCGGATTTTCGCACCGCTACCTCTCCTTGCGACCAGCGGTGACGCGTGCGGATTGCCTTCAGTCGCGGCCCTATCACGATATCCTCAGGGGAAAACGCCAGGGTCCAGGTCGGCATCGCCCCGGCCGGCGGAGCGGGTTCACCCGATGCCGCTTGCAGGGAAAGCAGCCCCAGCGCCATCAGCACCATCGCGCCATTTGTACGATGGCCATGCATCAGCGGGGCGGAATGGAGAGTGCCGGCTTGGCGGCGAGATAGGGCGTGAGAGCGGACCATGGCACGAGGCAGCGCGGAGCGCCGATGCGATACGCGGGGCCGAGATCATCGTCCGCGAACTGGACCGAGATGCCCACGGACGTGACCAGCCAATTTTCCGCATCGCTCACTCGAGGAGCAAGCTTTGCCGGATCCTTGACATAATTATCGACCCTATCCGGCTCTGCTTCGGCGATGAGATGTTTGAGACACACCTCGGCCATCGGTTCCGCCCATTGCTTCGTCTTGTCGAGCACATCCTCGGCGACCAGCGGACGGCTTTGCCGCTTCAGCCAGGTGACGGGAAAGGCCTCCGAGTCCGGGTGATTGCCGCCGCTCGCCACGGAATATTGTAGCGTGATCAGAATCGTTTCGTCGGTGATGGCGAGGTCGTCATAGTTCAGTTCGCGAGCGAAGCCGTTACGGTCCTTCCGCCACTCCTCCACCCTTTGGGCGATGTATTTGTTCCAGGCGCTCTCGGCCTCGTCGCGAGGATGATCGATTTGCGGATAGGCCAGGACACTAGTGTCAAAGCCGATGCCATAGCCAAACTTTTCCTCATCTGGGTCCGTTCGGGGATCAATGCTGTAGAGGACGATGCGGCGGACGAGAACGCCATCGACCATGCTTGAGGCCGCCGCCAAAGCGGAGAGACGGAGACTATACTCCGTTTCCAAGCATTCCTTCGGCGAACGCGAATACCAGCGCGGTTTTCTTTTGAAGCCATCGAGACGGCAAACGGTGGCGGCGTAGTGCAACCAAGCGCGCTCGTTGTCACGCAGGGCGGCGCGGCTGGCCTCGGATAGTGGCGCGAGCGCTTGCGCGAAAGCTGGGGCGAGCGCGTCATCGGCCTGCGAAAGCTCAGGCGTAGCGCAGACGGTCTTCTCGAAAACCGTTGCCGCCTTCTTGCAATCAAAGCTCGCGGCTTGCGCGGCGGCGTCCTGAAAGACGAATGCCAGGAGAAGTGCCAGGGCGATCCCTGCGCGCACCAAGAAAGCAATGCATGACACAGGCGACGCCCCTTCCGACCCCGATGGACGAGGGAGAGATTAGACTGTCACGCCGGCCGATTGATTACCATATGCGCTGGAAACAAGTCGTCATCGAGGGTTTCCCCTTCGTCGCCCGCTTGCGTTTGACCAACGTTCGCTTCGGCGAGACGCAACCGCTGCCTTACGATGTCGCGGCACCGCTCGCAATCATCGAGACGGCTCCTTGGATCGGGAGCGATATGCGGGTCGCGATGCCGCAAGGGGCGAGGCTTCGTGTGCCGAGCTTAAGCGCGGGGTTCGAAACCGATCTCATTGAAATCACCGCCGATTTCGGCCGACGTAAGCCCACTCTAACAATATCGGCGCACGGCAGCTATCGGGCACCGAATCACTTGCGAACCTCCACATCGATAGCGTCGACGGGCGGATACTCTTTAGGGGAACGCCGCTACCAAAGGGACAAAAAGACGTCGCTTCGTGAATTTGAGCTTCGGAAAACTTTCCTTCCCGGGGGTGATGCCGACGCCGAGCGATGTCATCGGGCGGGCGGAGATCAGTGCTGAACTGATCGGCCCATGGCCGCCCGGACCGATGCGGGAGGCGCTCGCAACCTGGCGAGACAATGGCGGCGCCATCGACCTTCTGCTGGGCACACTTCGTTGGGGCAGGACCGAGATCTCAATCAGCGACGGCGTGCTGACACTCGATCAGGCGCTGCAACCAGCCGGTTCGTTCACGATCGATGCGCTCGCGGTCCCCGGGAGCCCGTCCGCACCGGAGGCCGAAGCGGCGGCAATTCTCTTGGCGCCCTTGCTGAAATCCGGCCACACGTCGCAACCCGTTCAGAAAGCGTACATCGAAAATGGCATGCTCATGCTTGCCACGAAAACTGCTCGCTCTGCCGCGCGTCATTTGGCCGTGATGGCGAGCTGAGCGGCGGCATTTCACGTCTTTTCGTTCAGGCGCTCTCTATACTCCCTCTTCTGTCGGTCGGCTTTCTCTTGCATTTTCCTCGCCCATTCCGGGAGAGGTGGGCTCGTTGCATCCGAATTTGAAAAATCCGATCCATTTAGCGGAAACGCCTCTCTCATTCCTCGCGCCCGCGACCGTCGAGGCGCCGTCGGTCGATCTCAATCGTCAGCATCAGGCGCGCGCCACGTCTAATCTAAGCTACGCCTGGCGAGTGCGGCTTCTCCGTGCGCACGTCGCGAAGCGTGAGGCGCAAATTGCCCCCATGGCGGCGAAGCTGAGCCTTCGCCTCCTCGCGCCTGACGCCGAGCGCCACGAGTGCAGCGAGCTTCACGTCGCCTTCTGCCTCGATGAGGGCTTGTCTGGCGCGGGCCGGGTCGCAACCTGCGATCCTCGCCACCATGGCCTCGCTGCGCCGCCGCAACTTCGCGTTGGTGACGCGAAAATCAACCATCATGCCCTTGTAGACACGGCCGAGCCGCACCATCACGGCGGTCGAGAAGAGGTTGAGCACGATCTTCTGAGCCGTCCCGGCCTTCATCCGGGTCGAGCCGCCGATCACCTCCTCGCCGGTTTCGACGAGGATCGGGTGTTCGCTCGCTGCAAGTAGCGGCGCACCCGCATTGTTGGCGATGCCGATCGTGAGTGCGCCGCGCGTGCGTGCCTCGGTGAGCGCCGCGACCGTATAGGGCGTCGTGCCACTGGCCGCGATGCCGATGACCACATCGTGCTCGCCAAGATCGAGATCGCGGATGCGTGATTTCGCGTCTTCTTCCGAATCCTCCGCTCCTTCGATCGAGCACCACAGGGCTTTGTCGCTTCCCGCGATGGCAAAGCCGATGCGCGCTTGCGACCAGTCGAAGGTCGGCGACAATTCCACTCCATCCTGCACCGCGACCCGGGCCGAAGTGCCGGCTCCCGCATAGATCAGACGCCCATGGCCGCGTGCGAGAAGGGCGGAAGCCGCCTCGACCGCGTCGGAAAGCGCCGGTAAAGCCGAACCCACCGCCGCGACGGCGGCGAGCTGGCCTTCATGGAGCGCCTTCAACACATCGAGCGTCGACCATTCGTCGAGGCCGGCGAAGCGACGGCTGAGGCTTTCGGTTCCGCTGGACACCCTCGTCTCCAGGCGTTGAGGAGATCCGCTGCCGCGCGAGGTTAATCCCGAGCTGCCATCTGCTATATGGGGTGACCGCGTCCGAAGAGGAAAGGCAATGCCGGTTGATCTGCGATGCGCCGCGTTCATTGCGCTTGCGACCCTGGTGAGCGCTCATGGAATGTCCGAAAAAGCGATCGCCCAGGAGGCTACCGGCGCGCCATTGCAGCTTGCGATCGACTCCTCGCCCGCTGGGCTTGATCCGCACATCGTCACCGCCTTCAACAGCGTCGCCATTGTCAGCGGCACGATTTACGAAGGGCTCACCGCGATCGACAAGGATCTGCAGGTTGTGCCGGGGCTTGCCGAAAGCTGGAGCATCTCTCCGGACGGCCTAATTTACACGTTCAAGCTGCGCCCGGGCGTGACCTTTCATGACGGGACGCCACTCGCTGCGGATGATGTCGTCTCGAGCCTGCGACGCGTTCAATCGAAGGAGGTCGCCTCGCCACTCGCGAGCCGTCTCGTCGCGCTGAGCGAGGCCCTTGCTGTCGATCCGCTCGATGTGGAGCTAAAGCTGAAGGAACCTTCAGCGCCGCTTCTCGCTGCGCTCGCCGGCATCGCGATCGTGCCGCGCTCGATGGAGGCGAACAAAGAGGCGCTGCAAAAAACGCCGATCGGCACCGGCCCATTCAAATTCGAGGCTTGGCAGCCGAATGGTTTCATCCTGCTTTCCCGCAATCTGCACTACCGTGAAGCCGGAAAGCCGAAGCTCGCGGGTTTGAAGTTCAACATTGTCCCCGAGGCCGCCACGCGAGCGGTCGGCCTCGAAAGCGGACAATATGAGTTGCTGCCACAAGTCGATGCCGCGACCGCGCTCGAGCTCAAGGAAAAGCCCGGGATCAAGCTGTCACAAACGCTTGAGCTCTCCGACACGGTGATCGGGCTCAATGTGGCGCGACCGCCTTTCGCCGATGCTCGCGTGCGTGAGGCGGTGAACTACGCCCTTGATCGGCAGGCCATCATCGATGCGGCGCTTTTCGGCGCCGGCGTGCCGGCGGGACCGCTCTCGCCGGTGCTCAAATCTTGGGCGCGGCCGGTCGCCGATTTTCCATGCTATCGTCACGACCCGCAAAAAGCGCGCGCTCTGCTGGAAGAGGCGGGCATCGCCAAGGGGACGAAGCTTGTGCTGCGCGTGCTCGCTTCGCGTCAGGATATCAAGGACATCGCGCAGGTCGTGCAAGCCGAGCTCGGGGAAGTCGGGATCGGCGTCGAGCTCGCCAATGAGGAGACGGGTCAATTCGTGCAGGATTGGCGCAACGGGAATTTTGATCTCTTCGCCTCGGCCAATGCGGGGGGCGTCGATCCTGACGAATTCCTCTATCGCACCTTTCATACGGGCGGCTCGACCAACGTCTTCAGATATTCGGATGCAACGGTCGATCACGATCTCGAGGAGGCGCGCCGTCTTTCCGATCGCACCGAGCGCAAGGCGATCTATGATCGCTTGCAGATGCAGCTCGCCTGCTCAGGCCCGATCGTGGCGATCGCATACGGAACTTTGTTCAGCGCAGCTCGCGCCGAGCTGAAGGGATATGAAATCATGGCGAACCGATCCCTCGTCTCACTTCGTGACGCCTCGCTTTCACCTTGAGCCGCCCTCGCATCCGAAACTTCTCCGGTTCACGGCTCGGGGCGAGGCGAGAAGTTGACGCGGGCCGCTGACGCGCCGATGCGTGCAAATCCCGGGATCTCGTTTCGATGCTGAGGCGACTTGTCTTCCCGCGCCTTGTCGACCTCGTGCTCGTCGTCCTGGGCGTGTCTGTGGTTGCCTTCCTGATGATCCGGCTCATTCCGGGCGATGCGGTCGCGATCATGCTCGGCGCCAACAGTGAAGTGACGCCGCAAGCACTTTCAGAACTGCGGGAGAGGATCGGCCTCGATCAGCCTTTCCTCGTCCAGTATCTGCGCTGGGCGTTCGCGGCGCTGCATGGCGATTTCGGCACCTCGCTGTGGACCGGCCGCCCCGTCGCCGAGGAGATCCTGGCCAACATCTGGCCGACACTCGAGCTTACCTTCCTGGCGCTTGCGATCGGCGCGGGGTGCGCCGTGCCTTTCGGCTGCTTGATGGCCAGCCGGCGCGGACGAGGGACAGACATCGCGCTTCGCATCGGCACTGTGCTCGGCCTCACCATTCCATCTTTCTGGCTCGGCATCGTGCTCATCCTCGCGGCTTCGCGTCTCCTGCCCGGTTTCGCTTCGCTCGGCTACGTGCCGTTCGCCGAAAACCCGCTCGGCAACCTCGCACGGATGGCGATGCCTGCCTTCGCCTTGGCGCTGCCGATCCTCGCCGGCCTCTCGCGCCTCATCCGCTCCGCCATGCTGGACGCCCTCGGCCAGGATTATATCCGCACCGCCCGCGCCAAGGGCGCGCCCGAGCGCGTCATCCTCTACAAGCATGCGCTGCGCAATGCGCTCATCCCGTTCGTCACTTATCTCGGCATCAGCGCGGGCTACCTTCTCGGCGGCGCAATCGTCGTCGAAGAGGTGTTCGCGATTCCGGGCCTAGGCCGCCTCATCCTCGGTGCGATCAGCGAGCGCAATTACCCGCTTGTGCAGGCGAGCATCCTCATGGTCACCGTCGGCTTTGTCGTCTTGAATTTCGCGATCGACGTGATTTACGTCGTCATCGACCCGCGTTTGAGGCGCTGAGCCCGTGAAGCTCCCGCATGACCGTGTCCTTACCTTCGCGACCGTCTTGGTCGCCGCGGAGGTCGCGCTCGCGCTTTTCGCACCGTGGGTTGCCCCATACGATCCCCTGTCGCAGAGCATCGTGGCCCGGCTCAAAGGGCCGAACGCCATGCATCTTCTCGGCACGGATCAGCTCGGCCGTGATGTCTTGGCACGAATTCTCTTCGGCATGCGCTCGACGCTTCTCGACTGCGTACTCGCCGTTGGTTTCGCGCTCAGCATCGGGGGTGCCATCGGGGTCGCGGCCGCTTTCCTTCGCGGCTGGTTCGAGCGTTTGGCCATGCGCGTCATGGATGTGATCTTCGCTTTTCCGGTGATGCTCCTGGCCATCGGCATCATTGCCGTGCTCGGCCCCCGCGCCACGAGCTCCACCATCGCCATCGCCATCATCTACACGCCGATCTTCGCCCGCCTCTTGCGCGGGCCGGCGCTCGTGATCTGCGAGGCCGAATATGTGGCGGCCGCTCGCGCGATCGGCGCCTCGCCCTGGGCCATTCTCATTCGCCATGTGCTGCCGAATCTCGCCTCCGTGATCCTCGTGCAGACGAGCCTTGCACTCTCTTCCGCGATCCTCGTCGAGGCTTCGCTTTCTTTTCTCGGTCTCGGCGCGCAGCCGCCTATGCCGTCGCTTGGTCTCATGCTCGCCGAGGGCCGCAACTTCCTCGCACTCGCGCCCTGGAGCGCCGTCTTTGCCGGGTTTGCCATTTTGCTTATCGCTTTCGGCTTCAATCTCGTCGGTGACGCGCTGCGTGACCGGCTCGACCCGCGCCTGGCGAAGGCTTAGAGGCGCGGCGGGTTTTAGCACGAAAGCTTTCCTGTGCGGCAATGCAGCTTTGCTGTTTTTCATCTAAACGAGTTGCGCCCAAAATGGGCGCATAGTATCTTGCGGCATGCGCATCATCGCACGCAGGACTCTGCGTGAGTTCGTCCAGCAGCTCGCAGGGCACAAGGATCAGGCGGCAGTGAAAGCAGCTTTGGATGCTTGGTTTGCTGAGGTGAAAAGGGCGCGCTGGAAAAATACGACGGAGGTGAAGCGATCCTATGCCAGTGCCAGCATCGTGACCGGTGAGCGGATCGTCTTCAATATAAAAGGTAATGCATATAGGCTGATCGTCGCGGTGAATTTCGAGGCGAGCATCGTGTGGATCAAATGGATCGGCACCCACCGGAGTTACGATCGAATCGAGGTGACAGAGGTAAAATATGGCGAATGAATTGAAGCCCCTGCGAGCGGAAGCAGATTACGAGAAGGCCTTGATCGAAGTTGAACGCCTATGGGGCTCGAAAAGCGGCACTCCGAAGGGAGATCGACTCGACGTGCTCGTGACGCTGATCGAAGCCTATGAAGATGAACACTATCCTATGGACCCGCCCGATCCGATCGAAGCCATCAAGTTCCGCATGGAACAACGAGGTCTTTCCCGGAAGGATTTGGAGCCTCTCATCGGAACTCGCACGCGAGTGGCCGAGGTGCTGAACCGCAAGCGTGGCCTATCGATCGGCATGATCCGTCGCTTGCATGATCGCCTGGGCATCTCGGCCGACGTGCTGATCCAGCCATCCACAAAGAACAAGGCCGCTTGATCGGCAACGCCGCGTTCCAGCGCCTCAGCGTAGCCATGGTCTCGCACCGCCCTCAATCGCGCGCGAAGATCCTGCGCAGTGACCGGAGATTGCTGATCAAGATCATGGCGGGAAGCCGGAGCGAGTAAAACGGGTAGCGCGCCGGCGGCAAGCTCGCGATCGGGAGGTCGTCGTGGCGAACCCCGCGCATCTGTTCGGCGGCGAGCTTGCCCATCAGCGTCTGCAACGCCACGCCGCGTCCGTTACAGCCATAGGCGGCGTGAAGCCCCCGCTCGAGCGTCACCAGCCGCGGCAAATGGTCGAAAGTCAGCGCGAGCTTGCCGCCCCAGCGGATCGGAAAATCGATCGCGCGAAGCGCCGGGAACAATTTCCGCGCGTGGTGGCGAATGCGATCGAAGAGATCAGGCCGCTCGCGCTCGGTGAAGCTGCCGCGTCCACCGATGATGAAGCGGCCTTCATCGTCCCGCCGGAAATACACGCCGAGCTGCATCAGGTCGGAGACGGGAAGGCGCGACGGCAGGATGGTGCGGTCGAGCTCCGGCGGCAGCGGGTCTGTGGCAAGCTGATAGCTCGCGACCGGGATCATCGCGGTCCTCAAGCCAGGATGGAGATCGCCGAGATAGGCATTCGTCGCGAGCAGCACCTCTTTTGCAGTGACGCTGCCTTTCGCGGTCTCGAGACGCCAATGGCTGTTCTCGCGGACGAGCCGTTTGACGCGCGAATTGCCGAAGAGCACCGCGCCCGAGGCAGCGGCTGCGCGCGCGAGACCGCGCGCATAGCTGAAGGGCTGCACCATGCCGGAGCGCCGGTCGAGCATGCCGCCAGGATAAAATTCGGTTCCAGTGAGCTTGGCCATGCCGGCTTCGTCGAGAAGCTCGACGTTCTCGCCGCGCGCCATGAGCTCGCCAGCGCGGCGCTCGATCGCGGAGAGCACCTTTGGCGCATAGGCGGCTTGGATCCAGCCGTCGCGATGGGCCTCGCATTGAATCTGGAAGCGCTCGATGAGCGAGAAAACGAGGTCAGCCGTGCCGGCGCCGAACCGATGAAGCGCCTCGCCACGCTCCCGGCCGAACTTTGCGATCATCTCGCCCGGATCGAGCTTCAATCCGGCAATGACTTGGCCGCCATTGCGGCCGGAGGCGCCAAATCCGGGCTCCTCGGCTTCGAGGAGTATCGGCTGCGTCCCGCTTTCGGCGAGATGCAGTGCGGCGGACAGGCCACAAAACCCACCGCCGACGATGGCGGTCTCGGCGGTAAAATCCTCTTGCAGCTCGGGAAAGCTCGGCCGTGGCGTGGCCGTTTCATTCCACAAGCCGAAGGGGCTCGGCTTTGCCGCCTGGGAAAACTCGTTCACCTTAACCTCGCATTGCGGCTCAGAACGGACGCAAAGGGCTCTCTCATGAGGCCGGCCGCGGCGTCCACGATCGCGCGTGGCACAGTGCCGCCCAGGCGCTTCTGGCGTCAAGAAGCATGGGTCGTGATTGGGGCGCGCTAAAACCGGCAGGGCGTCCAACAGCGGATAGGCTACGCGCCCCGCGGAATCCACCATTCCGTGCCGCGTGCGGTCGTGATGTATTCGGGCCACCGATAGTGAATCGGCGCCGCGAAATCCGTCGGCAGAAGAGGGGCCGTCCAGCGCGTGCCGCCGATTCCGCCGCCGGTGCGCTCTCGAAACTCCGCCTTTGCTTCCTCGAGCGCCAGCGGATTGATCAAAAGATCGACGAGGGTGCCGGCGATCGCCCGAGCGGCCGAGAAGATCGTAGGGTCGATCGTCGCGGGGTAACCCCCGAGGGCGTTCCAGACCCAGTTCGGATATTGAAATCCGGCGCGCGGCGGCGCCAGCATGGCTCGTCCCACATAGAGGCGCGCCGTCGGGCAATGCCATGTGTATTCGGTGTAATCGTCGGATGTGTAGTTTTTCTGCCAAGGCGGGAGCAGCGCCCGCATGCGGGCTTCGTCCTCCTCGGGCGTGACGAGCTCTTGCATCGCCTTGTGCATCGGCTCTCGCATCGGCTCCAGTCCGAGATTCTTCTGGATGTCGCGGCCGAAGCGCCTCGCCTCGTCGCCCCATTGCGGTGCGCCGCCAAGCATGAGGTTCGCGAAAGTGAGCGCCGAGATGGCGTGGTTCGGCAGGCCTGGCCGTGTCTTCGTCACCCATTCCTTGCGTACTGTGCAATGGGTGATCTTCGCCACCTGGTCGGCATTATTGTCCAGAACCGCGTAGATGCGCTCTTGCATCTCGAGCGTCGGAGCGCGGCTTGCATATTGGATCTGGCTGAAATTCGGCGGCAGATTGTCCGCCGTGGCTTGGCCAGCCGCCAGAATCGCTTCGTTGATCGTCCAAGTGCCGGTGTGCGGCAGCAGGGCCTCCTTGATCATCTTGCCGGTCGTGTACATGAGGCAGACCGCGTCGATGGCGCCAGGTGCTCGCGCCGTCGTATGGGCCGAGGCGCCCTCGTTGAGGCCCATCCCGGACCATTCCTCGGGATGGCGGCATTCAAAGCTATACATGCGGCTCCAATAGGAGCCGCAATGCGTGTCCCAGTTCACGGTGTTGGCGTGCGCCGTCGTGAAGGCCGGGTGGAAGCTGATCGCCGCATCGAGATCATCGTAAAAGCCGTGCACGGCGTGAACGGGCTTCGAGCCGCAAACCTTCTCGGCCGGCTCTCCGAAGAGGACGAGCGTGCCCGCAAGGTCGTGCTTTTCGAGCGCGGCCTTAGTAGCCAGAAGGCCGGCAAGCGCACCGAGACCCAGCGCCGAATGCGGATCGGTGTGGCCGGCCGCGTATTTGTGAACGCCGTCGCGGGGCTTTTCATACGGTACCGGGTCCTGGCTGTTGCCAGGGACGGCGTCATATTCGGCATAGGTCGCGATCACCGGCTGTCCCGTGCCCAAGCGGGCGCAAAAAGCTGTCGGCATCCCGGCCGTGCCTTCCTCGACCTTGAAGCCTTGTTCCCGCAACAGCTTGATATACCAGGCGGCCGATCGGTACTCGCGCCAGGCGGGCTCATGGAAGTTCCAGACTTCGACATGGCGTTCAGAGAGCCAGCCCTGGCGCGCGGCAATCCAATCGAAGGCGGTCCGCTTCGCGGCGCTCATTGCTGCCGCTTTCCACTGCTTCGCCGAAGACTTGCGGATGCCCTCATCGTTCATTGCAAGCTCCCTCAGATTGGAGACGAGGTGAGCTGAAGATTAGGGCAGAGCCCGCGCATGGGCAAAAGGCAAAAATGATCGCAAGGAATGGACGACGATCGGACCGCAAGTGACATCGAGAGGTCGGAATACCCACGGCCATCGCCGCGCATCGTTTTCAAGCGCCGAGAATGGGTGGCAGGTCCTCGTCTTCACGATCTTCCGGCTTGTCCTGGGGACCTTCACCCGGCTTCTCGCCATCACCGGTCCGCGGGGCCGCCTCTTCGGGCGTGATGCCGACCTCTGGAGTCTTCGTTTTCGCGGCTTTAGGTTTCATGCCCTTCCAGAAACGCCCAGGGCGCTCGGTGCTGCGGTAATAGTAATGAACGCGTTCTCCATCACCTCCCCACCACGCATCACGCGACGCATCGAAACCGCTTTCCGGGTGACTCTTCGCGCGATTTTCACCCTGCTTGTCACAATCCGCCGGTGTGCTGCATTGCGCGACGAGACGGAACTCGAGCGGGCGCCCGGACATGTCGTCGCCCACGGGCCAAATCACCTCGGTGAGATAGTAGATCGCCACGACTGGTTAAGCTCCTTCGCACCACCGGGCAAGAAACTCTCCAAGTTTCGCTTGGCCGAGAGCAGCTCTCCTCGAACACACTGACACGCTCTTCACTCGACGAGCGGAGCTGGCGTTGGCGCCAGCTCAGCTATTCGTCGGGGTGCCGGCTGCGACTCGACATGCCTTTGAGGACATGCTCAGCCGCAGCGTGTGCCTGACTTTTTCACGCTGTCGCCCATTTCGTTTGATTTGGTGACGCTTACTTTCTTGCAGCGTACTCCAAATCCCTCGCCGACCTTTTTCTTGACGATCTTCTTCGTCCCGTAAGGCGTCTCTTTCTTTTTCACCGACACGTCCTCGTCGGTCTGCGCGACCCGAATCTGGGCCTTTGGAAAAACATTTTGCGCACTGGCGATGCCGCCCACCGCGAGAGGCAGACCCACAGAAAGTGCAACCGCAATCGCAGCAATTTTCATGCGAACCTCCATCCGGAACAGGTGGAGGCAGAACTTCCCTTTGGGGACTTTGGTTCCCCTCGATGGCTGCCTGGGCACTACTCGCATCGCGCTGAGG
>JAFAQA010000302.1 GCA_019246665.1 Hyphomicrobiales bacterium
TCTATCGCGTCAAGGTGGGACCGCTGTCGCGCGAAGCCGCGGAGCGCGTCTGCTCGCGGCTGCGAGCGGCAGGCAAGAAGTGCATCCTGTTGCACGGCTGAGACACAAGCAGGGCTCTAAGCGGGACGCGAGCCCCCCAATCACTTAATCTCGACGAGCGCGACGGTATCGACCCCGCTTTCCGCGAGGACGAGATTTCCGTCATGCGTGGTCATCATATTGCGAATGACCCCGCCACCCGCGGGCATGGTCCAGGATTGAAATTCGCCTTTCCCGGGATCGAAGCGCACGAGCGTATTTGGCCGCACGCCTGCCTCGCTATACCAGATAGCGCCCTTGGCCACGGCAATGCCATAAGGTTGGGACCGCGATCCACCGGGAGACAAGAATTCGCTGGCTTTGCCGCTTGCGGGATCAAACCTCCCGAGAAAGCCTCGCGCATAATCGGTGTACCAGATGATGTCATCGCCAGTGATTGCGATGCGTCGCGGTCGGCTATCCGCATGAGGAAGGGTGTATTCGTGAATCGCCAGCGTCAAGGGATCGATGCTGGCGAGCTTGTTGGCGCCGAACTCGCAGAAATAGGGAACGCCTTTGGACGAGATCACCATGCCGTATGGGCTCGAGCCTGGTGTTGGAGAGGCAACGAGCTTGATCTCTCCGGTCTTGGGATTGAGGCGGCCCACCATGTTGGCGCTCTGAACGGTGAACCAAAGGATGCCGGCCTGATCGAAGACGAGCGTGTGCGGGTCGCGCGCTTGCGCGCTCGGCATCTTGTACTCGGTGAATTTCCCGGCGCCGACGTCGAGCTTACCGATGTAGCCGGCGAAGTTCGCGGTGAACCAGATATTGCCGCCGCGATCGGCCACGAGCCCATGCGGACCCGAGTTGGGCGTATCGAGATGATATAGCGTGATGCGCCCGCTCGTCGGCTCTATATGGCCGAGCGCATTGTCCATTTGACCGGTATACCAGATTGTCCCGTCGAGCGACGCAAGCGGGTCATGGGGATGAGAACCCCGCGTTGGCACCGTCCATTCCTTGAAGGAGATTTGCACCGGTCCCGCGATCGCCTTGCCCTCAGCTCTGGGCTCTTCGGGAAAGTTCCCGGCGAGATATGCGGCCACACCGGGCAAGGCGTCGTCAGGCAGCGTCGCTCCGACATTTTTCATCATGTGAAGAATCGTTTCCCAATCGCGTTCGCTGTGGCCGGACCTGAAGATGCGCTCGAGCCCATGACACCCGGCGCAGGCGGACTGAACGAGGTCTTTTTGCGCACCTTCGGGCAAACTCTGTGCCTGCACCGAAGCAGCCGAGATGAGAAGCGAGGCGGCAAGGGAGAGACGAAAACCTGATTTTGACATGGCTTCCCTCCAATAGATGCCTCGCAAATAGGCGCTAAAATATGTGGCCAGCAGAAAACAGCGACGATGAATTGCGTGAATGCGCCGAGAGCCGGCTCTGGGCGAATACTGGAAAGGCTTACGACCGGGGAACTACCTATGACGTATAGTTGGCCAGTTTGGGACTTCTTTCTTGCGTTTCCCGCGCAATATGATCCGAAGTAACTGCAGACAGGAGAGATTTGAGGCCAAGCTTCGGAGCTCAACATGCGCGTTTTGCCGATGCTCAGGGGCATGATCGGCGCGGCCACCATAATCGTCTGGGCGCTCGTCTTGTCAGATCCCGGGTTGTACAAGGTGAGGAATCATTCCGTCGATGAGCCGCACCCCGATGTCCCGGGCGCCGCGCAGCCCAATTCGCGGAACGTTCCTTCGCGGCTCGCTGAGGGCAATGACAGGCGATTTTCGCCGGACGACAGGGCTGCTCTGAGCAAACCGAACGAACTCGGTTCCATGCCGAAGCCATTTGCCGCCAACGATCCCGGCACGGCGGCCCTTTCCGAGGCTTCCCATCGCATGGATCTTGCCGCCCCGACGAGTCACGAGGCGCAGCGCGAGAATTCCGGGCCGGAGATTGGTGAAGTGGCGAAGCCGCCACCACCCGCTGCCGTCCCGCCGGCGAGGAGTTCCGCAACTTCGTCAGCTGCGGCACATCAGGCCGAAATTGCTGCTGGACCTTCGCCTTCAGAAGCAATCGCGACTCCTCGAAATTCTCCGCAGAGCGGACCCGAGGCGGGAACTCCTCTGCCCGTTCACCCCGACACGGCTCAGATTCCCGTGCAAACATCGCCTCAGCCGTCGAGCCCGGACACCCCATCGGCAGACAGCGCGTTCACCAACGCGGCGCGCAGCGACAAAGCGATGATCGCCTCCGTGCTGCCCGAGGCAACGATTTCGCCGAGCAATCCACGCGATTCAGGAGATCGCAAAGCGAACGCCCCCGCAGCTTCCACCGAAGTGTCACGATCGCAGCCGGCGTCATCGACTCTTCCGCCGGTCCCCGATTTTTGGGATGATGCGCGACTTTCCTTCGACACGGAGCGAGGGCATGAAGCCTCGCCTGTGTCGCCCTCGTTCTCGGAATCGCCGTCAACGCCGTCAAACACGGTAAAGCCATGGCGGAGCGAGAGCGATTTTGGCAGCTCGCAGACAATTGGGGCTAATGCGGCAAATTCCGTCGAGCCGCCGCCTACCTTGGTCGCTCCTTTCCCGCCAAATGCTTTCCAAGCGCTTCGCGAGTTTTCAACACCGAATATGACTACAACACATCCGAAACCGCCCACGGCCCGGGTTGGTGTCTCACAATCAAAGCGGATTGAGAACGCTCGTTTGGCTTCCCACCCGATGAAAGCGAAATCCACGATTGATCGAGAGGCGCGCAAACGCGCGCCGAGTGTCGCCTCCCGACGGGACGCTGCGAGGCAAAGCGGGAAGGCGGACTCCTATCGTGTCGTCACTTCACCAGTTGGCGAGAGTCATCCGCATTCCGCTCCGGCAACGCAGGTGAGCGCGACGATGATGCCAGGGGCGCAATGGCGCCTCGCGCTCAGGCGCCGCTGCCCATCGATTGTCGCGAGTGCCGTCGAGTACGATGACGATCTCGTGCAATTATGCCGTCGTTCGGCAGGTCTCTGAGCGTGGCGTGAAAAAGCGGAGCTGAATTGGCTGTGTCCGTGGGTGAACTTGAATCCGGAGATGTCTCGATGCCTTGCGTGAAGCGCATGAGAAAAATTGGACGTACCGCCGCAAGTCTTGCCTTCATTACCGCCTTGAGCGCCGCCAGCCTTGCTCTTGCGAGAAGCGGGGGTGCGGGTGCAGGAGCCGGCGGTGCGGGCGCGGGCGGCGGGGCTGGCGTCGGAGCCGGCGCTGGCGGCGTCGGCGCGAGCGCGGGCGCAGGTGGAGGTGTCGGCGGCGTCGGCGCAGGTGGAGGGGTCGGGGTCGGCGCGGGGGCTGGGGGTGTCGGCGCGAGCGCGGGCGCAGGTGGAGGTGTCGGCGGCATCGGCGCGGGTGGAGGGGTCGGGGTCGGCGCGGGGGGTGGGGGTGTCGGCGCTAGCGCGGGTGCAGGCGGAGCTGTCGGCGGCGTCGGCGCAGCTGGAGGGGTCGGGGTCGGCGCGGGTGGCGGAGGTGTCGGCGCTAGCGCGGGGGCAGGCGGAGGTGTCGGCGGCGTTGGTGGTGTGGGCGCAAGCGCAGGTGCGGCCGCGGGAGTTGGCGGCGCCGGAGGTGTCGGGGCGAGTGCGGGAGCGGGAGTGGGGGTCGGAGGCGCGGGCGCTGGCGTGGGCGTTGGAACCAGCAGCGGCGCGGCTGGGGCGAGCGCTGGGGCGGGCATCGGAGTGGGAGGAGCAGGCGCCGGGGTCGGCACGTCAGTTGCTGGCAGCGGTGTCGGGGCCGGCGTTGGCGCCGGCGTGGGCAGCTCCGGGGTTGGCCTGGGAACGGCGGTCGGCACGAGCGTTGGCGGCAGGCCCGGCGCCAGCACTGGCCTTGGCGCAGCCATGAGCGCTCTCGCCGCAAGCCCGGCGACGGGCGCCTCTCGGGCTGTCACCGGACTCGGAATAACCGTTCAAGGAGTTCGGCTCGGGCTGGACGGGCCGCGGCGCAACCAGTGGCGGCAGGTGATCAAGCTCACTTGCCCCTACATCAGAGCGAACCCACGCGGCTATGATTCTGATCTCGTTCAGCTGTGCTGGCTAGTGGGGCGCGCGCATTGATGCTGCGTTCTTCTTCAGCGGTCGTCATGCACGAGGCGTAATTCGCTGAAACCCAGCGTTATGTTTGCGCGCCGAAACGAGCCGCTTGCCTCGCCGTGCAAGCTCAGGCTAAGAAATGAACGAAGTAAAAAAAGGCCGCTCGAAAGCGGCCTAAAGTCCAGGGAGGAAACGCCCAAAATGGGCATGCGGTGACGAGATGACGAATCACCGCATGTCCAAGTTTAAGACGCGCGAGCCACGGCGCAATAACTGGACGTGCCAACCTGAATACAAATCAATCGGGTGTGATTTTCTTGCACCGGATTTGCTCGACGCTTTTCGAATGAGCTTGTGGCAACCCTTAATAGACCGGCCCAATTCGCTGGATGAGGCAAGGGTCTTCTCTCAAGGCTTTATCGCGCTGTGGGCTGCCGCCCGCTCACGCCTCACCTCCATTGGCTTCCTCGCCCATATTTCGTCCATTCTACGGCGAGACCGACAACTCATGAATTTGACACCTCGTCCATCCGGCATTTCATCTTGGGACGACATCTTACCTGGAGCATGATCCGCAAAGGTGGCCTCACTTTTGCGATAAGATCATGCGGAAAAACAAAAAGATGACCTGACGCTACTGATCTCATCTAAACGCAACGCGGTCTAGGAGCGTGATTTCGCCAGGCGCCGCGAGACACAGTCTTGGTAAAATTCACAACGGGATGTCCATTGTAGTCAGCATGTCGCAATGAGCATGGTCACGATTGATACGCTGATCGCGTCGCTCGCAAAGCCCGGCATTCATCTTGGCTATCGATGCGTTGCAGAAGGTGACGAGAAGGCCCTAATGCCGCAGGAAGCGCGTTTTTTTTCGCGCGCGGCCGCAGGCGTGAGGCGTCGGAGCGGGGCTGCGCGTATCGTTGCACGCGGGTTGCTCGAGCACCTCGATCACCGCGAGTTTGCAATCACCAAGGCGCGGTCCGGTGCTCCGCTTTGGCCTCCCGGAATCGTCGGTTCCCTCGCACATGATGAAACCATGGCGGTGGCCGCGGTCGCGCGCGCAACAAATTTCTCTCAGCTCGGAATTGACATCGAGCCGGCGGAAACCCTGCCTGACAAGTTGGCCGAACTCGTGTCGACTCCTGCTGAGCGCCTTCGCTATGGGCGCCGCTTCTTGGAGCGCCCTCATTTGTTTGCGGCAAAGGAAGCGGTCTACAAGGCGGTTCATCCGAGCGATGGCATTTTCCTCGACTATCGCGATATCGAGATCGATCTCGAGAGCGGCACAGGGCGTACCAGCTATGGAAAAATCGTGAGGGTGGGAGTGGTGGCCAGTGCCGATCATGTTATTGCGCTCGCCTACGAGCGCTGAGGCCGTTTCTCCGCGCCGCGCAACTGCGGGACGCTAGACTAAACGACGGCTGTGGCCGGGTTCACCAGCGCCTCCCGCCGGGTATCAGCTTCCGGCACGGCCAATGAACTTTGAAACGCCGAACGCGAGAAGGATGAGCGCCACCGCGCCATATCCGATGCTGGCGACCGATTCGCCCGATTGGCACTGCGGCACGAGGGTGTAGATCGCTCGGCAAATCAAACGGCCGAATTCCTCCGCAATCTCTGCCATAGCGAACATCCCTTGAGACAAGACGCCCAACTCGGCGAGGAAAATCCAGCGTGCAAGGCCCTACCGATTTCCGATCGGCGTTTCGAATCACACGGACGCAAGAAATATACAGGGTCAATCAATGTTTTCATAAGTGGAGGAAACATGTCTGAACGCGGATATGCAGACTAATTCGTCTGCAATTGTTGGACGGTTTTTAGCTCGGCCACCAAAAATCATGCGTCCTTGCTGAGCCAGGGGAACGCCAAGTTTCAGCGCATGCCCTCATCGGCTGGCTCCAATCTCCTTTTCGAGGTCAATGCGAGCCGCCTTTTCGGAGCGCCTCTCCGTCGGATTTCAAATTCTGCTGCGTCTGAAGGGAGGTCGGTGAATTCAACGCCGAGCGTGTCCGGGGTGCGCCAGAGCACACGGCAATTGCGAGCCTTCACGCCCCGCGCCATCCGCAACAGGAATTGGTCCGGGAGGTGGCTCACGCTTGAGCCCGAGATCCTGGCTCCGCCGTTCGAGAAATCGCTCAGGATGCAAGGCGAGCTCCAGTCGCCGTCGCAAGCGGAGATCATCGCCAAGGAATGCCACTGAATTCGGTAGTTCTTGCGACGTTCACCGGCCATGAGAGTATTCCTGGTCGAACAACCTCGATATCGCGTGCTCATGAAGGATTTCCTAAGGAAGTACGAAGTATCCGATCAACGACCACTGCTCGGTGGCAAGCGAAACACTTCAACCCTGCATGATTACCTCGTAATTCCCAGGCCAAATACAGGTACTTCGCTATGTCGTCGCGTCCCAATCGCTGAGCGACGTGCTATCGTGCCCGTGGGAACAATGCCCGTACAACGATTCCACCGGTCCTTCGGCCGGTGGCGGCGTTCAGCGTTGCTTGGCGCCTTCGCACGCGCGCCCCTTGGCTTCTCCCAATAACGCGGCGGCGCCTTCACGTTGAACTTGCTCGCTCGCCCGCGCGGGAGGATCCAATGTCGAGGACGATCAACGGCAGCATAACTGGCCCGGTGGTTCTGGGCGCAGCCGACAACCCTCTCACGATCACGAGCGCGGGGACGGTGACGTCGAGCGGCTCGTCGGACGGCATTGATGGGGGCAGCAACGGCGCGACCTGGACGATCGGCAATGCGGGCCAGATTTCCGCTTCGGGGGGCGCGGGCATCTCGCTTGCGACGAGC
>JAFAQA010000404.1 GCA_019246665.1 Hyphomicrobiales bacterium
CGCAGGCGATCGGCGGCGGCGCGCACGGGCAAAGCGTGCGGCGGGTGCGCAACAAGGAAGGGGATGTCGCCGAGCTCTGGTTCGCGGGCAGCAAGCTCTTGCCGGAAGCCGAGGTCGCGCGCGAAATCCGCGAGCGCTACGAGAACAACGCCATGCAGGGGTCTCAACCGCGGCGCCTCCGGCTCGCCTCGCGGCGCTAGATCCGGAAAAGTGGAAGCCCTTCCGCTCGTTCTCGCGGGATGCGGAGGCCCCGGCTTTCAAGGCGGCGCGTTCGAGATGATGGCGGCAGCTACGCATTGGAAGAACCGCCAGAAGGCGGAAGCGTCTTCTGAGCCTTCACGCGCTTCACGATCTCTTTGATGGGTGGCTCCAATGCCAGATCCTCGGGCATCGTCGCGCCGCTATCCGTCATGGCCCTTCGAACCCGCAAGCCCACCGTCCGGTTGGTTGCGATGGCGCGTTGCTCACCCTTGATGTGGTCTCGCGTAATCACATCGGCCGCAAGATTCATCTGAAAATCGTTAGCTGATAGTTCCAGGGGGCCAGCTCGATCATATAGCTGCTCGTCGTCCCTCAGCCCCTTCTTGGCTTTCACGGATCGAAGGCTCATGTTGTAGAGGCCCGTGTATCGCGCATCATGAAATACGCCCTGCATCTTGCTTCTGACGCCCGCTTCCTGAGCGATCTTGCTGACCCGCCGATGTGACCGAGAGACCTTTTCGCGCAGCTCAAGGCGTTTCTCGTCAGCCGCTAGCGTATCCTCGATTTCCATGCGCCGGGTTTGGACCGCAAAATATGCCTGCGCCGCCGCAATTTCAGCTTTCGACGGATCGCCATTCATCGCGATGAGATAGCATGCGGCGCGTGTGATGAAGTAATCTATGACACGGCGCTCGGAACCGCTCCCGAGCTCGACCATTTTACCCGTCTGGGCAATATGGTGTGATGAGTCTATGCCATTCGACTCCATCGCGGCCCGCGCGCGTTCCAAAACGGGCTCAAACTTCGACCAGACGGGATAGCCAAGGATGGGGCTCATCTCGCGCGCCGTCCAATATTCGACCCCGCTCTTGCTCACGCGCCGTGCCGCCTCCAACCGCTCCATGGTGTGACCGTACTCGGGCAACTCAGAAAGTTCTTTCTTCGACATGATGTGATTCCAATTGCGCCGACCTCTCCCATCACATACCATCGATCACACACGGAGTCGATGAAGATGGAAGAGCGTCGCAAGATCGAGGAGCGCCTGCACAAGAAAGAGCAGGAAATCGCGAATCTGGAAGACCGACTACGGACGGCTCGCGTCTATGTCCAAGCCCTGCAAGACATATTAAAGATGCTCGACGCAGACGACGGAGGCGACAAGGTTCTCAAGGCGGGAAGCGCCGTTGCCAAGGCGCGCGACGCCATATTGAAGGCGGGCAAGCCTCTGCATGTCACAACTATTCTTGAGTCCCTTGGCCGGGACGCGAGTCGAGAAGGGCGCTCGTCGCTCACCAGCTCATTGGCGGCGTATGTGAGACGCGGCGAGATTTTCACACGGCCCGCGCCAAATACCTTCGGTCTCTCGGATCTTGGGCACAAAACCACCGAAGCGGGCGAGGAGGATGGCCCTCCGGAGGGCTTTGGCGGCACTTCCCCTATGGAAAGGGAATCTCCTCCGCCGCCTCGCATGCCCTCTCCTCAGCCTCGACCCGCCGCTCCCGCAAAGCCTCCTCCAAAACAGGATGACGATGCTCCATTTTAGAGTGACCTATTTCCGATCGCGCTCGCATCCTTCACCTCCTCTGCTGACAAGCTTTGCAAGGTGGCGAACCTCGTGGCGCTTTGGGAGGCGGTCGAGCGGAATGGTGGCCCGTGCTGCCCTTACAAGAAACGAAATTCAGGCTGACCCACTACCCCCCGACTGCCGCTCGATCGCGGCCATATCGGCGTCCGAAAAGCCGAGATGATGACCGATCTCATGGATGAGCACGTGGGTCACGAGATGGCCGAGCGTCTCCTCGTGGGAGGCCCAATAGTCGAGGAGCGGGCGGCGGTAGAGATGGACGATGTTGGGCATGCGGCCCGTCGGGGCCACCGCCTCCTGTTGCGCAAGCCCGATGCCCGTGAACAAGCCGAGAAGATCGAAATCCGTCTCGCACCCCATCATATCGAGCGTCTCCTCATCCGGGAAATCGGTGACGCGAATGATCAAGCCTTTGCAAAGGCGGCGAAAGCGTTCCGGCAAGGCGGCATGCGCTGTCTCGGCCAGGCGTTCGATGTCCTCGAGCGATGGGGAGAGGCACTGCGACCAATCGGTTTCGACCATGGGCTCGCCCACCTCTTCACAAGAAGCTCTGCGGATCGACATCCACCACGAGCCGCGTGCCGCCGCGCGGTTTTCCCGCTTCCGCGATCATGGCGCGCAAGAAGGCCTGGAGATCGATCGCGCGCGGCGCCTTCACCAGGATGCGGAAGCGATGGCGCCCCCGAATCACCGCAATCGGTGCCTCCGCCGGGCCGAGCACCATCGGGACGCCATTCGAAAACGGCGCGTTCGGCCCCTTCTCGCGCTCGATGAGGCGGTGGGCCGCCTGGACGAGCGCGCGCGCATGCGCGAGCGCCTCCTCGGCGCGCGCGCCTGAGACGATGAGGCTTGCGAGCCTGCCGAAAGGCGGCATGCCGGCGGCGCGCCGGGCCGCAATCTCGCTTTCGTAGAAGCGCTCCGCGTCGCCGGAAAGCATGGCCGACATCACCGGGCTTCCCGGATCATAGGTCTGGATGAGGGCACGCCCGGAGGTTTCGCCCCGCCCCGCCCGTCCGGCGACCTGGCAAAGGAGCTGGAAGGTACGCTCGTTCGCGCGCGGATCGCTCCCCGCAAGGCCGATATCGCCGTCGACGACGCCGACGAGCGCGACGCGCTTGAAATCGTGCCCTTTTGCGATGAGCTGCGTGCCGATGACGATATCGGCTTTTCCTTCGGCAATCTCGGCGAATTCGCGCCGCAGCCGCTCGGTGCCGCCTGGCATGTCGCTCGAGAGCACGATGATCCGGCTTTCAGGAAAATGAGCGGCGACCTCCTCGGCAAGGCGCTCGACGCCCGGGCCGCATGCCGCGAGCGTGTCGATCGCGCCGCATTCCGGGCAGGCACCCGGACGCCTTTCGCGATGTCCGCAATGATGGCAGCGAAGCGAGCGCGTGAAGCGGTGCTCGACGAGCCAGGCGGAACATTGCGGGCACCGGAACCGATGCCCGCAAGCACGGCAGAGCGTGAGCGGCGCATATCCGCGCCGGTTGAGGAAAAGCAGCGTCTGCTCGCCCGCCGCGAGCACCTCGGCGATCGCGGTGACGAGGGTCGGGGAGAGCCAGCGGTCCTTGGCAGGTGGAGAGCGGCGCAAATCGATGGCGGAAATATCGGGAAGCGCCCGTCCAGCGACACGATCCGGCAGGAGCAGGCGCGCGTAACGGCCGCTTTCCGCGTTGACTCGCGTCTCGATCGAAGGCGTCGCCGAGACAAGCACCACGGGTGCCCCCTCGAGCCTCGCGCGCACCACCGCCATGTCGCGCGCGTGATAGACGACCCCATCTTCTTGCTTGTAGCCGGATTCGTGCTCCTCATCGACGACGATGAGCCCGAGCCGCTGGAACGGCAGCGTCAAGGCGGAGCGCGCACCGATCACCACGCGCGTCTCGCCCGCCGCGAGCCCGGTGAGGAGCTGGCCTTTGCGTTTTTGCGACACCCCGGAATGCCATTCGCCCGGCTTCGCGCCGAACCTCGTCTCGAATCGCTGCACGAATTGCGAGGTGAGCGCGATCTCCGGCATCAAGATCAAGGCCTGTCGGTCGCCCCGCAAGCATTCGGCGACGGCCTCGAAATAAACCTCGGTCTTGCCCGAACCTGTGACTCCTTCGAGCAGCGTCACCGAGAATTCCTTCCGGCGGATTTTTGCGCGTAACGCTTCGGAAGCTGCTTCTTGCGCGGCAAAAAGGCGCGGTGCCGTCCGGTCAGGATCCGGAAGCGCCTCGGTCGCCGGCGGCACCGCCACAGCTTCGAGGGCGCCCGCATCGACGAGCGCATCGACAACCGAGGCGCTTACCCCGGCTTCGAGCGCGAGCTCCCGCTTGGTGATCAAAGCGTCGGGCG
>JAFAQA010000406.1 GCA_019246665.1 Hyphomicrobiales bacterium
TCCGACGCCGGCGGCCGGGCCGAGCGCGGCGACGTTGCGCCGCCGGTCGGCGAGAAGCGCCATCCACCCTCGCGGCCCATCGGCGCGACGCACCATCACGGCCGTGTTGGCGGCAGCTTGCGAAGCGAGCGCTTCGGACGGCACGGCCAGCGTCACGAGGCCCGAGCCCACGCGAAGCGCGGCCCTCGCCGCTAGCCTCGAGGCACCACATCCCTCAATGCCGCCGGCAAGAATGAGCGTGTGGCCGCGATCATATTTGTGCCCATCGCTTGCCGGAGAGGGCAGCACTTGGGCCCAGAGGGCTGGTGCGTTCATGAACGTGGCGATGTTCAAAGCCTCGATCGCATCGGCCGAGATGCCGATGTTCTCCACGTGAACGCGCCCGCTGCGTCCACGGCCGGGATAGAGAAGGTGGCCGGGCTTTCGTCGAAAGAAGGTCACGGTCTCGTCAGCCATGACGGCCTCGCCGAGGATGGCCCCCGTCGCGCCGGAGATCCCCGAGGGCAGATCGATCGCGATGACGAGTGCTCCTGCATCGTGCGCGCCGTTGATCCGTCGCAGGAGAGCGGCCGCGTCGCCCTCGACCGGCCGGGAAAGACCGGCACCAAAAAGCGCATCGATGATCAATTCCGAGCCGTCGAGCTTTGCCAGCGAGGCGTTCGCGAGCGGGCCCGAATATTGCCGTCGTGCCGCTGCCGCATCTCCCCGCAACACGCCTTCTGAGCCGAGAAGCGAAACGACGACCGTATGGCCGGCCTCGGCCAGAAGCTTTGCCGCAATGAAGCCGTCGCCTCCATTATTGCCCGGCCCGCAAAGGACGATGATCTGGCGACGCCCTGTCTCTCCCTCGATGACGCGCAAGGCGACACGTGCCACCGCGTCGCCGGCTCGTTGCATGAGCTCGAACCCGCTCGTTCCCGTCTCGATGGCATGACGGTCCGCCTTCGCCATCTCGGCCGGGGTCAAAAGCTCCAATTCCCGGAACATGGCCGAAGTGAAGCCCTTGGCTGCGCGCGACGCAAGAGAATGTCCCGCAATGCGCGAAACAAGAAAGTTGGAATGGACGCCCAGACAGGCTGTCATGCTCATCCAGCGCACATTTGATCGGCAGATTGCCCAAATTGTAGGCACCAAAGACGATCGGAATCTTGCCAACGGACCGCGTCCCGCAACTGGGGCTTCGGGCGGCATGACCATTGCTTTGCCCCGAATCCCGGGCGCCTTTCTCCCTGCAAACAGATCGATTGACCGGCGCAGCGATTGCGCTCTAATCGCTTCTTTGCGGGTATTTCCTCGAATTTCATCAGGTTTGGCATGAAAAAGATCGAAGCGATCATCAAGCCCTTCAAGCTCGACGAGGTGAAGGAGGCGCTTCAGGAGATCGGGCTCCAAGGGATCACCGTTACCGAGGCCAAAGGCTTCGGCCGGCAAAAAGGCCACACCGAGCTCTATCGCGGCGCCGAATATGTCGTGGACTTCCTGCCCAAGGTGAAGATCGAGACGGTCATCGACGACGTGCATGTCGACCGGGCGGTCGAGGCCATCCGCAAGGCCGCGCTCACCGGACGCATCGGGGATGGCAAGATATTTGTATACCCGGTCGAGAGCGCCGTGCGCATTCGGACGGGAGAGACGGGCTCGGACGCCTTGTGATCGGCGCAAGCGGCCGGTGGTCGCTTTCCGCCTGACCTCGCGCTCTTACTTTTCGCAACCAGAGGATGACACTGATGCAGACCGCCAAGGATGTCCTGAAGACGATCAAGGACAAGGACATAAAATACGTCGATCTGAGATTCACCGATCCGCGCGGCAAATGGCAGCACGTGACTTTCGATGTCGCACTGATCGAAGAGGACACCTTCACGGACGGCGTCATGTTCGACGGCTCTTCGATAGCCGGCTGGAAGGCGATAAACGAGAGCGACATGACGTTGTTGCCGGATGCGTCAACGGCGACGCTCGACCCCTTCTTCGCCTCACCGACACTGTCGATTGTCTGCGACGTGCTCGAGCCGACGACCGGCGAGCCTTATGGGCGCGATCCGCGCAGCATGGCGAAAAAGGCGGAAGCTTTCGTCAAATCCTCGAAGATCGGCGACACCGTCTTTTTCGGCCCCGAGGCCGAGTTCTTCATCTTCGATGACGTGCGGTTCGCGGCCGACCCCTACAATACCGGGTTCAAGCTCGATTCCATCGAGCTGCCGACCAATATGGACACCACTTACGACAGCGGCAATCTCGGCCACCGAATCCGCACGAAGGGCGGTTATTTCCCTGTGCCACCACAGGATTCCGCGCAGGATATGCGCGGTGAGATGCTCGCAGCGATGAAGGCCATGGGCGCGAATGTCGAGAAGCACCACCACGAGGTGGCTTCCGCCCAGCATGAATTGGGCCTCAAATTCGGCCCGCTCACGAGGATGGCCGATCACCTGCAGATCTACAAATACTGCATCCACCAAGTCGCGCAGAGCTACGGCAAGACCGCAACCTTCATGCCGAAGCCCGTCTACGGCGACAATGGCTCGGGCATGCACTGCCATCAATCGATCTGGAAGGGCGGCAAGCCGGTCTTCGCAGGCGACAAATATTCTGGCCTTTCGCAGGATTGCCTCTACTACATCGGCGGCATCATCCGGCACGCGAAGGCGCTCAACGCCTTCACCAACCCGGCGACCAATTCCTACAAGCGCCTCGTGCCGGGATACGAGGCCCCAGTGCTGCTCGCCTACTCGGCCCGTAATCGTTCGGCCTCCTGCCGCATCCCCTGGACCGCATCGCCCAAGGCGAAACGCGTCGAGGTGCGCTTCCCCGACCCGATGGCGAATCCGTATCTCGCGTTCGCCGCCATGCTGATGGCCGGTGTCGATGGAATTTTGAACAAGATCGATCCCGGCGCGGCGATGGACAAGGATCTGTACGATCTCCCGCCGCGCGAGCTGAAGAAGATTCCGACTGTGTGCGGCTCCCTGCGCGAGGCGCTCGATTCGCTCCGCAAGGACAACGGTTTTTTGAAGGCAGGGGGCGTTTTCAACGACGACTTCATCGAATCCTACATTGAGCTCAAGATGACGGAGGTCGCTCGCTTCGAAATGACGCCGCATCCCGTCGAGTTTGACATGTATTATTCGCTCTGAGCCTTCTCACAGGTGAGTTCAGCGGCCGGGAAATCCCCGGCCGCTTTCTTTTGGGCGCCCCTTTCATGATCCGCCTGACGCTTTTCGACCTTTCCAGGCAAACGCCTCCACCCCCTTTCCAGCCGGTTGACGACTTTCAAGCAAATTTAACGAGCCTAAGGGAAGATCGGCGCCAAAAGACATCTAACTGTCGTGAACCCTTGCGAAATTCGGCGCGCCGAGAACCGCTGATGAGCACGTCCCGAAGATCCGAGGACACTGATGCCGTAGCGCACATCGCGGCTTGGAACGCGCATGGCGACGGCCGCCTCCTTGCGCGGCAATTCGATGAGATGGCGCGCGACGCCTTCTCCTTCATGCGCGCGAGCGTTGATTTGTTTTACGAGCGTCTCAGCGCAATGTCGTTGCCCCCATCCCCGCTCGTCTTCGGCTGCGGGGATCTGCACGTCGAGAATTTCGGCGCCTATCTTTCCGACAACCGGCTCGCCTATTTCGATCAGAGCGAATTCGACGAGGCCCAGCTCCTGCCTGCCGCGGCCGAGATGGTCCGTTTCCTGGCGAGCATCATGGTCGCAATTCACTTGCACGAGCCGGATGGTCTCGATCCGAAGCGCAGCGCGAGAGGGGCGCTCGAGGCCTACGCGCGAGCGCTCGCGGAAGGGAAGCCGCAATGGATCGAGCGCGACCTCGCCCGCGGACCCATCGGCGATATTTTATCCGCGCTTTCGCGGCGCCTGCGCAGCGATGAGCTCGATCTCTTCAGCCGCAGCGCCCGGCGAGGACGCCGCAAGCTCCTGCGTGATGGACGCCGCAGCGCCGCGCTTCCGAAGGAAGACCGTGGGCTCGAAAATGAGGTCAGAAGCCTTTTCGGGGCGATCGGCCTGGAGCGGGACCAGCGCGGTTTTTGGAAGCTTCGCGATATTGCGCAATACGTCGCCACCAAGGGCAGCCCCGGCCGCCCGCGTTACATCGCCTTGATCAAGGGACAAGGCGACCCCGATGGCAACGTTATCATGGACATTAAATCGGCTTGGCCTTCGAGGTTGGCCCTTCCGGCTCACCCGTCCCAACCGCAGTTGGGCAATCCGGCCGAGCGCTCGGTCTTCGTGCAGCGGCTCATGCAGGCGCGGACCCCAGCCTTTCTCCAGCCCGTTTCCCTTGCCGACAAAGCATTCGTCTTGAGTGAATTCCAGCCTCCGGAAGATCGCCTCGGCATCGACGCGCTTCTTGCCAGGCCACGCCGATTCGCGCATGCGGTCGAAACGCTGGCGCGCATCATTGCGTGGAACCAGTTGCGCGCCGCGGTTCGCAAAGGCGCGGCGGATGTCGAAAGCCTCATCGAATTCGCATCAAGGGACGGATGGCGACGCGAGCTTCTCGAGGCAGCGGGCGAATGCGCCGCAACGGTCGAACGCGATTATGCGAGCTTCGAAACGGCTTGGCGAAAGCATGACACTTGTCTCACCAGCTTGGCGGAGGCCAAATGATCGGTTCTCCTCAGCCTCACCTTTCTCCGCGTGAATTTTCCTTTGACGTGGGGCGGTCATCCTCGATTGGCGGCCTTGAAAATAATTGCGCTTGCCAACCATCGACGGCATGAGGAGCACATGGAAGTCTGGATCGGTGAAATCTTCGAACCGGCGCTCAAGCTCGTTGCTGCGGTGATCATCGGCGCGCTCGTCGGCGTCAATCGCGATCTTCATGGCAAGCCGGCGGGTCTGAGACTATGTGCGCTCGTTTCGCTCGGCTCGGGGCTGATCACGGTGATCACCAACGACCCGCGGCTCGGGCTGGCGGACGCTTCGGGCGCCAGCCGCGCCATTCAGGGCATCGTCGGCGGCATTGGGTTTCTCGGTGCCGGCGTCATCTTGCATCAGGGCACGGATAGCCGCATCCGCAATCTCACGACTGCCGCCACCATCTGGATGTCCGCCGCGCTTGGCATTGCCTGCGGCCTCGGGGCCTGGAGAACAGGCGGAGTCGCGGCTGTCCTCGCGCTCATCGTTCTCTCTTTGGGCGCGAGGATCGATCGCGCCCTCTTCGGTCGCTTCGGCCAGGGTGGCGGGGTGGGCGAGTGACGCAAGAGAAACATGCCTCGCTCGGGCCATTCTTCGCCTGCAACAAGGCCTATGGCTTATAGTGTGCGAGCGAATCACTATCTAAGGCAGTTGATCTAAGGCACTTGGCGGAGCGGCCCGAAGCGCCGGCCTCAGGCATTTTAAATCAGTACACATCTCATGAAACGAAATCGTCTCGACAATGGCTGACAGCGATCTTTTTGGAACGGGTGGTACCGCGATGCGCAAGCCCTCGCGCGAGCGAGAGGACGTGCGGGCGGGCAGGGCGTCGACCCGGTCCTCACGCCAAGGCCCGTCCGCGGCAGGCCAGAACGGCACGCCCGGCGAGCACGGCTATACCGCTTCCGACATCGAGGTGCTCGAAGGCCTCGAGCCGGTGCGCCGCCGCCCCGGCATGTATATCGGCGGCACCGACGAGAAGGCGATGCATCACCTGTTCGCCGAAGTGATCGACAATGCCATGGACGAGGCGGTCGCCGGGCACGCGAGCTTCATCGAGGTGGAGCTTCAGGATGACGGCTCTGTCCGCGTCACGGATAATGGGCGCGGAATCCCCATCGATCCGCATCCGAAATTCCCGAAGAAATCCGCTCTCGAAGTGATCATGACGATGCTCCATTCGGGCGGCAAGTTCGACTCCAAGGTCTACGAGACTTCGGGCGGCCTGCACGGCGTCGGCGTCAGTGTCGTCAACGCGTTGTCTGACGTCCTCGAAGTCGAGGTCGCGCGCGGCAAGATGCTTTATCGCCAAACCTTCTCGCGGGGGCTGTCGACATCGAAGCTCGAGACCGTGGGGTCGGCGCCGAACCGACGCGGCACGAGCGTGCGCTTCCATCCGGACGCGCAGATCTTCGGGAAAGGCACGCAATTCGATCCGCGTCGCTTGTTCAAGATGGCGCGCTCAAAGGCGTATCTTTTCGGCGGCGTCGAGATCAGATGGCGCTGTGCTGCTTCCCGATTGCCGGCCGACGGGAAGGTGCCGGCCGAGGCCGTGTTTCGTTTTCCGAACGGCCTGAAGGACCACCTGGCACGCGAGATCGAAGGCAAGGGGCTTGTCGCGGACGCGATCTTCTCGGGGAAGCTCGACAAGGAAAGCCGCCACGGCTCGGTCGAATGGGCCATCGCCTGGCTCGCTGCCGATGATGGCTTCATCTCCTCTTATTGCAATACGATCCCGACCCCCGACGGCGGCACCCATGAGCAAGGCTTGCGCATCGCGCTCTTGCGCGCTCTGCGCGACCATGCCGAGCGCATCGGCAACAAGCGTGGCGCGGCCATCACCGCGGATGATATCGTCGTCTCCTGCGCAGCCATGCTTTCCGTGTTCATCCGGGAGCCCGAATTCCAAGGCCAGACCAAGGACAAGCTCGCCACCCCGGAGGCCGCGCGCATCGTCGAGGGCGCAATCCGCGACTCCTTCGACCACTTCCTCGCGGATTTCCCGGCGCAAGCAACGAAGCTTCTCGAGTTCTTCATCGAACGGGCAGAGGAGCGCCTGCGACGTCGCGCCGAGAAGGAGATCGCGCGCAAGACCGCGACGCGTAAGCTGCGCCTCCCCGGCAAGCTCGCGGATTGCAGCAATGCCGGCGCGGCCGGTTCCGAGCTCTTTATCGTCGAGGGAGATTCCGCCGGCGGCAGTGCCAAGCAGGCGCGTGATCGCGCCACGCAAGCCATTCTCCCTTTGCGGGGCAAAATCCTCAACGTCGCTTCGGCCGGGCGCGACAAGCTTTCGCAGAACCAGCAGCTCTCTGACCTCGTCCAGGCGCTCGGTTGCGGCACCGGCGCGCATTACAAGGATGAGGACCTGCGTTACGAGAAGGTCATCGTCATGACTGACGCCGATGTCGACGGCGCGCATATCGCCTCGCTGCTCATCACCTTCTTCTGGCGCCAGACGCCGAAACTGATCGACAACGGCCACCTCTTCCTTGCCGTGCCGCCGCTCTATCGCCTCTCTCATGGGGGGAAATCGGTCTATGCGCGCGATGATCATGACAAGGACCGGCTGATGAAATCCGCGTTCAAGGCGAATGCGAAAGTTGAGGTGTCGCGCTTCAAGGGCCTCGGCGAGATGATGCCGACCCAGCTCAAGGAGACAACAATGGACCCGCGGAAGCGCCAGCTTCTTCGCGTTGCTGTCGTGGAAGAAGCGCGCGAGGGCACCGCCGACACGGTCGAGCGCCTTATGGGCGTCAAGCCCGAGGCTCGCTTCACCTTCATCTCGGAACATGCCGCCTTCGCCAAGGAGCTCGACGTGTAGGCAGAGGCTCGAACGCGTCCCGCGCGAGCGCGCCGAGGCAACACCTTCCGAGGAACAAGACCCACCGCGACCCGGTTAAGCCGATCAGCAGACGAAATGGGAAGCGGTAGTGCTTCCCTTGCCGATCCAGATCAAGCTTCGAGCGAACGCATGACCAAGATACCGATGCTCAGCGATGCCCCTGCCGCGGAGAGAGCCCGCGAAGCCGAGGACGTGCGGGAGCTTGAGGGTGTTCGCGAATTCGGTCAGGCACCTGGGCTCGAGGTCGCCCGCGCTCCGCCCCGACGGATCGGCGCGGCCGCGACCGCTATCATTTGCGTCGCGGTGACGAGCGTCTCGAGCTACATATTCACCAATCCGGAGATGCCACGCATCGATCCCGTCATCGAATTCCCCTGGTTTATTCCGATTGGCCCCGCTTTCGGCTTCATTTGGCTCGTGCTGACGCTGAGCGTCGTCGCCTCTTTCTATCTCATCTTGCGGAGCTCGCCGGACAATAAGCTGAGACGGCTTGCGATCGCGGCTTACGTGGCAGAGCTCGTCATGCATACGGTGTGGGCTTGGCTGCTTTTCGCGCGCCGGCTGCCGACGCCGAGCCTCTACGCGGTCGTGCTCTTCGTCGCCGTCGTGATCGTGGCGATCTGGGCCGCGGCTCACGTCGACAAGCGCGCAAGCCTGCTGCTCGCGCCCTATCTCGCCTGGGCGATCTTCGCTTTTGTGACGACTGCCCGTATCGCTACAGGCGGAGCGACTTGATTTCGCGGCCGAGAGGCACCGAAGCCGTCGGCGATCAAGCCCAAGCGCAATCAAAGCCGAGTGATCCGTCCAATCAGACGGCTTCAGGCGGAATCGGCGTCGAGAAGAGATAGCCCGAAGTCTCGTCGCGCACGATGATCGTGAAACCGTGTGTCGGGTGATCGCCCGCGATGACGTGGAGAAGACCATGGAGTGAGGATTTATTCTCGGTCATCTCCGACTCGATCTTCTTGAGATCATCCAATTTCGAGGGTTTCGGCTCGCGCATCGCGCTCTCCGGCTGGTCCGACGGGAAATTCCAACGCGGAAGGCGCTTACCCGTTCCGGGGCCAAATCTCGAAATGCGCGCAGAAGGTTGCCGATTGCAAAACCGCAGCTGCCCAAGGCACAGGGAATGCGGGGAGCTTAATGTTGGGGGGAAAGTCCAAATCTCTGTTGCAGAAAGATCAAATCAAGTAGAAAATTATGCAAAACCAATAACAGGGGGACCACATGCGAGCTCGCCAACCTTCGCCCGCCCTCTACAATGAGGACCTCGCCCCCGCGAGAGTTCGAAACTGGGGAGCGTTCAGCATCTTCAACGTCTGGACTTCCGACGTTCACAGCCTCTGGGGTTATTACCTCGCTGCGAGCCTTTTCCTCCTTTGCGGCAACTTCCTCAATTTCGTGCTCGCTATCGGCATTGGATCGCTCGTCATATTCATCTTGATGAACTTGGTCGGCTTCGCCGGCGTGCGAACGGGCGTTCCCTACCCCGTGCTCGCGCGGGCCTCATTCGGCGTCTTCGGCGCCAATCTGCCGGCTCTCGTGCGCGCCATCGTCGCTTGCTTCTGGTACGGCGCCCAGACGAGCGCCGCGTCGGGAGCTTTCGTGGCTTTGTTGAGCCGCAATGACGCGATCCTCGCTTTCCACCAATCCTCGCATATCCTCGGCCACTCGACTCTCGAGGTCATCTGTTTCGTGGTGATCTGGGCCTTGCAGCTCTTGATCATCCAGCACGGCATGGAAACGGTGCGCAGGTTTCAGGACTTCGCCGGTCCTGCGGTCTGGGTGATGATGCTCATCCTCGCCGTGGTGCTCTCGGTCAAGGCCGGAAGCTTCTCCTTCGGCAATGAGATTCCGCGCGATGTGCTGATCGCCAAGACCAAGGACGCCGGCGTCCCGGGAGAGCCGGGCTCGTTCGCTTCGCTCGCCGCTGTCGCCGCCACCTGGATTACCTATTTCGCCGCGCTCTATCTCAACTTCTGCGATTTCTCTCGTTATGCGCCCGATGAGAGGGCCGTGCGCATCGGGAATATCTGGGGCCTGCCCGTGAACCTCATCCTCTTCACGCTGGTCGCCGGCGTGACCACGACAGCGGCCTTTGGCGTCTACGGCCAAGTGATGCTGCACCCCGATGAGATCTCGGCACGCTTCGACAACTGGTTCCTGGCGCTCCTTGCGGCGCTCACTTTCTGCGTCGCGACACTCGGCATCAACGTCGTGGCGAATTTCGTCTCGCCCGCCTTCGACTTCGCCAATGTGTTTCCGCGAGCCATCAGCTTTAAACGGGGCGGTTACATCGCGGCCCTCATCGCGCTCGTGCTCTATCCTTTTGCGCCCTGGGAAGGCAGCGCCGCTTCATTCGTCGGCGTGATCGGGTCCACGATGGGCCCGCTCTTCGGCGTGATCATGGTCGATTACTACCTCATTCGCAAAGGCGTCATCGATGTCGATGCGCTCTATGAAGAAGATGGCGAGTACCGCTACCAGGGCGGCTGGAACATCTCCGCGGTCGTGGCAGCAGGGATCGGCGCCTTGTTTTCCAGCATCCTGCCGAACCTCACCAGTCTCCTGCCATCCTGGTGGGGCGTCTATGGCTGGTTCTTCGGTGTCGCCATCGCAGGCGCCACCTACTATCTGTTGACCCAGCGCGCGACATCGACCGTGGCACAGAAAGCCTGAAGCTGAATCTTCGGATTGCGTGTATTCACCATTCCGAAAAGCGCTCGCGCGCGCCGGGCCTCGGTAGCGTGACACATATTTCGTCAGTCATCGACGCTCTTTGCGGGAGCGCGACAGAAATGACGACTCCCGATTTTCTTCACGCAAATTGCAAGCCCATTGCGATTTCTGGAAGTGCCGACAATAATGCAGGGGTCCAGGGAAGGCGACCATTTGGCGAAACGAGAGAGCCAGGAACAGGTGCAGGAGAACATCATGACCGAGAACAGGAACCAGGGTAGCACAACCGGTCTCACCATCAATCGGCGTGAATTGATGGCGGCGGCCTCCGCTCTCGGTCTTGGCGTTCAGATGCCGTCGGCATTTGCTGCCGACACGCCGAAGAAAGGCGGCACGCTCAAACTCGGCATGGAGGGTGGCAGCCCCTCTGACAGCCTCGACCCTAGAACCTACGCCGACTCGATCCCGATTTGCTACGGCTGGCAACTTTGGAACGGCCTCACCGAGGTCGATCAGAACGGCGATGTCGCGGGCGAGCTTGCCGAGAGCTGGGAGGCAAAGCCTGGCGCTGTCACCTGGGTATTCAATCTGCGCAAGGGTATCACCTTTACCTCCGGAAAGACGCTTGATGCCGATGACGTGATCTACTCGCTGAACCTGCATCGCGGGGAGACGAAGTCCGGTGCCAAGGATCTGTTGAGCCCCATCAAGGACATCAAGAAGCTGACGCCGAACCAGGTCGAGATCACGCTGACCAGCGGCGACGCCGATCTTCCTTACGCCTTCGCAGACTATCACGTGCTCATGGTGCCCAACGGCTTCACCGATTGGTCGAAGCCCGATGGCACGGGCGCCTATGCGCTCGAGAGCTTCGAGCCTGGCGTCCGCGTCATCACCAAACGGAAATCCGGAGCCTATTGGAAGCCGAACCGCGGCAATTTCGACAGCGTTGAGCTGCGCTACATTCTCGACGTTTCCGCGCGCACGCAGGCGCTTTTGTCCGGACAAATCGACGGCGCCAATCGCCTCGACGCAAGGACCGTGGGCCTCGTCATGAAGGCGCCGACCGTGAATGTCGTGCGCACCAAGGGCACGGGGAACCGTTTCGCGTTCGTGGCGCGCTGCGTCGATGACCCCTACACCAACAACGACATTCGCCTTGCCCTCAAATACGGCATCGATCGCCAAAAGATCATCGACACCGTCTACAAAGGCTTCGCGACGATGGGGAACGACACCACGGTCGCGCCCTCGGCCAAATACGCCGCCAAGGACATCCCACAGCGCCCCTATGACCCTGAAAAGGCGGCCTTCCATCTCAAGAAGGCGGGGTTGCAAAATCCGAAGTTCGAGCTGCAAGTCTCGGAAGGCGCCTTTTCGGGTGCAACGGACGCGGGGGTTCTCTATCAGGAAGCCCTCAAGAAAGGGGGAATCAATCTCGATGTGAAGCGCGTTTCGGGTGACGGCTATTGGTCGAACGTATGGCTCAAGGCGCCGTTCTGCGCCGTGTACTGGGGCGGCCGTCCGACCGTTGGCCAACAGCTTTCTCAGACCTTCCTCTCGACCGCGAATTGGAACGACACGGCATGGAAGCGGCCGGATTTCGACAAGCTCGTCATCCAGGCAAGCGCCGAGCTTGACGAGGCGAAGCGCGCGAAGCTCTACGAAGACGCCCAACGCATGATCGTCGATGACGGCGGCATGGTCTGCTTCGCGATCGGCGATTATCTCGACGGATATGGAAAGAAGGTCATGGGCACCGCCCCTCATCCTCATTACGACATGTGCGACCAGCGGATCGCCGAGAAAGGCTGGTTTGCGTGAGCCGCGTCTTCCCGCTCTGAAAGTTTAGAAGCGTGCCGCGGCTGATTGCGACGCGCGCTGCGCTCGGCGTGCTGACGCTTCTCGCCGTGTCGGCGGTTATCTTCATTTGTACGCAAATTCTTCCCGGCGACGTCGCCTCGGCCGTACTTGGCCAGCAGGCGACGCCGGAAAGTCTGCAAGTCTTCCGCCAGGAGCTTGGTCTCGATAAGCCCGCCTATATACGCTATTTCAGCTGGCTTTTCGGCGTGCTGCATGGCGACTTCGGTATTGCGTTGACGAACCAGCGCAACATCATCGAGGAGCTCTGGCCGCGCTTCCTGAATACGCTTTTTCTCGCAAGCTACGCGGCGGTGCTCGCGGTGCCTTTGGGCGTCGGGCTCGGCATCTTGTCGGCGCTTCGAGAGGGCAAGTTCTCGGACCGGTTTTCGAACATCGTCACTCTCATCGCGATTTCGGTGCCGGAATTCTTCGTCGGCTATATCCTGATCATTCTCTTCGCGATCGATTTCCCCTGGTTCCCCTCGCTCGCGACGGTCTTCGAGGGCATGGGCGTAGGCGAACGGCTCTACGTCGCGACCTTGCCGGCCCTGACGCTCGTGCTCGTCGTCACAGCGCATATGTTACGCATGACGCGAAGCTCCGTCCTGTCGATCATGTCGACGCCCTATGTCGAGATGGCTTTTCTCAAGGGACTGACACGAAGCCGCGTCATCGGCCGGCATGCCCTGCCGAATGCGGCGGGCCCGATCATTTCCGTGGTGGCGCTCGATCTTGCCTATCTGGTCGTTGGGGTCGTGGTGGTGGAGAATGTCTTCGTCTACCCTGGCGTCGGCCAATACATGGTTGACGCCGTCTCCAAGCGCGACGTGCCGGTGGTTCAGGCTTGCGGCCTCGTCTTCGCGGCCGTCTTCGTCGGCCTCAATACGATCGCCGACATCTTGTCCATCATCGTCAATCCGCGCTTGCGGCATCCGCGGTAGCAACAGCCATGACCCTCTTCGGCCATCGGCCTCCCCTCTTCGCTCAGATCGGCCTCGCGATCGTCGTCATCAACCTCCTCGTTGCGATCTTCGGGCCTTGGCTTGCCCCCTATGATCAGTCGCAATCGGTGGGAGATACCTGGGCGCCCTCCTCCGCGCATATGCTGCTGGGCGCCGATCAGATCGGGCGCGATATGCTCACCCGGCTGATCTACGGCGCCCGCATGACGATCGGCATCGCCGCCGCCACTACCGCCTTGTCCTTCCTCATCGGTATCACCCTTGGCTTTACTGCGGCTGTCGTCGGCAAATGGGTCGATGTTGCCTTGTCGCGCGTCGTCGACATCATGCTCTCGATCCCACAGCTCATCTTCGCCCTCATCATTCTCGGCGTCTTCGGCTCCTCGATTCCCGTGCTGATCATCACCATCGCGGTCCTCGATTCGACCCGTGTCTTCCGTCTCGCGCGAGCGCTCGGCATGAACCTGACGGTGCTCGAATTCGTCGAGGCGGCGCGCCTTCGCGGTGAAGGCTTGTGGTGGGTGATCCGCCGCGAGATCCTCCCCAATGCAGCCGCTCCGCTCATCTCCGAATTCGGCTTGCGCTTTTGCTTCAACTTCCTCTTCGTCGCCGCGCTGAGCTTCCTCGGCATCGGCGTGCAGCCGCCTTACGCCGACTGGGGCGGCATGGTTCGGGACAACGCGCCCGCGATCAATTTCGGGCTTTACGCCCCGCTTTATCCGGCGCTCGCGATCGCGGCGCTCACGGTCGGCGTCAATCTCGTGGTGGACTGGCTCTTGTCCATCGACGCGCGACCCTCCGGCGCGCAGGCCGAGATGTAAGGCCCAAGGGAGGAAAGGAACGCCACCATGAGCGACGATTTGGTCTTGCACCTGGAGCAGCTCAAGGTCGAGACGATCAAAGGCGCGGTGCTCGTCGACAATGTCGATGTGACCTTGCGGCGCGGCGAGATCCTCGGCCTCATCGGCGAATCGGGCGCCGGCAAATCGACGATCGGCCTTGCTTCCATGGCCTATGCGCGCGCCGGATGCCGCATCACTGGAGGCAACATCATCATCAACGGAACGGAGTTGCGGGCGAGCACAGCCGCCCAGCGGCGCAACTTCCGCGGCAAAAGCATTGCCTACATCGCGCAGAGTGCCGCCGCGTCATTCAACCCGGCAATGACCTTGATGGAGCAGGTTTGCGAAGCGCCGGTGACGCACGGCGTGATGCCGAGGGCCGAGGCGCAAGCCTATGCGGTTCGCCTCTTCCGCACGCTGCAGCTCCCGAACCCCGAGACCTTCGGTGACCGTTATCCTCACCAGGTCTCCGGCGGGCAACTGCAGCGCGCCATGGCGGCCATGGCGATGAGCTGCCGGCCCGACGTGATCGTGCTCGACGAGCCGACGACAGCGCTCGATGTGACCACACAGATCGAGGTGTTGGCGCTTTTGCGCGACCTCATTCGCGAGTTCGGCACAGCGGGCCTCTACATCACCCATGATCTTGCGGTCGTGGCGCAAATCGCGCATCGCATCATGGTGCTTCGGCACGGGAAGATGGTCGAAGTCGGCGCCGCGAAACAAGTTCTGGAAGAGCCGGCCACACCCTATGCGACAGCTCTCGTGAACGAGCGCCGGGAATCCGAGCACATCGCGCTCCCGGAACCACCGAAGAACGTGCATCCCGTGCTGGTGATCAAGGATGTCGATGCCGGCTACGGCGACGTGCCGGTCGTGAAAGGGATCAATCTGTCGATCGCGCGAGGCGAGACTTTCGCCATTGTCGGTGAATCCGGCTCCGGCAAAAGCTCGATGGCGCGCGTCGTTGTCGGCCTCTTGCCGCGCTGGACCGGCGATGTGCGGCTCGACGGCGAGAGCCTATCTCCCGCCCTCCCGCAACGCCCGCGTGACAGATTGCGCCGCGTCCAGATGGTGCATCAGATGCCGGATGTCGCTCTCAACCCGAGGCAAACCTTGGCGGAGATCATCGGCAGGCCGGTCGGCTTCTATTTCAATCGTCCGCGCAGTGCGATCAAACAGCGTGTCGTGGAGCTTTTGCAGCTCGTTGGGCTGCCGCCCGATTTCGTCAGCCGGCGTCCGGGTCAACTCTCCGGCGGACAAAAGCAGCGGGTCTGCATCGCAAGAGCTCTCGCGGCCGAGCCTGACCTCATCATCTGCGACGAGCCAACTTCCGCGCTCGACCCCCTCGTTGCGGAGGAGGTGCTCAAGATTTTGCGGCGACTGCAGGACGAGCTTGGCGTCGCTTACATGTTCATCACCCATGACCTCGGCACGGTGCGGCGCATCGCGCATCGAACCGCGGTGATGCTCAAAGGCGAGATCATCGCGCAAGGGCCGACGGCAGACATCTTCTCCCCGCCGTTCCATCCGTACACCGAGAGGCTCATCGCCTCGGTGCCCGAAATGGACACCCAGTGGCTCGACGGCGTGCTCGAGAGGCGAACTTTGCAATGAGGCACCCTCCACGGGGGTGGAGGTTTTGGCGGGGTGTTCGCGAGCTTTCATGCCCGCGAAAGTGACGGCGCTCGCGCGATGACTTCCGTTTCGATGACAGAAAATCTTTTCATCCCGCTCTCCGACGGAGTGAAGCTTGCGGCACGCCTCTGGCTGCCGGCCGATGCCGAAACGAAGCCGGTCCCAGCCATTCTCGAATATATCCCCTACCGCAAGCGCGACGGCACGCGAGCTCGCGACGAGCCCATGCATGGCTGGTTTGCAGCCCATGGTTATGCGGCGCTGCGCGTCGACATGCGCGGGTCGGGCGAGTCCGGAGGCAATCTCGCCGATGAATATCTGAGCCGCGAGCTCGAGGACGCTTGCGAGGTGATCGGCTGGATCAGCCGGCAGAGCTGGTGCAGCGGGCGCGTCGGCATGATGGGCAAGTCCTGGGGTGGGTTCAACGCCTTGCAGACGGCGGCGCTTCGCCCCCCGGCGCTCAAGGCCATCATCACGGTGTGCTCGACGGATGATCGCTACGCGGATGACATTCATTACATGGGCGGTGCGCTGCTGAACGATAATTTGTGGTGGGGCACGATTATGCTCGCCTATCAGGCCCGGCCGCCCGACCCCGCGCTTGTCGGCGAGGGCTGGCGAGAGACATGGCTCGAGCGCCTTGAGAGCCTTCCGTTCTTTCCCGCTCTTTGGCTCGCCCATCAACGCCGCGACGCCTATTGGCGGCATGGTTCCGTCTGCGAGGATTTTGCCGCCGTCGCTTGCCCCGTCTTCGCCGTCGGCGGCTGGGCGGATGCCTACACGAATGCAGTGCCTCGCCTCTTGCAAGGGCTGGACGTGCCAAGGCTCGGCCTTATCGGCCCCTGGGCGCATGTGTATCCGCAAGATGGCATGCCGGGTCCGGCCATCGGCTTTCTCCAGGAGGCTTTGCGCTGGTGGGACCATTGGTTGAAGGGCGAGGATCGCGGTATCATGGCGGAGCCGATGCTGCGCGCCTTCATCGAGGATTGGTCTCCTCCCGGCCCGCGCGAGAAGGCGCCCGGCCGCTTCGTCGGCGAGGAGCAATGGCCCTCGCCCGGGATCGAGCAGCGCACGCTTCATCTGAACAATGGGCGTCTCGACCGCGATGCGCATGCACGTGATGAGGTCATGGTCTCGTCTCCATGCTGGACGGGCTTCGCCGTCGGCGAGTGGATGGGCACTGGCGTCGCGGGATGCGAAGCCGCCGATCAGCGCATCGACGATGGCTTCTCCTGCGTCTTCGACGGCGAGCCGGTTGAAGAGCGCGTCGAGCTCCTGGGTGCTCCCGAGATCGAGCTCGAAATCGCTTCGGACAAGCCTGTGGCTCAGCTCTGCGCCAGGCTTTGTGACCTCGCGCCCGACGGTTCGTCCCGCCGCATTTCTTACGGCGTGCTCAATCTCACGCATCGGGAAGGCCATGTCGAGCCGATTCAGCTCGAGCCCGGAAGATTCTACCGCGTTCGCCTCAAGCTCAACGATTGCGGCTACGCCTTTGCGAACGGCCATCGCATGCGCCTTGCGCTCTCGAGCGCCTATTGGCCGTTGATTTGGCCTGCGCCCGAAGCGGCGACGTTGACGTTGCGCTTGCCGGGGAGGCTCGTTCTGCCGGTGCGTCCGCCCGATCCGCGCGATGAAAAGTTAGGCTTCGAGCTGCCGCTGCGAGGAAGGGAGGCGCTGGTCACGAGATTGGCCGAAGGGCGGCTCTCACGAACAACCACGCTAGACCTGGTGAAGGGGACCGCAAGCTACAGCACCAAAAGCGAGGGCGGCCTGTTCGGCGAAGGCGCTTTTCGCTTCGACGAGATCGATACGACACTTTCCCACGATCTCGAGCGCGAGCTCACCATCGCGGCCGACGACCCGCTCAGCGCCCGCTATCACCTCACGCAAAGCTACGAGCTCGGGCGCGAGGGGTGGCGGATCCGGATCGAGACGCAGTCCTCCATGCAGGCCACGTCGACCGAGTTCGTCCTGAGCGCGAGCCTTCGCGCCTTTGAGAACGGTACGCTCACATCAAGCCGCGACTTTGAAGAGAAGATCCCACGCGATCTGGTTTGAGCAGGTGGAGGCGTACCAATGGATCCATCGCTCCAAAAACGATACGGCATTGCAAGTAAGTATCCCCCGGCGGAGCCGAGGGCTTCAGGAAGTGAGCCGCTCGAAGCAGCTGATTGGGGTCGCTGAAGCCGCCCGATTCAGGAACCACCCAAAGGTGGAAAATCAGCGCCACAGATTTAGCTGATCGGTTCGAGCATCTTCCCTTTCCTGGGCGCGGATGTATTCACATACCGTTGCTTCGTCACGCCCAAGCGCGGAAGCTTCGTTAAGCAATGACCCTTGGCAAGGCGATTCGACTTCACAGGCGTGAACCGCCGATCTATAATTCAATCCGGCACGATCGCTGTCGCCTCGATCTCCAACAAAGCTGCCTTCTCGACGAGCCGCTTCACTTCGACAACCGCCATCGCCGGATAGTGGCGACCGAAGGCCGAGCGATAGGCTTCGCCGAGCTCCTTCGGGTTCGCGAGATAATCGTCGATATTGGTCACGTACCAAGTGAGCCGCACGATATGGTGCGGTTCCGCGCCACCCTCGGCGAGGATGGCGCGGATGTTCTGAAAGCAGCGCCGTGCCTGGGGAACGAAACCTTCGGGAAAGCGCCCCATCACATCCCAGCCGACGACACCGCCCGTGAGCACCACCCGGCCCTGCGCCGCCATGCCGTTGGCGTAGCCCTTCGGTCGAGGCCATCCGTCCGGGTTGAGGCTCCTCGGCGCCGCGTCCTCTTCGCGAGGAATCGATGGCACGATTGGTATCTTAGGCGGGCTCACTTCGCTGCTCCTCTCGCAGATTCCGCCTTGGCACGCTCGCGCAGCACGAAACGCTGCACCTTGCCGGATTCCGTGCGCGGCAGCGCCTCGACGAAAGTGATGATGCGCGGAA
>JAFAQA010000069.1 GCA_019246665.1 Hyphomicrobiales bacterium
GCATTCTCCTATTCGCCGAGTTTTGTTTCCGATTACGTCGAACTTCCCGAAGAGGCGCCAAAGGATGTTCTGACGACGCGATTTTATTCGTGATTTGGGCCGCGCATGCGCGCGAGGCCACGCGGACGCCGCGGTGCGTAGAGTTTCCTGAGCGCCGCTGAACGCAAGATCGTTGTTGGGCGTCGGGGCGCGACCACCTATCGCGGCGCCAACCCGAAATCCCGCCTGTCACGCGTAACGCCGTGTAACCGACACCATTGTGGACCTCGTCCGGCTCGGCGAAGCTGGCCGCCCTTTCCACTGGATCGGATCACGGGAAGGCCTTGGCACGATCCTCCAATGGGACAAGAGCACGACCGATGCCGTCGGACCAGCGATTCGTGTTTTTTGCACTTGACACGTAACCGAATGGTTCCCTATATAAGGCAACCAAACGGTTCCATATTGCCGACATGAACGAGGACGCTGTGTTTCGCGCATTGGCGGATGCGAGCCGCCGACAATTGCTTGACCGGCTGCACCGAAGGAATGGGCAGACGCTCGGAGAGCTGTGCGAGGGGCTGACGATGACCCGTCAGGCCGTCGCCAAGCATCTCGCCATTCTCGCCGAAGCGAACCTCGTCTCATGGAAGCGGCATGGCCGGGAAAAACTGCACTTCATGAATCCCGTTCCGATCAATGAGATCGCCGAACGCTGGATCAGCAAATTCGAACGCCCGCGCTTGCGGGCACTTGCCAGGCTGAAGAGAGACCTCGAAGGAGACGTGAGATGACCGACACGGCCAAAAGCAGCTTCGTCTATGTCACCTATATCCACACGACGCCGGACAAATTGTGGTCCGCGCTGACGAGCCCGGATTTTGCGCAGCGCTATTGGCTTGGCGCTCGCCCCGAGGCGGAGTGGAAGGCAGGCGGTTCTTGGAAGCTCATGTTTCCGGACGGCCGCGCGGCCGATACGGGCGAGATCATCGAGTTCGAGCCGGGCAAGCGCTTGAGCATCCGCTGGCGCAACGAGTTCCGGCCCGAATTGAAGGAGGAGGGCTGGTCGCTCTGCACGATGGAGATCGCGCCCGATGTCGCTGAAACGGTGAAGCTCACCGTCACTCACAGCATCGAGCGTGAAGGCTCGAAGTTCATCGATGCCGTCTCAGGCGGATGGCCGAAGATCCTGTCCAATCTCAAATCGCTCCTGGAGACGGGATCGACCATTCTGCCGCCGAAATACTGATCATCATCAAAGAACCCTCGCCATCGTGGTGGGCGCACGGAGCTTGAGCCAGCGCCAGGAGAGTGCCAAGCTCGACGCCGTGACCCCGCCAGTCGGAAGCGCTCGTCGATTTCACCAAGGCAAGGAACAGGCGGGGCTGATCCAAAGAGAGGGCACCGAGCGCTTCGATCAACAAGGGAGGACTTCCGATGGCATTAAGGCCCGATCCGACCTTCCACGCATCGCCGAAGCTCGCCATGGACGCTCCGGTCGAGAACTTTGCCTACACCGCGCTGCTTAGCCCGGATTTCTCGAAGCCAGACGCGCTCGCGGTGATCGACGTGAAGCCCGGCTCCCGCACCTACAGCCAAGTCGTCCACACGGTGACGATGCCGCATAAGGGCGACGAGTTTCACCATTTCGGCTGGAACGCCTGCTCGTCCGCCCTGTCGCCGCTCACCGGCCACGCCTTTCTCGAGCGACGCTATTTGATTATTCCGGGCATTCGCTCCTCGCGCATTTATGTGGTCGACACGAAGCCCGATCCCACAAAGGCCAAGATCCACAAGATCATCGAGCCCGAGGAGGTCTTCAAGAAGACCGGTTACTCGCGGCCCCATACGGTGCATTGCGGGCCCGAAGGCATCTATGTCAGCACTCTCGGCGGTGGCGGCAAGGACGGCACCGACGGGCCGCCTGGCGTCTTCATCATGGACTGCGAGACCTTCGATATCCTCGGGCGCTGGGAGCTCGACCGCGGCCCACAAAAGCTGCACTACGACTTCTGGTGGAATCTGCCGCGCGACTACATGGTGACGAGCGAATGGGGATTGCCGCCGCAATTCGAGCACGGGATCGTTCCGGAGGACTTGCTTTCGAACAAATACGGCCATGCGATCCACTTCTGGGATCTG
>JAFAQA010000219.1 GCA_019246665.1 Hyphomicrobiales bacterium
GCCGCTTCGCCAAATGTTATCTTGAGACGAATCAGGAAGGGATGCCCTTGGATCTTCAGGTCAATCCGGCTACCGCCCGACCACGTGCGGGTGGGGTCGATAGCGCATATGCATGGCTTCGCCTTGCAGCGGCGGTCGTTCTTTCGACCGTCGGCAATGTCGGGCTTTGGTCCTATGTGGTGGCGCTTCCGGTCGTGCAAGCCGATTTCGGCGTGGCACGCGGCGCGGCTGCGCTTCCCTACACCTTCACGATGCTCGGTTTTGCCTTCGGCAGCGTGCTCATGGGTTTCCTGCTCGACCGCTTCGGCGTGATGCTGCCGCTCATCATCGGAGCGGTATCGCTTGGCCTCGGCTTCGTCGCCTGCGCCTACGCGCCGACCCTTTGGGTGCTCGCGCTTGGGCACGGCATCCTGGGCCTCCTCGGATGCTCGTCGCTCTTCGCCCCCTTGATGACGGATGTGTCGCATTGGTTCGCGCGGCGGCGCGGCTTCGCCGTTTCGATTGCGGCCTCCGGCAATTACCTCTCAGGTGCCATCTGGCCCCCGATCGAGCAGCATCTCATCGCGCAAATAGGCTGGCGCGACACCTATCTGTGCCTTGGCCTCATTTGCATCGCGACCATGCTGCCTTTGGCCTTCATGTTCCGGCGCCGCGCGCCTTTGCATGAAACGACGCCCTCGGCCGCTGAGGTCAGGAGCATGCAGCGGCCGCTCGGCATGTCGCCGAACGCGCTCCAGGCGCTTCTCGGTCTTGCCGGCCTTGCCTGCTGCGTTGCCATGTCGATGCCGCAGGTTCATCTCGTGGCCTATTGTGCCGATCTCGGCTACGGCTCCGCAGTCGGCGCCGAGATGCTCGCGATGATGCTGGGGCTCGGCACATTCAGCCGCGTCGGCTCCGGGCTGATCGCGGATCGGATCGGCGCCTTGCCGACGCTCCTCCTTGGCTCAGCGGCGCAAGGAGCATCGCTGATCTTGTATATCGGGTTCAATGGCCTTGCCTCACTTTACGCCATCTCAGCGCTCTTTGGGCTCGTGCAAGGCGGCATCGTGCCCTGTTACGCGCTCATCGTGCGTGACTATTTCCCGCCGAGAGAGGCCGGCACCCGCGTGTCGATCGCCATCATGGCGACCGTCATCGGCATGGCGCTCGGCGGCTGGATGAACGGCGTCATTTTCGATCTCACCGGCTCCTACCAGGCTGCGTTCGCCAATGGAGTCGCCTGGAACGTGCTCAATGCTGCCATCGCGCTCTGGCTGCTTTTCCGAAGCGGGAACTGGCGGGCCCGCGGACCGGCGCTCCGCGCTCCCGCCTGACGAGCCGGCAGCGCCCCAAATCAATCGTGCGCCAGCATCGTGGTTGCCGCGCGGGCGCCGAGATGGTAGCGGCGCTAGCATGCGTCCCCTCAAGATCGCCCCCTCGATCCTCTCCGCCGATTTCGCCAAGCTCGGGGAGGAGGTGCGCGCCATCGAGGCGGCGGGTGCGGACTACGTTCATGTGGATGTGATGGACGGCCATTTCGTGCCGAACATCACGATCGGCCCGGCAATGGTCTACGCCATCCGGCCGCATGCGAGAAAGCCGCTCGACACGCATTTGATGATCGCGCCGGCGGACCCCTATATCGAGGCTTTCGCCAAGGCCGGCGCCGATATGATCATGATCCACGTGGAAGCGGGGCCGCATCCGCATCGCAGCTTGCAGGCGATCCGCGCGGCCGGGAAGCGGGCCGGCATCGTGCTCAACCCGGGAACGCCCGAGAGCGCCGTCGCCTATCTCCTCGATCTTGTCGATCAGATCCTCATCATGACGGTCAATCCCGGATTCGGGGGACAGGCTTTCATTCCCGAGATCATCGAGAAGGTCGCCCGGGTTCGCGCCATGGCCGGGGAGCGCGACATCGATATCGAGGTGGATGGCGGCATCACGCCGCAAACCGCGGGCCGAGTTGCGGCGGCGGGCGCCAATGTGTTGGTCGCTGGCGCCGCCGTGTTCAAGGGTGGCCCGCAAGCTTATGGCGAGAACATCGCCGCCATTCGCCAATCGGCCGCCGCCGCGCGCGGCGAGATGGCTTAAAGACTCGCGATGCTTCCCCGCTACACCCGCCCCGCCATCGCCGCGATCTGGGAGCCGCAGACGCGCTTTCGCATCCTCTTCGAAATCGAGGCGCACGCGGCAACCGCGATGGCGAAGCTTGGCGTCATTCCGCGCGAGGCGGCCGAGACGATCTGGGCAAAGGGCAAGGATGCAGTGTTCGATGTCGAGCGCATCGACGAGATCGAGCGCGAGGTGAAGCACGACACCATCGCCTTTCTCACCCATCTCAATGAGATCGTCGGCCCCGAAGCCCGCTTCCTGCATCAGGGCATGACATCTTCCGACGTGCTCGACACTTGCTTTGCGGTGCAGCTCAAGCGCGCTTGCGACATCCTCCTCGAGGACTTCGACGCTTTGCTCGGCGCGCTCGAGCGCCGTGCCTTCGAGCACAAGCTGACCCCCACGATCGGGCGCTCGCACGGCATCCATGCCGAGCCCTTGACCTTCGGCCTGAAGCTTGCGGCGGCTTACGCCGAATTCTCCCGCGCCCGGGCCCGCCTCGTCGCCGCGCAAGCCGAGATCGCGACCTGTGCCATCTCGGGGCCGGTCGGCACCTTCGCGAGCGTCGATCCAAGCGTCGAAGAGTATGTGGCGCAGCAGATGGGGCTCACCGTCGAACCGGTGTCGACGCAGATCATCCCGCGCGACCGCCACGCCATGTTCTTTGCGACGCTTGCCGTCATCGCCTCCTCGATAGAGCGCCTGGCGATCGAGATACGCCATCTTCAGCGCAGCGAGGTTTACGAGGCGGAGGAGTTCTTCTCGGAGGGCCAAAAGGGCTCCTCGGCGATGCCGCACAAGAGGAACCCCGTGCTCTCGGAGAACATCACCGGGCTCGCGCGGCTTGTGCGCGGCTACGCCTTTCCGGCGATGGAGAACGTCGCTTTATGGCATGAGCGCGATATCTCGCATTCCTCGGTCGAGCGCGTGATCGGGCCCGACGCGACCATCGCGCTTGATTTCGCCTTGGCGCGACTTGCCGGCCTGGTGGACAAGCTTCTCGTCTACCCGGCGACCATGAAGAAGAATCTCGACCGCCTCGGCGGCCTTGTGAACTCGCAGCGCGTCATGCTGGCGCTCACCCAGAAAGGAGCCTCGCGCGAGGAAGCTTATCGGCTCGTGCAGCGAAACGCGATGCCGGTCTGGCGGGGCGAAGGCGATTTCCGCACGCTCCTCATGCGAGATTCCGATGTGCGACACTACCTTTCCGAAGACGAGATCGCTGCCGAATTCGATCTTGGATATCATCTCAAGCATGTCGACACGATTTTCACGCGCGTTTTCGGATCCGCTTCTGCTCCTTCCGCAACATCGGAAAGGAGCTCGAAGCGCAAAGCTCGAAGGCATGACGTTGAAAACGGCGCTCGTGGTCTCGATCTTGGGCCTGATGCCGATTGAGGTGCTGGCCCAGCAACAACCCCCTTCGCCTGCGCTCGGGATCGAAGGCCATGCCGCGGTTGAAAGACTGGTCGGCAACACGATGACGGGAACTGCCGGCGGCCTCCCCTACTTCGCCTTCTACGACAAGGGGGGAACGGTGAAGATGCAGCGTGGAGGCGAAGTCGCTTCGGGACAATGGTCGAGCGACGGTGATGATTTGTGCGAGGAATTTCCCGACGATGACGACGAGACCTGCTACACGATCAAGCTCGATCCGGGTGGCGCCAAGGGAACCATGACCGATACCGACGGGACCGCTTATGAAATCGAAGTCCTGCCCGGCAATCCACAAAAGCTTTGAGTGAGGCCGCCTTGAACCACGATTCCTATCCCGACGCCTACATCAAGAGCATATTGACGACGACCAAGACGCTCGCGCTTGTCGGCGCGAGCGCCAATCCGGCACGGCCGAGCTACATCGTCCTCAAATATCTCTCCGAGCGCGGCTATAAGGTGATCCCGGTCAATCCCGGGCTCGCCGGCCAGAAGATCCTTGGGCAAGAGGTGGTGGCGAGGCTCAAGGATATCCGCGAACCCCTCGACATGGTCGAGATCTTCAGGAACTCGCAAGCCGCCGGTCCCATCGTCGACGAAGCCCTGACGCTCGAGCCGAAGCCCAAGGTCATCTGGATGCAGCTTTCGGTGCGCAACGATGAAGCGGCCGCGCGCGCCGAGGCTGTCGGCATCAAGGTCGTGATGAACCGCTGCCCGAAAATCGAATTTGGCCGCCTCTCGGGCGAGATCGGCTGGCAGGGCATCAACTCGCGCATCATCTCGTCGAAAAAGCCGGTGATGGCGGCGAGAGGGTTCCAGAAGCGCGTGATCGGGGCGTAGACGCGCACGTCTCTCGTTATAACATTGTTGTAACCATCTCAACTCCGTGCTACATGAGCATTTGGCAGAGGACAGCACCATGTTGAGCGCGCTCAGGAAGTTCGGCAATTCCGCCGGTGTGATCATTCCAAAGCCGCTTCTTTCCGAGATCGGAGCGAAACCGGGTGATAGCGTCGAGCTGAAGGTGGAAGCGGGTCGGCTCGTGATCGAGCGCGCTCGCGCGCATCCGCGAAACGGCTGGGCCGAAGACGCCAAACGCCTCGCGGAAGCTGGTGACGATGAATTGGTTTGGCCCGAATTTTCCAACGAAGGCGATGAAAGCCTCGAATGGTAACCCGCGGAGAGGTCTGGCTCGCTACACTCGATCCAACTGTCGGCGGTGAAATAAAGAAAACTCGACCGTGTCTGATTATTTCTCCGTCTGAGATCCACGGTCACTTGCGAACGGTCATCGTTGCGCCCATGACCTCGGGTAGCAGACAGGCCGGTTTTCGGGTCCCCGTGAAGTTTCGCGGCGTGACCGGCCTCATTCTGCTTGAGCAAAGTCGTGCCCTCGACAAGCAAAGGCTGTTGAAAAAGCTTGGAGCCGTCCCGGACGCCGTACTCAGACGGGTTCTCAAGACGCTGCGCGAGCTCTACGAAGAATAGCTGTTTAAAGCATGCTGATTTTTTGCGTAATCGGGATTCGCGAACGAGCCTGGACGTGACTCAGGATCAGTGCCAAGGCGGAGCAATTTTTGGCGCACCCTCCTCCAGGTTACCCAAGTCTTCTCAGCGCCTCTTCGAGCTTGGCGATGCGCGCGAGCGCCGTTTCGCGCCGCTCGCGCTGCTCCTCGACCACCTCCTCGGGTGCGCGCTTGAGGAAGTCGGCATTGGCGAGCTTCGCCTCGATCTTGGCGATATCGGCGCGCAACCGGTC
>JAFAQA010000222.1 GCA_019246665.1 Hyphomicrobiales bacterium
GTCCTGCCGGATCAGTCAACGAAAAAGAGCGCACTTGCGAGGCGGACAAACGCGGCGGTATTGGCCTTCCTGGGTGCGCTGACAAAAAATTCGACGCGCCTATTTCTCCACGAAAGCGCGCTCGATGACGTAATGGCCGGGCGTCGCATGGTTGCCTTCGAGGAAGCCGCGTTCGTCGAGAAGGGCGCGCAAATCCTTCAGCATCGAGGGGCTCCCGCAGAGCATCACGCGGTCGTGCTCGGGATCGAGCGGCGGCAAGCCAAGATCGTCCGAAAGCGTGTTCGACGTGATGAGATCGGTGAGGCGGCCACGATTGCGGAAAGGCTCACGCGTCACGGTGGGATAATAGATGAGCTTGCCGCGTACGAGGTCGCCGAGGAATTCGTGATCCGGCAGCTCGCGCTGGATGAACTCCCCATAGGCGAGCTCGGCAACCTGCCGGCACCCATGCACGAGCACGATCTTCTGATAGCGATCGTAAGTATCGGCATCCTTGATGATGCTCAGGAAAGGCGCGAGGCCGGTGCCTGTGCCGAGAAGGTAAAGGGTGCGCCCGGCGATGAGATTGTCATGAACGAGAGTTCCGGTCGCCTTGCGGTTGACGAGCACGGTATCGCCCGGCTTGAGGTGCTGCAGGCGCGACGTCAAAGGCCCGTCCTGCACCTTGATGCTGAAGAATTCGAGCTTCTCCTCGTAATTCGCGCTTGCAAGGCTGTAGGCGCGCAACAGCGGTTTGCCCTCGACATCGAGGCCAATCATGGTGAATTGGCCGCTCTGGAAGCGAAATGAGGGGCTGCGGCTCGTGCTGAAGCTGAAGAGTTGTTCGGTCCAGTGGCGGACTTCGAGCACACGCTCGCGGTCAAGATTGCTCATGGGCGAAGGCGCTCCAAATTGTGCTCACCTTCAATTCTCGTGAGCCTTGGATTGATGAGATGCGGGAGATGGGGAGGGATTGGAGGAATGACCAGCGATCATCAAGGTTCTTCGTACGCGCGGGAGCTATGCGAATGTGAGGCGTTCCAGAAGTCACGTTCGTGGTTGCCAAATACGGCCGAGGTCGGGGCGCCAGGTGGAACTTCGCTTCCTCGCCTTGCAGCTGCCCGAAATTCGGCTATATAACCGGATATATGAGATGCAATGACGAGGCCGGCGAATGAGCAAGAGCGCCCAGGAGCGAGCGATCGAGAACTACCGAGCTCGGCTGGCCGGGCGTGGCATCGTTCGCTTCGAGCTCCAGGCACTCGGCGCCGATCGCGACCTCATCCGGGGGCTCGCTCGGAAGTTGCTCGAGAAAGGTCCGGAAGCAGCGCGAATCCGGCAAACGGTGCAAAGGGCTCTTTCTGGAGGAGATCCCGCGTCTGGCAACATCCTGAAAGCCTTGCGCCGGTCACCGCTCGTGGGCTCGGATCTCGACATGACGCGCCCACGTGAAGAGGGACGTGAAGTCGAGCTGTGAACCGATATCTCCTCGACACGAACATTATCAGCAACCTCGTCAAGCCTCGGCCATCGGAGCCACTCGCCACCTGGATGTCGGCTCAGCGTGATGAAGATCTGTTCATTGCTTCCCTCACTCTCGGCGAATTATGGCGCGGCATCTTGCAGACACCCCGTGGCCGCAAGCGTGACCTGCTGGATGCGTGGTTCTCGAGTCCAGAAGGACCTCCGGCACTGTTTGCGGGCCGCGTTCTACCATTCGACGAAGAGGCTGGTCTCATTTGGGGGCGACTAATGGCAGAGGGAAGGGCAGCCGGTCGGCCGCGCAGTGGCCTCGACATGATGATCGCTGCCATTGCCGACGCGAACGAGTGCGTCGTGGTGACGGACAACGAGAGGGATTTCTCCGGCGTCCGGATCCTCAATCCGATGCGATCGTGAACGGCTCGTTGCCCATGTCTCTGAGAGTAGGGTAAATGCAAAACTCCATTCGTTGAAGTGAAGCTTGCATGAAATTCGGCGAATTCCCCAAGCTCGCATCATTCGGCAGCATCGCCGCTTTTCAGGCCCATCTTGCCGCGCTTGGCCTCGACATGCCTTGTGACGACATCGTCGCGAGTGGAGCGAGCTCGGCCTTCGCAGCGCCGATCGAGATCGCGGGCATGAAAATCGGCAATCGTCTCGCGCTCAATCCGATGGAGGGCTGGGATGGCGAGCTCGATGGGCGGCCGAGCGACAACACGCTGAGGCGCTGGCGGCGCTTCGGCGCGAGCGGCGGCAAGCTGGTGTGGGGCGGGGAGGCGGTCGCGGTTCGTCCTGACGGGCGCGCCAATCCGAACCAGCTCGTGATGTCGGCCTCGACGCAATCCTCGATCGCTCGCTTGCGCGAGGCCTTGGTGGACGCCCATTGCGAAGCCATGGCGAGCGATGAGGGTCTTGTGATCGGTTTGCAGCTCACTCATTCCGGCCGCTTCTGCAAGCCGCACGACCATAAGAGGTTCGAGCCGGTGATTGCCTACCGGCACCCGCTGCTGGATCGGAAGTTCGGCCACCCCGATGACCGGCACGTGATGAGCGACGACGAGATTCGTCGCCTCGTCGACGACTTCGTGATCGCGGCGAAACGGGCGCATGAATGCGGCTTCGATTTCGTCGATATCAAGCATTGCCACGGTTATCTCGCTCATGAGTTCCTGAGCGCCCATACGCGGCCAGGTCCTTATGGCGGAAGCCTCGAGAATCGCACCCGCTTCCTGCGCGAGGTCGTCTCAGGGATCAGGACAGAAGTGCCGGGGCTCGGCATCGGCGTGAGACTGAGCGCCGCCGATGTCGTGCCCTTCCGTGCTGATCCTGCGCGTTCCAAGCCCGATGCGCTCGGCCCCGGGATTCCGGAACAATTCTCGTCCCTCTTGCCTTACCTCTACGCGTTCGGCGTCGACCCGCAGAACCCGACCGAGATTGATCTCGCGGAGCCCTTCGCGCTTTTCGAAATCTTGCGTGGCCTCGATATTCGCTTCGTGAACGTGACTCTCGCGAGCCCCTACTACAACCCGCATGTCACGCGCCCCGCCCTCTACCCTCCTTCCGACGGCTATTTTCCCCCTGAGGACCCGCTTATCGGTGTGATGCGCCATCTCGAAACCGTGCGGCGGCTCAAAGAGGCGTATCCCGACTTTTGCGTGATGGGCTCCGGCTATACTTATCTGCAGGAATTCCTGCCGAATGTGGCCCAGGCGGTATTGCGCCTCAATTGGACCGATTTGGTTGGTCTCGGGCGCATGCTGCTCGCTTATCCCGAGCTGCCGCGCGAGCTTCTCGAAGGCAGGCCCGTGCAAAGGAAGCGGCTTTGCCGCACATTCAGCGATTGCACCACGGCACCGAGGAACGGCCTCGTTTCGGGTTGCTATCCGCTTGATGCCCATTACAAAAAATCTCAAGAATTCAAGCGTTTGGCAGTGCTCAAAAAGCCAGCGAAGAGCGCCTGAGCCAAAGGGCGCGCGCATAAGACGCAAGCCTTTGGCTTTGCATCTTGGAGCGCTGTCGAATAAAAGGTGGCACGCAAAAAACGTAAGGGAGCTTGCTTCGGCTTTTCGGGAGCACGCTGTTCATTTTGTCTCTTTTCTGTGACGCGCAGAAAACGACTGCGCCGGACCACGAATTTCCAGCAAATTGTGTTACGAGGATACGCAGTTGGAGTCTTGCCGACCGCACCGCTCACGACGAATGAAACTTCGCTGGCCCTGGCGAAGGCTGCGCCTTTGCGTGCGCGTGGTGGCAGCCTGACGGGAAGCTCGCGGGCCCAGATCGCATGGTGAACTTCTTTATCTCGCGGCCGATCTTCGCATCCGCGATCGCCATCATCATGGTGCTCGCGGGCGCGGTTTGCTATCGTTTGCTTCCCGTCTCGCAATTCCCCGAGATCACGCCGCCGCAAGTGGTGGTGAGCGCGCATTACCCTGGCGCCAGCGCTCAAGTCGTCTCGGACACGGTGACGACGCCGCTCGAGCAGCAGATCAATGGCGTCTCCGGCATGACCTACATGTCCTCGGTGAGCGCCAATGACGGCTCATCGACGATCACCATCACCTTCGATGTCGGCTACCCGCTCGAGGTTGCCGCGGTCGACGTGCAAAACCGCGTCTCGCAAGCCGCCTCCTCGCTGCCGGGCATCGTCAACCAAGGCGGCGTCACGATCACCAAGCAAAATCCGAACTTCGTCCTGATCGTCAATCTGTTTTCGCCGGACAACTCGGTCGATGCCGTCGGCTTGAGCAACTACGCCTACTTGCAAATTGCCGATCCGCTGAAGCGACTTCCCGGTGTTGGCGATGTCGTGATCTTCGGAGAGCGGCGTTATTCGATGCGCATTTGGCTCAACCCTGACAAGATGGCCGAGCTCGGCATCACCGCAGTCGATGTTCAAAACGCCGTCGCCGAGCAGAACGTCCAAGTCGCGGCGGGCAAGATCGGGGAGGAACCGGCGCCCCCCGGCACACCCTTCGAAGTGCAGGTGAACGCGCTTGGCCGCTTGAGCGATCCGGCACAGTTCGGCGACATAATTCTTCGCGCCGCGCCTAATGGTGGTGCGGTTGTGCATCTTCGCGACGTGGCGCGCATCGAGCTCGGCGCCCTGCAATATTCATCCTCGGCTTTCCTCGACGACAAACCGACGATCGTTCTCGGGGTCTTCCAGATGCCGGGCTCGAATGCGCTCGATCTGCAAAAGCATGTCCAGGACAAGATGGCGGAACTCGCGAAGCGGTTCCCCAAGGGCATCGATTACGCGATGCGCTATGACACGACGCGTTTCGTCTCCGCCTCGATGCGCGATGTGCTGTTCACGCTGACGGAGGCTTTGCTGCTTGTCGTTGCCGTGGTTTTCGTCTTCCTGCAGAGCTGGCGCACCACGATCATCCCGAGCGTCGCCATCCCGGTGTCGCTCGTCGCCACCCTTGTCGTGATGAAGCTCCTCGGCTTTTCGCTCAACACCTTGAGCCTCCTCGGCATGGTGCTTGCGATCGGGCTTGTGGTCGATGATGCCATCGTCGTCGTGGAGAATGTGGAGCGCCAGCTCGAGGCCGGGCTGCGCCCCCTCGCCGCTGCGCGCAAGGCCATGACGGAGGTGATTGGGCCGATCATCGCCACCACTGCCGTGCTGATGGCGGTGTTCATCCCTGTCGCCTTCCTGCCCGGCGTTACCGGCCGGCTCTACAATCAATTCGCGTTGACGATCGCCATTTCGGTTGCGATCTCGGCCTTCAATTCGCTCACGCTCAGTCCCGCGCTTTGCGCCGCGTTCCTGCGAGAGCGCCCTCCGGCGCGTTTCGCGCTGTTTAGATGGTTCAACGCAGGTTTCACCTGGCTTGCGCATTCCTACGCGAGGAGCGTGCGTTTCCTCGTTCGCATGCGCTGGGCGATGCTGGGGCTCTTCGCGGCGGGAATTGCCGCGACCTACGCGGTGTCCCTGCGCATTCCGTCGACCTTCCTGCCCGTCGAGGATCAAGGCTATTTCTTCGTGGTGATCCAGCTTCCGGACGGCGCCTCGCTGCAACGCACGGATGCGGTCGCAAAGCAGGTGCGCGAAAGCTTGCTGCGCACGCCGGGCGTGCAAGATGTCGTATCGATCAGCGGCTTCAACTTTCTCACTTTCGCGAGCCAATCGAATGCCGGTGTCGAATTCGCGATCCTGAAGCCCTGGGACGAACGCGGCCCCGAGCAGACGGCCTCGCGCATCGTCTCGGCAGTCCGGCCGGCCTTGATGCAAATCCCCGACGCCTTCGCGCTCAGCTTCGATCCGCCTTCGATCCCGGGCCTTGGCGCAACGGGTGGCTTCGAGTTCCAGTTGGAGGATCTCACCGGCCGCGGCAGCGTCGCACTGAACGACGTGGCGCAAGCGCTGCTTGCCGAAGCCCGCAAGCAGAAGGAACTGAACGCGCAGCAATTGTTCACGTCCTTCAGCACCTCGACTCCGCAATTCAACTACGACCTCGACCGCACGAAGGCCAAGCTTCTCGGCCTCAATCTGCCGGACGTGTTCAACACGCTGCAGATCTTCCTCGGTTCGTTGTACGTGAACGATTTCAACCTCTTCGGCCGCACTTTCCGGGTGACGCTCCAGGCCGACAAGGGGGCGCGTGCCGAAGCTTCGGATCTGTCGCGGCTTTACGTGCGTAACGCCTCCGGCGGGATGGTGCCGCTCAGCACGCTTGGCAAGCTGAAGCCTATCGTAGGGCCTGAGACGGTGCCTCATTACAACAACTATGGCTCCGCACTCATCAATGGCGGCGCGGCGCCCGGCTACTCCTCGGGCCAGGCGATCGCCGCCATGGAACGCGTGGCCGCGTCGGTGCTGCCCGCCGATTTCGGCTATGAATGGACCGGCATCACTTATCAGGAGCTCAAGGCGGGCTCTGTCGCGACGCTCGTTTTCGCGCTCGCTCTGGTTTTTGTCTTCCTGATCCTCGCGGCCCAGTATGAGAGCTGGACCATGCCTTTCATGGTGCTGCTCACTGTCCCGCTCGCTCTCTTCGGCGCGCTTTCCGGCCTCTGGATCCGGCAGATCCAGATCGATGTCTATTCGCAGATCGGCTTCGTGATGCTCATCGGCCTCTCGGCCAAGAACGCGATTCTCATCGTCGAATTTGCGCGACGTCGGCGAGAAGAAGGCTTGAGCATCGTCGAGGCCGCGATGGAGGCCGCGCGGCTTCGGCTGCGCCCCATATTGATGACCGCGTTTGCTTTCATCCTCGGCGTGCTGCCACTGATGTTCGCGCATGGGGCGGGCGCCGCGGGCCGCCAATCGATAGGCACGACCGTGTTCAGCGGCATGCTCGCTGCCACCATCTTGACGCTCGTGTTCGTGCCGATCTTCTACGCGATGATCGAGCGCCTGCGTGAGGGTCGCGAGGCCGAGAAAGCTGCACCTGAGCCGGCGCCCTATCGCTTTGAGCCCAAAGCCAAGGCCGCGGAATAGGCAGGAGAGTGATACGATGCGCGGCTGGAAGCTCGCTCTGACGACAGTGGTGCTGCTCGCGGCGGGCTCCGCCACGGCCTTCTATTTCGTTGATCGCTTTGGCGAGAAAGGCGGCGCCGCCCCACCTCCCACGCAGCACGGCTTTGCCATGCCGGTGCCGGTGACGCCCGTGGTGAAGAAGACGGTGCCGATCTATCTCGAATATTCAGGCCGCACCGAATCGATCCGCAATATCCCGCTGCAGGCACGCGTGACCGGTTATATCGCGGCGCAAGTCGCGCCCGACGGCGCGGATGTGAAGGAAGGCGACCTTCTTTACCGGATCGATCCGCGCGATTTGCAGGCGGCGCTCGACCAGGCATCGGCACAGGCACAACGCGACGCCGCCTCCCTCGATTATGCACGCGCCAATTTCAACCGAGGCGACGAGCTCGTGAAAAGCGGCTTCGTCGCCAAGGACACGCTCGATCAGCGCGAGAGCGCGATGCGTCAGGCGCAAGCCGCAGTCACCATGGATCAGGCGGCGATCCGCACGGCGCAGCTCAATCTGAGCTACGCCGAAATTCGCGCGCCCTTCTCCGGACGCATCGGACGAAACCAGGCCCCGATCGGGACGCTTGTGAGCGTCGGCGGCACGACGCTGAACACCTTGGTCCAGCTCGATCCGATCTACGTCACCTTCAACCCGAGTGAGGCAGAGCTCCCCGATATTCAGAAGGCCCACGCGGTCGGCAAGGTCGAAGTCGAGGTTCTGGTGCCGGCCGAGACCGAGGCGCACCACAAGGGCGAGCTCACTTTCCTCGACAATGTGGTGGATCGGGCGACGGGCACCATCACGGCGCGTGCCACCATCGCAAATGGCGATTTTGCGCTTCTCCCTGGCCAATATGTGCGGGCGCGTCTGCATCTTCGAGACGAGCCCGATGCGCTCCTCGTGCCGCAGACCGCGCTGGGCTCGAGCCAGCTCGGCAAATACGTCTACGTCGTGGGGACCGACAACAAGGCCGAGCAGCGCCTCGTCACGCTGGGTCCGACTGCGGGCGAGCTCGTCGTAGTGACGAAGGGCGTGCACGAGGGAGACCAGATCATCACGGGCAACCTTCAGAAGATCGGCCCTGGAGCGCCGGTCCAGCCCCTGCCGCCGAAGCCGCAATCGGGTTCGTGAGGGCAGTTGTTCAAATTGCGATCTTGGTTTCGATCACGTCATAGTCCGCACGCACGCTGCCTCCCGGGGCATCAAGAAGTCCTGCCTCCATCAAGGCTCGGACATCCGCGTGGACATTGCTGTAGTCACGTCGCAGCGCCTTGGCCAAGGCGCGGACGCTGGTCACATCGTGCCTGTGGACGTGGCGCAACAGCTCCAACCGCTTGCTGGTCAGAACACGGGTGAGAGCATCCCAGCTTTCAAAAGACAAGTGACGCTCATGGAACCTCTCGCCGCGCTCCGCGCGGTGCCAAGCGTCGATGAAACGCTGCGAAGTTTCCTTTTCCATCGCGCCGCCGACCGTGATTTTCACGCGGCTCATTTCCCGCCACCTCGCAACTTCCAAACATCGAACCAGAAGTCTGCCACCAATTGCTCAACACCGCGGAAGACGTATTCTGTTTCGGAGTCCCTAAAATGCCGGTGGTCGCCTTTCCACGCTCGTTGTCGTAGGCCACCTCCCGAACGCCTGGCCGGCCGTAGAACAGTGAATACTTCAGATGGTGCGTTGACGGTGGGACGGGCATGGGAACGCGCCAAAGCACCAGTTCGACGATGCCACCGTCATCGTAGTCGATGCGCTCATGGAAAGCAGTTCGGCCTTCACCCGAAGTCAGATATGGCCTATTTTACCATATGGTGTCAACCCACCAGAAAGAAAATTACGTGCCGGCTATTTCATTCAGATGGCAGGGGCAGCTTCCCTCAATAAGGCGTTCCTTCCTTTCGCTTCGCGGCAAGAGCCTCGGCATACCATTCGAATTCAGCAAGAAAGCGCTGTGCCGCCTTGTCGATCCAGGCTTCGTTGCAGGTCCCATCCTCGTTGAGCGTGCTCCCGATCGTCGGGATTGAAAGCACGGAGGGCAGGCTCGGCATGCCAAGTTCGGCGAGGATCGTTCTGAGCGCGACGGCGGCGCGCACACCGGCGAAGCGCCCCGCCGAATAGGAGACGATCGTGGAGGGACGCCAGAAATACTCCTCGAGAAAATGGTCGAGGAGGTTCTTGAGCGCCGGCTGAACGGATTGGTTGTATTCGCCAGTCACGATCACGAATCCGTCAGCGCGGCGATAAAGCACCGCAAGCTCCTCGAGAACCTTCGGCGCCTTCCCCTTCGGATATTCCTTGTACATGCGATCGAGCAAAGGGAGCTTCTTCTCCAGGGGATCGATCAGCACGGGCTCGTGCCCGCGCCCCTCGAGCTGCGTAATGATGTAGCGCGCAGCCTTGATGCCCTGGCGGTCCGAACGGACGGATCCGAGGAGAACGGGAAGCAGGAGGCCCACGAATATCTCCTCTTTCGGGAGGAAGCGCGCCCTTGCCTTTAACACGCTTTCAATGCTTGAGCGCTCCCAAGGGAGCAGGGCCAAGGTGCCGGCAAGGTCGCCTGACGGTCTCATCCAAGACGTTCTTCCCCCGAAACGGAGATTCGCCGACCCATGATCGACCCCACTTCGCTCGCCGAAAAGACGGCGCTCGTCATCGGCGGCGCGGGCGGCATCGGTGCCGCGACGGCGCAAATTTTGGCCGAAGCAGGCGCCAGGGTCGCGATCACGCACCGGCCCGGAAAAGAGAAGGAATCCGCCGCCAAAGCGATCCTCGGCAATCTTCCCGGCAAGGATCACGCCGCTTTTCCGGCCGATGTGGCGGACACCTCATCGCTCATCGCATTGCGCGCATCGGTCGAGAGGGCCTTCTCGCGCCTCAACATTCTCGTGAACACCTCGGGCTTCACCAAGCCGGTGCCGCATGGCGATCTCGACGCGCTTGATGATGAATTCATCGACCGCATGTTCGCGGTCAACTGGCGCGGCCAATTTGCGGCAATCCGCACCTTCGCACCTCTCCTGAAGGCGTCTGGCGATGGGCTCATCGTCTCGGTGTCCTCCGTCGCCGGCAGCTCGGGCAATGGCTCGAACATCGCCTATGGTGCCGCGAAGGCCGGCATTGACGTTATGACGAAATCGCTCGCCCGCGTGCTCGCTCCTCAGGTGCGCGTCGTCGGCGTCGCGCCCGGCGCGGTGGACACGAGCTTCGTGCCGGGACGCGGCGCAGAATTCAATGCCAAGGCGGCCGCCGCCACCCCCTTGAAGCGCATCGCGAGCGCGAACGACATCGCGGCGACAATCCTCGCCTGCGCCACCCATCTCACCTTTGTCACCGGCACGACCATCCGCGTCGATGGCGGACGCTCCTTGTGAGCGCGGTAATTCACCTGGCGCTCCCCAACTGATAAACACCAGCCTCACGGCGGGATCACCCGCCCTGTTTTCGAGACCGCCGAATGAACGAAATCCAAACCGAGCGGACGAAGACTTCAGCACGAGCCGAGCCCGCGCTCGTCAACGTCGATGGCGTCACGCTTCAGTACAAAACGCCGAACCATCTCGTCACAGCGACCTACCGCGTGAGCCTCGACATCCACCAGACCGACCGGCTCGTGCTGCTCGGGCCTTCCGGCTGCGGTAAGTCGACACTTCTCAAGGCGATCGCCGGCTTTCTGAAGCCGGTCGAAGGCTCGATCTGCCTCAAGGGCAAGCCGGTCGACGGACCCGGGCCCGATCGCATGATGGTGTTCCAGGAGTTCGATCAGCTCCTGCCCTGGAAGACGGTGAGCGCCAATGTCAGGTTTCCCATGAGCGTGAACGGTGTGCCCCGCGACGAGGCGAGGGCAAGGGCGTGTGACGCCATCGCCAAGGTCAACCTCGCGAAATTCGCCGATGCCTACCCGCATATGCTGTCCGGCGGCATGAAGCAGCGGGTCGCGATCGCCCGGGCCATGGCGATGAAGCCCGACGTGCTTCTCATGGACGAGCCTTACGCGGCGCTCGACGCGCTCACCCGGCGCAAGATGCAGGATGAGCTTTTGCAGCTCTGGCAAGATGTGCGCTTCACACTCGTCTTCGTCACCCATTCGATCGAGGAGGCGGTGGTGATCGGGTCGCGCATCGTCGTGCTCTCGCCTCATCCTGGACAGGTGAGAGCCGAGCTCAATAGCGCGCTCGCGCAAAGCGACAGGGACGCTCCGCCTTTCCAGCAACTGACGTCGCGCATCTCGCACATGCTTTTCGATGGCGAAGCGATCTCGCAAGAGAGGAGGCCTGCGCCATGACCGATACCAGCACGATGCTTGCGCCAACTCGCCCCGAATTCGAGCGGAAGGTCACGGCGCCCGTAGGCCTCGGCGACGTGGCAAAGCCGCTCTCCTTCGCCGAACGGCTCGGTGCGAATGCGGCGTTTCGGCGCGGCGTGATCCTCGTCCTCCTCGCATTTGCCTGGGAGCTCTACGCGCGCTGGCTCGCAAGCCCCCTCACATTCCCGACCTTTCTCGAAACGCTGCAAGCCCTGCGCGACGGCATCGCCTCGGGCGTGATCCCACAACGCCTCGCCGTGACGCTGCAAACGCTTGTCGCCGGTTATGCTCTCGGCCTCGCGATCGCGGCGCTGTTCACCACCGCCGCGGTGACGACAAGGATCGGCACCGATCTCCTCTCCACCTTCACGGCGATGTTCAACCCCTTGCCCGCAATCGCGCTGCTGCCGCTCGCCCTCCTATGGTTCGGGCTCGGGCGGCCTTCGCTCATCTTCGTGATCGTGCATTCAGTGCTCTGGGCCGTCGCGCTCAACATGCACTCGGGCTTTCTCTCGGTGTCGGAAACCCTGCGCATGGCTGGCCGCACCTTCGGCTTGCGGGGCATGGGCTTCGTCTTCAAGATTCTCGTTCCCGCGGCCTTTCCGGCGATTCTCGCTGGCCTCAAAATCGGCTGGGCGTTCGCCTGGCGCACGCTGATCGCGGCGGAGCTCGTGTTCGGTGTCTCGTCAGGGCAAGGCGGGCTCGGCTGGTTCATCTTCGAGAACCGCAATACGCTCGATACCGCTTCGGTCTTCGCTGGGCTGCTCACCGTGATGGCGGTTGGCCTTGTGGTCGAAGGCGTGATCTTCCGCTTCCTCGAGGCGCGCACGATCAGGCGTTGGGGAATGCAAAGCGGATGAGAAGGAGGCGTCGCTGAGCGGCTGCGATTTCAGGCAATCGTGCCAAATATCGACGCCGATGCTGCTGACAAAAAACGAGGAGCCGTTTAGCGGGCGCTGGGCGGACAGCGTCACCGATGCTCGCGCATGGCGATCGCGACGATGACGCCCGACATGAAAGTGAGAGCGGCGATGGCAAGAATTGCCGCTGCGAAGCCGAAGCGATCAGCGATAAGGCCGGCGGAAAGCGCGCCGATCGAGTAACCAAGATCGCGCCAGAAGCGGTACACGCTCAATGAGCGGGCTCGCCAACTCGGATGGGAAGCGTCGGAGACTGCCGCGATAAGGCATGGATAGACCATCGCGGTGCCAACGCCAAGCAAGATGCTCGCCAGGAGCCACCAGCCAAATTGGCCCGTGAGCCCGGTCAGGAAGAGCCCCGCAGCCTGAACCCACATACCCGCGACGATCAGGCCTTTGCGGCCCCAACGGTCGCTCAGCGGGCCTGTGATGGTTTGACCGACGCCCCACACGACTGGATAGACCGCCTTCAGGATACCCACCCGCTCGACGCCAAGCCCGAGCGCTGTGAAGAATAGCGGGAAAATGCCCCAGCTCATGCCATCGTTGAGGTTGTTGACCAGCCCGGCCTGTGAAGCAGCGAATAGATTCCGATTTTTGAACGAGGTCAGCGCGAACACTTCACGGAACGAGAGCGTGGCTTCGGCCTTAGCCAAGCCGCGGGTTTCGAGGCGGACATGATGGCGGGTGTCGCGCACCATGAGAATCGACAGGACTAAGCCGGCGCACGCGTAAATGGCGCCAAGGTAGATTGGGACTGGCCGCAGCCCGTAGCGGCTGGCGAGATACCCGGTAAGGAAAGCTGTCGCCCCTACAGCAAAGTATCCGGCAAATTCGTTTAAACCGACCGCCAGACCGCGACTTTTAGGACCAACCAGATCAACCTTCATGATCACGGTCATCGACCAGGCGAAGCCCTGGCTCAGGCCCAGCAAAACGTTCGCCGCAACCACCCATCCCCAATTGGGCGCCGCGATGATCATGAAGGGAACGGGAAGTCCCAACAGCCAGCCGATGACGAGCACGCGCTTGCGTCCCCAGCTGTCAGCGAACTGCCCGGAGACGAGGTTCGCGAAGGCCTTGACGATGCCGAAGCTGATGATGAAGGACGCGATCAGCGTCGTGGACTCGATGTGGAACTCTTCCGAACCGATCAGAGGCACGACGGTTCGCTCGATGCCGACCATGCCGCCCACGAATGCATTGATCAGGACGAGTAGCGAAAATTGCTGCCAGTTCTCCCTCAGGCCGAGCTTGACTGTCGCCGCATCCCCGGTCGAGCTCACCATCCGACTAGGCCGCCTCTGTGCCGCGGCCGGAGTTGAGTGCGCGCAGTCTGGCGGCTTCGCGCGGGGCTGGTGGAATATCGTTGAGCATAAAGCGGACGAACTCCGCTTCGCTGTCGATGCGAAATGCCTTGTTATGGCGCTTTTCGAAGCCGAGCGTGGAGACCGGATTGGCGCTCAAGCTGCGCCCACAGACCGAACCGGCATAGGCGCCGGGGAAGACTTCGAGATAGTCCGGAAGGTCCTTGAGCCTTTGCACGCTGCGAAAGAGGTCCTTTGCGCCTTCCTCGGCACTCACCGCCAACTCCGTGCGGCCGAGATCGCCGATCATGAGCGTGTGGCCAGTGGCGATGAACCAAGGTTCGTCGGCACGGGTGCGATCAGTCACCAGAAGGCAGATGTGCTCCGGGGTGTGACCAGGTGTATGCAGAACCTTGATGACGACATTGCCGAGCTGGATCTCCTCGCTATCATTGACGCCCTTGAACGGAATGGCGACGTCGGCCCGGGTCGACAGGACATACTGGGCGTCGGCAGCGCCAGCGAGCGCTCGCCCGGTCGAGAGATGATCGGCATGTACATGGGTATCGATGACGTAGTTGATTTTGAGCCCGGCCTTCTCTGCTTCCCTGAGGTAGGTGTCGACATTAGCCACGGGATCGACCACCGCCCCGGTCGCCTTGCCTCCGCAACCGAGGAGGTATGAGATTCCCACTGGGTCAGCGTGAAGAAATTGCCGTAGGATCATTGGGTTGCGCGCTTTCTGCCGAAGTGGTAAATGTGATTCAATCAATCAACTGAATGATTAATTAAGGAGTCGGCCTTGTCAAGAGGAGGACCAAAGCACGCGATTTTCGAGAGCCTCGCGAAGCTGGCCCAAGCGCTAGGTCACCCAAACCGGCTTGAGCTTTTAGAGCATCTGGCGCAGCGCGAGCGGTCGGTCGAAGATCTCGCTGCGTTATCGGGGATGACCTTCGCGAACACTTCGCGCCACCTCCAGATTCTGCGCCGGGCTCGGCTTGTGGACGCGCAGCGCCGCAGGAAGCATGTGTTTTATAATCTTGCGGGGGGGACCGAGGTGGTCGCGCTCATCAAGTCGCTCGGGCGTGTCGGCGAGCGCAATGTGGCGGAGATCAATCGGGTACTAAGCGACTACTTTCACGCGCGCGATTCGATGGAAGCCGTTTCACGGGAAGATTTGGGTCGTCGAATTGCCGACGGCTTGGTGACGGTGCTCGACGTGCGTCCTGAAGACGAATTTGCGGAAGGTCATCTTCCCGGCGCCCGCAACATTCCCTTGTCCAAGCTCGATCGTCGCCTGAAGGAGCTTCCGGTGAACGTCGAGATCGTCGCCTACTGCCGCGGTCCCTATTGCGTGCTTGCCTTCGAGGCGGTCGCCGCCCTGCGTGCAAAAGGCTTCAAGGCCATTCGCCTCGAGGATGGATTTCCGGAATGGAAGGCTGCCGGTTTCGCAGTCGAGACCGAGGCCGTCCATTAGGACGCGAATCTCCTTCGCATCGACCTTGACGCGCAATTTACGGGCAAGGCGAAGATCGGACCTGTCAACGCGAATGAGTCAAAATGGCCATAGGCCAGCTGCTCGACGACCAACGCCAGCTCGTCCTCGGCTTTGCGGGACGATCAGACGTCGGCGCTCATAGCCTCGGCGAGTTGTTCCTAACCCACCCTCCGTTGCGTACCGGCCAGCCCGTCGGCAGTCGCCGCTTCGTCTGCGACGCCAACACGGTGGCGATAAACCATCTCCCAGCCTTTCCAGCCGGTAAAGATGAGGATGACAACGACAATCAAGGAAAGGATTAGGCCCTTTGGCACCACCGCCGCGGTCCCCTGCTCATAGCGGGCGTACCAATTATACAGTTCGATCAATACGACGATCACGTTGCCACCCGCGTGCCACCATGCGTCGTTGAGAGCACGAATGCGGGGCTCGCCGAAGACATCAGTTAGACCTGCTAGAGCTGCCAATACCGCCACGACGATGCCGGCACCGATCAACCATGTCGCTGCATTCGCCCAGGCGACATTATTGGTTTGCCAGTAGACCAAATCGCATACGAATGCCTATACGAAGAACGCAATTGGAAAGGGGATAAGCATTGCATGGATGGGGTGACCGGCGATTTTAGCGGTGCTTTCTGGATTTGCGATGGGTGCCTCCATAGTCATGCTCCATCCGCGCGTTGGATAAACGCTTTGTTACTCCATAGTTCATCGCGAAACGCCGGACGATTTATCGATTCAAGTTGCGAGTTATTGGCGCCGGATAAATGAGCGTTCCCCGCAAACGCCGCCGTGCCGCCTGCGTCATTTGCGCCGGGACGATATTATGGGGACCCAGGATGTGGAACACACACTCATGCGCGGCCAACAGATAATCGGCGATGATTCGCCGATGGCATCGCCACCATACGGCTTCGGCGCACATGACGGCACAGGTGGACGCATGACCAAGTTCCTGCAGCCGCGCCAGTGCGTCTCGGAATGTTTGGCTGAGGGCGTAATCCGCGTAATTGTGAAAACTCTCATTTTGCCAAAACGCGTTGACGTCCGACGGAACTTCGCGCTGCCTGCCGCGCAAGCCGCCGAGCGCGGTTAGATGCTCATATCCGATTTGATGTGCTGCGAGCTCACGCGAAAGAACATCGCGGTCGTATTGCGGATTTGCACGCGAGCGCGGTACGCTGCGCACGTCGACCACGAGCCGAACATTTGCTTCACGCAGCAAGCCGATGAACTCCTCGACCGGACGCGTCGAATGTCCGATCGTGAAGAAGATTGAGCTATCGTCTGACCCGGTGGAGCACGCTTCCCTTGTGAAGGGCGACGTGATCGGTCGCATCACTTTTGATCTCGTATTGCGGTTCTTTTCTTGTCGCGTGATGGATATAGCCTTTGTAATTCACGTCCATGCGATGAACCTTCACGATCCTCCCGCTCGCTCGGCCTCCTTCCGAATTCCACCACACGTGACTACCGACCCTGAATGTTTTCTGCATGGCACCACTCTCAAATGACGGCCGATTTTATTGTTGGAATATGGTTAGACATGAGTGTAGTGCGCAAGCGTGCAACATCGCCCAGAGCGGGTTGCGTTTAGATGGAACGGTAGCGTCAGGTTTTGTTTTATTTTTCGCCTGATCTTGCCGCAAAAGCTGGTCCATTTTTGCGGATTACCCCACATCTGGACTAGAGATCTGGGATCACGGCCGTTGCATCGACTTCGACCAGCCATTCGGGACGCGCGAGCGCCGAGACCACGATGCCGGTCGATACCGGATGCACGCCTTTGAGCCATTTGCCGACGGTGCGATAAACCGGCTCGCGGTAGCGCGGATCGATGATATAAATCGTGATCTTGCAGATGTGCTCGAGCTTGGCGCCCGACTCCTCGAGCAGCATCTTGATGTTCGCCATCGCTTTCTCTGTCTGACCCGCGGGATCCCCGATGGCAACGCTTTTCGAGGTCTCGAGATCCTGGCCGACTTGGCCGCGCACGAAAACCATCGTGCCGCGCGCGACGACCGCCTGGCAAAGGTCGTTGTCGAGCTTCTGCTCGGGATAGGTGACGCGCGTGTTGAACTTTCGGATGCGCTTGTGCGCCATGGACCAACTCCACTGCCGCCTGGGGTGATTGTGTCGCGTACCATTGCCTGACCGCGCCGTCACCCTAGACGCGCGTCTAGAGCACGATCCGCAAAAGTGGCCCACTTTTGCGACAAGATCATGCGGAAAAACAAGAAAATAACCTGACGCTACCGATCTCATCTAAACGCAACGCGTTCTGATCGCGGAATGTCGCGAGGGATTTACCCTCGTCACGCTCGCGGCTTGCACGCGGAGTCCTTCAACGTCGTCAGTCGACCTTACGGCGAAATTTTTACCTTGCGTTCCGACCCTCGGAAGAGCTCGGCTGATGAAGGCTGGCTCCCTTTTGGGCGAAATCAATAGCCTTTGATCCGCACCCCGCCGTAGTGGCGCGCGCAGCGCGCGATCTGGGCATCCCTGATCGCTTTCGTTCCTTTCGGACATGTGCCCGTCGGGCAGAATTTCGCCCGCACCTCATGCCGGCAGATGTTGTAATAGCTGTTCGCGCCGAAGCCGGCGCCGCCATAGCCGCCACCACCGCCCCCTCCACCGCCGCCGCTTTCGGCAAGGCAAGGCACGCTGAGTGCGATCAGGGTCGATGCAAGAAGGGCAAGGATCATCTTCGACATGAGCAGCCTCCATGCGTGGGACGGACCAGATTGGCATGTTTCGGGCCAAAGGATAATCTCGTTTTCTACTTCACAAAGCTTGGCAGGCGAATGACATTCTCGATCCTCGGACATTGCTCGCGCAGCGGCATGCTTGGCATGGCGGTTTCCTCTTCAAGCCCCGCGGTCGCGGCCCGTTGTGCTCACGCTCGGGCACACACCGGGGTGGTCGCGACGCAGAACATAACCGACCCGACACTCGGGCCCAAAGGCCTTGCGCTGATTGCCGAGGGGCTTGACGCCGAAGGTGCGCTCGAGCGTCTCAAGTCCGAGGCCGCCCACATCGAATATCGCCAGCTCGTGCTTCTCGATCGGAGCGGAAAGAGCGCTGGTTTCTCGGGGACGAAGACACTCGGGACCCATGCCGTCGCCCTCGGCCGAAACGCTGCCGCCGCCGGCAACCTTCTCAAGGACGCCGAGGTCCCTTTTCGTGTGCTGGCGCGCTTCGAGGAAACGGAAGGGCTCGACTTGGGTGACCGCCTCGTCGAAGCCATGATGGCGGGGTTGCGCGCCGGCGGGGAGGCAGGGCCGGTGCATTCAGCGGGCCTCGTCATGGTTGGCGATGTCCCCTGGCCGGTCGCCGATCTGCGAATCGACTGGCATGACACCGATCCGCTCGGCGAGCTTGCCAAGCTGTGGCGGCGCTATAAACCGCAGATGAACGAATATGTGACGCGTGCTCTTAATCCCGAGCAAGCGCCGTCCTACGGGGTGCCCGGAGACAAATAGCAACAGGCCTGACGCGAAATCTCGTTTCAACGAAAGGCCTGAGCTTCATCCCGGCAGCACCCGGAACAATGGCTCGCGCCCGAGAAGCCTGCCCAGTGTCTTCATGCGGCTCATCAGGCGTTCGCCCGCAAGCGAGCCGAGCCCGGCCGGAAGCGTGAGCACCAGCCTGCCGCCTTCGAGCACCAGGGGCGTGCGCCCGAGAACTCCCGACATGCCGGCAGCGATCAGCGAGGCGACTCGGAAGGCTGCGCCCAGCACGCGAGCCCGATCGAGCCCGCGGGCGCTTGCGAGCTCGCGAATGCTTGGCGCGCCGCGCGCATCGGTCGAGAAGCCCGCATGACGGAAATAGACGGCGAGCGCGAGGTAAGCTCGGCTCGGATGATCGATGCCGAAGAAAGGCGCATGCGCCACCGTATTGAGACTTTGCTCGCCCCGATAATCCGGGTGAGCGCTCCAGCCGATGTCGCTCAACAGGCAAGCGGCATGGCGCAAGCGCGCCTCGCCGAGCGTCTCATCGAATGGCAAGGTGGCGAAGAACTCGTCGCTCCAGGCGATGAGATCGATCGCGTGACCCGGATCGCGAGCCCGCGCCTCGTTCATTTCGCTCGCCGCGACGATGAGCGGGTCGGCGCTGCGCTCCGCCTCGGTGAGCTGCTCGTAGACGAGGCCTTCCCGCACCCCCGTTGCCGAGATCACGACCTCCTTGGGCTTACCGATGCGGATGATCTCGTCGAGCACCAGCGCGCCATAAGCGAGGAGCGGGCGGCGTGCCACATTGACCGAGGCGATCGAATCGAGCGTTTCGGCATTGACCCGCTCGACGAGCTTCACGAATTCGACGGCATCGCGCACCGGGATGACATAGCCGTGCATCACGTGGAGCGGGTAGGCGCGCTGCCCGATATGCAAGCGGGCAAGTGCCCGGAAGGTGCCGCCGACCGCATAGAAGGGACGCCCCTTCACGAGGCGCATCACAGGAGCGTTTTCGAGCGTCTCGCGCACGATCTTCTCGGCCTTCTTGAGCGAGCCGCCGGCCTCGTCCATCAGTGTCAGGCCGCCGAGCTTCAGCGAGATGCCCTCCCCGATCCTTTCGTTCTTGAGGGAGACGAGCTCGAGGGACCCGCCGCCGAGATCTCCCGCGACGCCGTCGGGCTCGTGCAAGCCGCAGACGACGCCGAGCGCGGAGAGCTCCGCCTCGCGTTCGCCGGAGAGAAGCTCCGGCTTCACTCCCATGAGCTCCTCGACCCGCGCAAGGAAATCGTGACCATTGTCGGCATCGCGCGCCGCCGCTGTCGCGACCACGCGCGCATGCCTGACATTCATCTGCGCACAGAGGATGCGAAAGCGTGCTATGGAGGCAAGGGCCTTCGCCACCGAATCATCGGCGAGACGGCCGCTGGAGCGCACGGCCCGTCCCAACCCGCATAAAGCCTTCTCATTGAATTGCACTAGCGGCGATCGGGACACTTTCTCGAAGACGACGAGACGCACCGAGTTCGAGCCGATGTCGACGACGGCGAAGCGTTCCGCGGGCGGCATGCGCCCGGGGAACGGAATCGGCTGGCGCTCAGCGCTTGCCGGACTTCTCAAAGAGGCGCTTCGGCCCTGATTCACGTAAAGATCGTCCACGTCCAGACAAGCTCGGATTGGTCATGAAATAGTGGTGGGCATTGAAAGGCGCTTCCCCCGGCTTGGGCACGATGCGCTCGCTTGTTCCCTCCGGCGTGAAGCGCCAACTTTGCTGATTGTCGCGCAGATTGGCCACCATGATCTGATCGAGGATCTGCTCATGCACGGTCGGATTGTCGATCGGCAGCATGGCCTCGACCCGCCGATCGAGATTGCGCGTCATGAGATCCGCCGATGAAATGTAGACATGGGCCTTTTCATGAGGAAGTCCGTATCCGCCGCCAAAGCAATAGATACGGCCATGCTCCAAGAAGCGCCCGACGATCGACTTCACGCGAATATTCTCGGAAAGACCCGGCACGCCAGGTCTCAGGCAGCAAATGCCGCGCACGATCAGCTCGATGCGCACCCCGGCCCGGCTTGCCCGATAAAGCGCATCGATGATTTGCGGATCGACCAGGGAGTTGCATTTACCCCAGATCGCGGCCGGTCGACCCGCCTCTGCATGGGCGATCTCTTCCTCGATATGCTTGAAAAGGCGTTTCCTGAGCGTCCCCGGCGACACGCTCATGCGTTCGAGCTCGCCGGGCTCGGCATAGCCGGTGATGAAGTTGAAGATGCGGGCCACGTCGCGCGCGATCACCGGATTGGCCGTGAAATACGAAAGATCCGTGTAGATCTTCGCGGTAGCGGGATGGTAGTTGCCGGTCCCCACGTGACAATAGCTCGCGAGCTGGCCGGCTTCGCGACGCACCACTTGCGAGAGCTTGGCGTGCGTCTTCAACTCCACGAAGCCGAAGACCACTTGCGCCCCCGCTCGCTCGAGGTCGCGCGCCCAGCGAATATTCGCTTCCTCGTCGAACCGAGCCTTAAGCTCGACGAGCGCCGTCACCGATTTGCCGGCCTCGGCGGCTTCCGCGAGTGTCTTGACGATGGGTGAGTCCGATGAGGTGCGATAAAGCGTCTGCTTGATCGCGATGACATTGGGATCACGGGCCGCCTGCTGCAGGAACTGCACCACGACGTCGAAGGATTCGTAAGGGTGATGCACCACGAAATCCTTTTCTCGGATCGCGGCGAAGCAATCACCCCCATGCTCGCGCACCCGCTCGGGGAAGCGCGGCGTGTAGGGCTTGAACTTGAGATCGGGCCGATCGTCGCCGATCAATTGAGCGAGCTCGTTCAAGGCGAGCATACCTTCGACCACGAAGGTCTCCTCCGCCGTTACGTCGAGCTCCTCGGCGATGAAGCTGCGCAGCTGTTCGGGCATGCGCGCCTCGACCTCGAGCCGGATGACGTCGCCGCGACGCCGGCGCTTGAGCAGCGTCTCGAACATTCGCAGCAGATCCTCGGCCTCCTCCTCGATCTCGAGATCGCTGTCGCGAATGACGCGAAAGCCCCCGAGTCCCTTCACCACATGTCCGGGAAACAGCTTGTGGATGAAAGCGCCGATGATCTGCTCGAGCGCTATGAACCGCGTCTTGCCCGTTTGGGAAAGATCGGGCAGTCGAACGAAACGCGCGATCTTTTGCGGCACGCGCACGAGCGCGTTGAGCAGACGTCCATCCGCCTGGCGCGCAAGCTGCACCGCGAGCGAGAAGGCGAGATTGGGAATGAAGGGAAACGGGTGCGCAGGGTCGATGGCAAGCGGCGTGAGCACTGGAAAGATGTGCTCGAGAAAGTGGCCTTCCAACCAGTTGCGCTCGAGCGCCGAAAGTTCCGAGGCGTCGAGGATGACGATGCCTTCCTCTGCCATGCCGGCGCGCAATTCGCGCAAACGCTGCTGCTGATCGCTGGCGAGCGTCGCCACCTCCACGCCGATCTTCTCAAGCTGTTCGGCAGGGGCCAATCCATCCTGCGAACGCACAACCACCTTGGCATGAAGCTGCTCGCGTAGGCCCGAAACCCGCACCATGAAAAACTCGTCGAGATTACTCGCCGAGATCGAGAGGAAGCGGAGCTGCTCGAGGAGCGGATGGTTTCGGTTCGAGGCTTCCTCCATCACGCGCCGGTTGAAGCGCAGCCAGGAGAGCTCGCGATTGACGAAGCGCTCGGGTGATTTCGTTAAATCGGGGAGACGTTGGGTGGTCGCGACTCTGCCCGGAGCTTCCTTTGAGTGGGAGAGGACTTCAGCGCGATCATCCCGCGACCGTTCTAGCGGTTTTGCAGCGGTGAGAACCTTCGCCACCTGGCTTCTCCCGATCCTGGCTTTGCCATTCTTTATATGGCTCTCGTTGATGACGTTACTGCGGCGGGTATGCAAGAGGACCCAGGGCTTGCGCACCAAACAGGGTTATTATCAAGATTCCGAGAAGCGCCGTCAAAAATCGAGCCAAACCCATCGTAAGCCCTTATATGTGCGGCGGTTTGCGCGTGCGATACGACTTGTCAGCGACTACCTGCGAATAAAGCCCTCTTCTTTGGATAGTTGAAGAAGTAGCTTTTTTCAGAATTTCCCGGATTGAGGCCGATCCTTCGCGGGTTCGGCACGGACAGGTTCATTGATCTCGATGAAATCCGCTTCCCTTTTGGCCCTGGCTACCGCCGTCCCTCCACATGTCGTGGTGCAGAAGGAGGTGGCCGCGCTGGCCCATGCGGTCTTCGCGGACCGTTATCCCGCCTTCGACCGGCTGGCGCGGGTATTCGAGACTTCCGGCATCAGGACGCGTTATGCCGTACGGCCCGCGGACTGGTACCTTTCAGAGCCCGGCTGGCCGGAGCGCACTGCTGCTTATCTCGAAGGCGCCGACGCGCTTTTTGCTCGCGTGGCACAAGAGGCTCTCGAGATGGCGGGCCTCGCAGCCGATGAGATCGACACCGTCGTCACCATCTCTTCGACCGGCATCGCCACCCCGAGCCTCGAGGCTCGTGCCTTGAGTCGCATCGGTTTCCGCACGGATGTGGCGCGGGTGCCGGTGTTCGGGCTCGGCTGCGCCGGGGGGGTGTCGGGATTTTCGATCGCGGCCCGCCTGGCCGAGTCGCGCCCGGGCACCAACATCCTCCTCGTCGTCATCGAGTTGTGCACGCTCGCTTCGCGGCCCGATAGCCTGACCAAAGCCAATATCGTCGCAACGGCCCTCTTCGGCGACGGTGCCGCGGCTTGCGTTCTGCGCGCCGGAGATGGCGGCCTCGCCGAAATCGAGGCCGCGGGAGAATATACTTGGCCGGAGACGCTCGACCTCATGGGTTGGGATGTCGATCCGCAGGGGTTTGGCGTCATTTTTGCGCGGGCGATCCCGCCTTTCGTCGAGGCCAATCTGCGCGTTGCGGTGAGGAATGTTCTCGAGAGGCAAAGCCTCGCGCTCGCCGATGTCGACCGTTTCGTCTGTCATCCCGGAGGCGCCAAGGTCGTCACCGCGCTCGAGCGAGCGCTTTCGCTCCCGCAAGGCTCACTCGACCATGAACGCGAGGTTCTCGCAACTTACGGCAACATGTCGGCACCGACCGTGTTCTTCGTGCTGGATCGCGTTTTGAAGCAAGGCTTGCCGCCGCGCGCCGTGCTGAGCGCGCTTGGCCCTGGCTTCACGGCAAGTCTCGTGTCGCTGAAGAGAGCCGCGTGACGGCTGCGCTGATCATTCTTGGTTTCGTCACCTTGCAGCGAGGCGCGGAGCTCGTTCTCGCGCAGCGTAACGCGCGGCGGCTCTTGGCACAGGGCGCGATCGAAGCCTCGCCTTCTCATTACCCGCTGATCGTCGGCTTGCACACGGCATGGCTTCTCGGCTTGTGGCTCTTGGCTTTCGACGCACAAGTAAACCTATTCTGGCTCGCCGCCTTTGTCATTTTGCAGCTGATCCGCATCTGGGTGATCGCGAGCCTCGGCGAACGGTGGACGACGCGCATCATCGTGACGCCGGGCGCAGAACTCGTGCGCCGCGGACCTTACCGCTATCTCGCACATCCGAATTATATGGTCGTGGCGGGCGAGATCGCAGTGCTGCCGCTTGTCTTCAACCTTCCCTGGTTTGCGTTGCTTTTCTCGCTCGCCAACGCAGCGCTGCTCACGATCCGCATCCGTGCCGAGAACACCGCTTTGCGCACGACCTCCCGCCGAACTTCGTGAACGGGTGCTTGGCGTGCTCCTGCTTTACGGCTCGAGCTCGGCATCCCAATAGAGATAATCCATCCAACTTTCATGCAGATAGTTCGGCGGAAAGTGACGGCCGTTCTGGTGAAGATCGTGGACAGTCGGTTGATAAGGCTTCTGACGCGGCCACATGCCCGATTCGGCAGGCAGCCAGTCCCCTTTCAGGAGATTGCATGGCGCGCAGGCGGCGACCACATTCACCCACACCGTCTGGCCGCCTTTTGAGCGCGGCACGACGTGATCGAAGGTCAGATCTTCTCGACCGCCGCAATATTGGCAGGTGAAACGGTCGCGCAAGAAGACATTGAAGCGCGTGAATGCCGGGTGCCGGGGCGGCTTCACATAGGTCTTGAGCGACACCACGGAAGGCAGGCGCATCTCGAAGCTCGGCGAGCGCACGCGCCGATCGTATTCAGAGACGATGTTCACCCGCTCCATGAAGACAGCCTTGATGGCGTCCTGCCAGCACCAGAGCGACAGCGGGTAATAGCTCAACGGCCGGTAATCGGCGTTGAGCACCAGCGCCGGGCAGGCTTCGGGCGAAACGGGAGGCGCTACATGGATCGTCAACCCACGCTCTCCAATAGACGAGACAGATTCGTCCCAGACTCCTTAATCTAACGGGACAATGACGCCCTTGTGAAGGCGTTAGGACGAAATAGCGGTGCGATGTCGCTGGAAGAAGGGCGCTTTCCTGCCCGGGCCGAGCGAGCATCGAGTCACGAAAATGTGAAATTTCAGCGCGTCGGTACGGGTTTTTCACCCCGATAATCGTAGAAGCCGCGCTTCACTTTCTTCCCGACCCAGCCGGCTTCGACATATTTCACGAGCAATGGGCACGGCCGGTATTTTGAATCCGCAAGTCCCTCATAAAGGACCTGCATGATCGACAAGCAGGTGTCGAGGCCGATGAAATCGGCGAGCTGCAAGGGACCCATCGGATGATTCGCGCCAAGCCGCATCGCGGTATCGATGGCATCGACCGAGCCCACCCCCTCGTAAAGCGTGTAGATTGCCTCGTTGATCATGGGCAAAAGGATGCGGTTCACGATGAAGGCGGGGAAATCCTCCGCCACTGTCACCGTCTTGCCAAGCTTGCCGCAAAATTCGCGCGCGGCCTCGAAGGTCTCGTCATTCGTCGCGATGCCGCGGATCAGTTCGACGAGCTGCATTACCGGCACCGGATTCATGAAATGAATGCCGATGAACCGCTCCGGATTTCCGGTGACCGCCGCCAGGCGCGTGATCGAGATCGAGGATGTGTTCGAGCCGACCAAGGCGTCAGGCTTCAAGTGGGGCTTGAGGTTCTCGAAGATCTGACGCTTCAAGGGCTCGCTCTCGGCCGCCGCCTCGATAACGAGGTCGCAATTGCCCATCGCCTCGAGATTTTTGGCAGGCATGATGCGCTTCAAGGCCGCCTTGCGGTCACCATCCGTGATCGCCCCCTTGGCAATCTGGCGCGCCATATTGCCGTTGATGGTGGCGAGAGCGCTCTCGACCCGTTCGACAGACACATCGTTGACGACGACGTCGTAGCCGGCAAGAGCCGACACATGAGCGATCCCTGCGCCCATCTGCCCTGCGCCAATCACCCCGATGGTTCTGATGTCAACCATGCCGCATAACTCGCTATCGCATCATCCGCAAAAATGGAACTGGTTTTTGCGGATGCGACCCGCACAACCTATTGAGTTGGCGCGCGAACTTGCGAGTTCGGGTAAAGCCGATCACCTATTTGCCCATCTTGCCGAGTTCCGCTGCCAGCTCTGGAACGGCCGTGAACAGGTCGGCAACGAGCCCGTAATCGGCCACCTGGAAGATCGGCGCTTCCTCATCCTTGTTGATGGCGACGATCACCTTGGAATCCTTCATGCCTGCGAGATGCTGAATGGCGCCTGAAATTCCAACCGCGACGTAAAGATCGGGCGCCACCACCTTGCCGGTTTGGCCGACTTGCCAGTCGTTCGGAGCATAACCCGCATCGACCGCGGCGCGTGAGGCGCCCATCGCCGCGCCGAGCTTGTCGGCAAGCGGCGTGATCACCTCACGGAACTTTTCGGCGGAGCCCAAGGCGCGGCCGCCGGAGACGATGATCTTGGCCGAGGCCAGCTCGGGTCGATCCAATTTCGCCACCTCCTCTCCCTTGAAGGTGGAGAGTCCGGGATCGGCCGGCGACGCCACGGCCTCGATCGGTGCCGTCGCGCCACCGTCGCCGGTTGGCGCGAAAGCCGCGGTGCGCACCGTGACCACCTTTTTCGGATCGGTCGCCTGCACGGTCTGAATGGCGTTGCCGGCATAGATGGGGCGCTCGAACGTATCGGGCGACACGACCTTGATGATGTCGGAGACCTGCATCACGTCGAGCATCGCGGCAAGCCGCGGCATGACGTTCTTGCCCGTCGTCGTCGAAGCGGCAAGGAGCGCATCATATGTGGGGGCGAGCGAGTGCAGCAGCGCCGCGAGCGGCTCGGCGAGACGATGCTCATAGATGGGCGCCTCGGCGAGCAGCACCTTCTCGACCCCGTCGAGCTTCGCCGCCTCTTCGGCGACGCCGCGGCAATCGAGCCCGGCGACGAGAATGTGGACGGGGGCCCCGAGTTCCTTGGCCGGCGTGAGGGCCTTGCGCGTCGCCTCGTTCAGCGCCTTGTTGTCGTGCTTTGCGAACAGCAGTGTCGTCATCTCAAATCACCCCAGCTTCGTCCTTGAGCTTCGCCACGAGCTCTGCCACCGACTTCACCTTGGCGCCTGCTTTGCGGCCCGGCGGCTCCACGGTCTTCAGCACCTTGAGCCGCGGGGCGGCATCGACGCCCAACGCCTCCGGCGTCGTCTCGTCGATCGGCTTCTTCTTGGCTTTCATGATGTTGGGCAGCGACGCATAGCGCGGCTCGTTGAGACGCAGATCCGTGGTGATGATTGCCGGCGTCTTCAGGGTCAATGTCTGTAAGCCGCCATCCACCTCACGCGTCACGTCGAGCGACCCGTCCCCGATCACGAGCCTGGAGGCGAAAGTGCCTTGGGGCCAGCCGAGGAGGGCGGCGAGCATCTGCCCCGTCTGATTGCAGTCATCGTCGATCGCCTGCTTGCCGAGAATGACGAGGCCCGGCTCCTCCTTGGTGATGACCGCCTTGAGGAGCTTGGCGACCGCGAGCGGCTCCGGAGGCTGGTCCGTCTTCACCAGGATGCCGCGATCAGCGCCCATTGCGAGACCGGCCCTGATCGTTTCCGCGGATTGGGCGGGACCGATCGACACGCACACCACCTCGGTCGCCTTGCCGGCTTCCCTGAGACGAAGCGCCTCTTCGACCGCGATCTCGTCGAAGGGGTTCATCGACATTTTTACGTTGGCGAGCTCGACGCCAGTCCCATCCGGCTTGACACGGATCTTCACGTTGAAGTCGACGACCCGTTTCACGGGCACCAGAATTTTCATAAGTTTCGACTTTCCACCGGTATCCTTCTACCCGCGATAACAAACGGCGCCATTCGACCTTTGTCTCGTTTGCCGCACGGGCCCGCAATATCGGTAAATCGCGGTGGTCGAGGCCTGTCAATGTCGGATGAATACAGAACGCGCGATGGCCACTGCCAGTTCAGCGGTTCTGCCCGGGAACCCAGAGCACGTCTTTGGCCCCCATGTCGTTGGCGAAGCGGGCCGCCACGAAAAGAAAATCCGACAAACGATTGATGAATTTGATCGCGTCCGCCCCGACACTTTCACCTTCCTTTTGCGCCAAGGCCACTATGACGCGCTCGGCACGTCGGCAAACGGTTCGCGCGACGTGCAGCGCTGCGGCCGCCGGCGAGCCGCCGGGCAGGACGAAGGAAGTGAGAGGCGCCAGACGCTCGTTCAAGGCATCGATCTCGTTTTCGAGCCGTGCGACCTGTGTGGCGAGGATGCGCAGGGACGACCGGCCGGGCTTCGGGTGGAGCGGCTCTGGCGTGGCGAGGTCCGCGCCGAGGTCGAAGAGATCGTTCTGGATGCGCGCCAGCATGGCGTCGAAGGCCGCATCGGCTTTCGTGTGAAGGCGTGCCAGGCCGATCGAGGCGTTGGTCTCGTCGATGGTGCCATAAGCTTCGACGCGCAAGTCGCTTTTGAGACGCGCCGCGCCCGTGGCGAGCCGCGTCTTACCTTTGTCCCCGGCACGTGTGTAAATGCGGTTGAGCACCACCATCGGGCTTAACCTCCTCAGGGGGGCTGGCCGCCCATCGGGCTCGGGCGCTCTTCAGCCGGTCATTTCATGCGGCGGCGAGGCGCGCAAAGTGCAGGGCCTTCCCGTTAATCCGGCGCCGGCCCCATTTCTTTGCCGAAATGAGAACTCGAAGGCTGCGGGAGCATCTTCAATGCCCGGCGAATGACATCGCCGGCTCAGAAAGTGTAGCCGATGCGCGCGCCGTAGTTGGTGAGGCCTCGATTCTGCGTGCAGAGGCCGGCATTCGACATGTGCTCGATCGTTCCCATCAAGCTCCAGTTCGCGTTGAACCTGTATCCCAATGAGCCTGATTCACGGAACGAAACGTTGCATCCCATGGCGTTATGGCCGGGCGGCACGATCGCACCCGTCTTGCCGTTGTTGACTGAGCCGCCGAAACTACCTTCGACGAAAATGGACTTGGTAATATCATAGGTCCAGGTGAGTCCCGCATAGGCTTGGCTCGTTTTTCCGGCAAAGTTCAGCGTCGCGCCGATGCTCGGGCGCGGAAAGAGGAAGTCCCAAGGGCTTCCGGGCTCGCTGAAAGGCTTGGCGAAGAGAATTTCACCATTGAGATCCGCGCTGCCGCTTTCGGGGCTTGCCGGATCATGCGCGAAGGTGCCGAGCCGCACTTCGGAAAGAAAAGAAACCGGGGCCTGGGTGATGGGCGCGGCCGGTGGGCCAAAATTGGTCGGATAGCCGAGATCAGCCGCGAGCACAGGGCCAGCGGCGAGCAAGACAACGGCAAATACCCCCGCAAGCCCCGTCTTCAGCCGCATTACCTCACCTGCTCACCAAGCCAAGGTCGCGAATCCGCAACACGCCGCCCCCCTTCTCGCCGCGATGCGGCGCCGCGTCAACGCCTATAGCGGTCGCTTCCGGCCACCGCAACCGAAAGCTCAATCTATTCGCAAGCTTGATGACAACGGCCTTTGACGCGTGCAAATCCTGCGCTAGACGACCCGATTTTGCAATTCTCGTCAACCGGCTCACCTTTCTGCGCTCAATGGCCGCGCCACCATAGGACGAGTATGATCAGAACAATGGCGAACGCCTGCAACACGACGCGAAGCCGCATGAGATTCTGAGAGCGGTTTGCGCTTCCACCGCGCAGCATGTTGGTGAGGCCAAGCAACAGCACGAGGGCAACAGCAGCTGTGGCCACTGTGACGATGAAGGAATCGGGGCTCATGTCGGCTCTGCTGTGTCGGGCTCGAATCGCGCGTCATCGGTGCGGTTGACCCGAGCCTAGCACCGCAGAGCGCCTTGATGCACGTCGGGTAAGGCACTGCGCTCACCAGCCACTCGGCCCTCAGAAGCGTAGGCCGGTCCATATAGCAATTTGGCGTTTTTGCCCCGCCTCGAAGCATCACACTTCTGTGATAAAGACAAATGTTACTGATTCGCGAATTCTGCTCGCCTCACGACACCGATGGCCTGCCACTTTTTGCCGGAGCAGCGGGATTGCCCACCGAGCCGGATGACCTTTACAAGCCGCTCGGCCTCTCCACCGATCGGGGACGGGCCATCCTGGCGCCTGGCCTGCGCGCGCTCGCCGCCGCTGCCATGATCGGGGCGGGAATCGGCGCCCTCACCTTCCTCGCCGGCGAGGCCGATCACGCGGGTGAGCCTTTCGCCACGGCAAGCATCGAGGCCGCCACGCCCGCTGACTCGGGCACTTCGAGCGGTGCTGAAGGCGCCGATAAGACTGAGAATGGCGAGCCCGCGACGACGCGTGCCACAGGGGCGGAAGTTGAAGCAGATAGCGGCGTTTCGGTTGTTCGGCCGGAGGGCGCCTCGACTCCGGATGCCATGGTGATTCGCATTCCCGATGCTCTCGGGGCCAAGCTTGCCGCCGCCCCGGACCCGCGCCTCGTCGAACGCAGCGATTTCGGCCCGCTGCCGCGCATCGGCCCGGACGGCGCGCGCCCGGCGCAAGTGTATGCCCGGCCCGCGCCCAGTCCCGCTAAGGGGCGTCCCCGGATCGCTGTTGTCATCGGCGGCCTCGGGCTCAATGACCAGACGACGGCGCGCGCCATCACCAAGCTCCCCGGAGAGATGTCGCTCGCTTTCGCGCCTTACGGGACCAACCTCAAGGCCCAAGCCGCGAAAGCACGCGAAGCCGGCCATGAGATCCTTCTGCAAATGCCCATGGAGCCGTTCGACGATGCGCAGAATAATCCGGGGCCGCAGACTCTGACGACAGACGCGAGCGGGCCGCGGAATTTGGAGCGCCTGCACTGGGCCTTGGCGCGCGCGCCGGGCTTCGTGGGAATCGAAAATTTCCTCGGTGCACGTTTCACGGCGGATGAGGCGGCGCTTTCACCGGTGCTCAAGGATCTCGCCGGCCGCGGCCTCATTTTTATTGATGACGGCTCGTCGGCACGTTCGATCATATCGATCGTCGGACCCTCCCTCAATTTACCTGTAAGGCGCGCCGATATGGTCATCGACGCCGTTCCCGACGGTGCCAAGATCGACGAAGCCTTGCAACGCCTCGAGACGATGGCGCGCGAGACCGGGCTCGCCAGCGCTTCGGGAAGCGCGCTCCCAGTTACCCTTGAGCATTTGTCGCATTGGGCCGACGGCCTCGCCGGGCGCGGCATCGATCTCGTTCCCGTGACATCGACCGTGAAGCTCAAGGGGCGCAGCTGATCGACACCTGGCAACGACTACGGACTTGACAAGCCGGCCTTCCGAACGCGACTCTTGCGAGATGGCCCGCGGTGCTTCCGGCGTAGTGATAGACCAGGCGACCCTGCCTTACCGGCGATGCGTCGGCATCGCGCTTTTCAATCGCTCCGGCAAAGTGTTCGTGGCTCGAAGGCGCGGCGAAACGGGCCCGGAGCATGTACGCGGCCCTTATCGCTGGCAAATGCCGCAAGGCGGCATCGATCCGGGCGAGCAACCCTTGGCTGCCGCCATCCGTGAGCTTTTCGAAGAGACCAATGTGCGCAACGCGACCTTGCTCGCCGAGGCACCGGAGTGGTTCACCTATGATCTGCCGCGCGAGATGCTGCAACGCACTTGGCGCGGCGGATATCGCGGCCAGACGCAACGCTGGTTCGCCTTCCGCTTCACCGGAGACGACAAGGAAATCGATGTCCGGCATCCCGGGGGTGGCGATCATCCTTCCGAATTCGACGAATGGCGCTGGGAGGAATTCTCGCTTACGCCCGAGCTCATCATCCCCTTCAAGCGTCCCGTTTACGAGAAAGTGGTCGGCGCTTTCAGCCATGTCGCCGCCGCGCCGTGACGGATTTGGCCCATTTCTGCGCGACCATCAGCGGTTTGGCTTCGTCGGCGAGG
>JAFAQA010000250.1 GCA_019246665.1 Hyphomicrobiales bacterium
AAATGCGCAAGGAGCCAGGGAACACCATGGGCGCGCATGGCCGGAAGCGAGGGGTCGAGCCGGCGCGCGGCGAGACTGCGGATTTCGTCAAGCGCGCCATGGGCGAGCATGGCATCGAAGCGTTCCTCGATGCGTCGACGAAGCTCATCGCGATCCGGTTCGAGAAAGATGCGCACACAACGTTCCGGCGTGAGAAGCGGCGCGGGACGCTCGCCTGCCTGCCATTCGCGCAATGAGCGTCCGGTCGCTTCGAACATTTCCATTGCCCGGATAATGCGCTGGCGATCGCTCGGGCGAAGCTTCGCGGCGGCAAGCGGGTCCTTCACGGCGAGCATTCGGTGCAATTCCGGGGAAGCATGTGCCTGTGCGAGCTCGCGAACTTCGCGTCGCACCGTTTCGGGGACCGGCGGCATCATGGAAAGGCCTTGGGTCAGCGCCTTGAAATAAAGGCCAGTGCCGCCCACGAGGATCGGGACGAGGCCGCGCGCGCGTGCTTGCGCAAGCGCTTCTTCGGCGTCGCCGAGCCAGAGGCCGACCGACCAGTTGCGCGCCGCATCCACGTGGCCGAAGAGGAGATGGGGAATCTCGCGCTCTTCCTCGGCGGACGGCCTTGCGGTGAGGATGCGAAGGTCCCGATACACCTGCATCGAATCGCAATTGATCACGACGCCGGAAAGGCTCCGCGCGAGGCGAATGGCGAGCGCCGACTTGCCCGAGGCGGTCGGACCTGCGATCAAAATCGCGGAGCGGGTCTCGTCTTGGGCAGCGCCGGGCTTCGCTTGCCGTGCCGCCTCCAAGCGGGATGGATATTCACCTGAGCGGGTCAGCAAAGCCGGGCCTTTTTTCCCATGAACTCGTCCGGAGCCGGATCTCGATAGTCGCATGACAGTGCCGCAGCAAACCATGGTGCCGCACGTCCTGGTCCTCGCTTGCGCGGCGAAGAGCCGCGCCCTCGACACGGAGGTTTTGCGCGCTTGCGCGAAAATTGTCGACCAGGCAGCCGCTCCGATCTGGCTCGGGGAAGGCGTCGCGGCTGAGATCGCCCTGCGAGGACGAGTGGTGCTCGACCAGACAGCGCTTCTCACGCGCCTTCGCGAGGTGCTGGCGCGAGCGCCCGTCGATCTCGCGATCGTTCCTGCACAAGATCGGCGCAAGCTTCTCCTCCTTGCCGACATGGATTCCACGATGATCGAGCAGGAATGCATCGACGAGCTCGCGGGGACGCTCGGCCTGCGGGCCGAAGTCTCCGCCATCACCGAGCGGGCGATGCGTGGCGAGATCGCCTTTGAGCCAGCCTTGCGCGAGCGTGTCGCGCTTTTGAAGGGAATACCGGTCGCGAGGGTCGACGAGGTCCTCTCGCGGATCACCCTCTCGCCCGGCGCGCGCACGCTCGTGCGGACGATGCGCGCTCATGGGGCGCATTGCTGCCTGGTCTCCGGCGGCTTCACCATGTTCACCGCGCCTCTCGCGGAGAAGCTCGGCTTCCACGAACATCGCGCCAATCGCCTTTTGCTGCGCCAACAGCGCCTTACTGGGGAGGTCGAGGAGCCGATCCTTGGTCGGGACGCCAAGCGCGACGCGCTCAGGCAATTGCGTGAGCGTATCGCGCTTTCCCGCGAGGCCGTGCTGGCCGTGGGGGATGGCGCGAATGACCTTGCCATGCTGGCGGAAGCCGGATGGGGCGTGGCCTATCGCGCCAAGCCCACCGTTGCCGCGGCGGCGCCTTTCCGTATCGATCATGCCGACTTGACCGCGCTTCTTTACCTTCAGGGGTATCGCCGCGAGGAATTTCGGGATTAGAGAATTTGCGTTTCGTTTCCGCGGAACGCTCATTCCTCGGTGCGCGCCCGCGGCATGCCGCGCGTCGAGGATTGTGCCGTGCGGGACTTGCCGACCCGATAAAGCTGGAAACGCCCGCCGTCGAAAACCTGGGTCATCAGCTCAGGGGCCGGGTTGTCGGCGCCGTCCTCGGTGAAGAGCAGATAGATGTAGTCGAAGCGCTGCGGCCAGGCGCGCCAATAAGCGGTGTTGTCAGCGTTCGGACGCAGCGCCGCGACGATGAGTTCCTCGATCGTGGGCGGCGTGCCGTCCTCGGTATCGACCTGGTCCACATAGGGGCGGCGCACATGCATGATCTGCTTGCCCTCCACCGTAAAGGCGGTGGTCACCAGAGCCGAGCGCTCGATGATGGCGAGACATGCCGCATGCACAAGGCCGAGATTCTCGATCTCGTCTCCGCCCGATTGATCCGCGTAGGCGACGAGCACTGTCGCGCCGCGCTCGATCCGCTTCACCGAAGCGCGGAACTCCATGCTGGCGGCCGAAAGCGAGGTCCAGGCGACATTGACCTCGATGACGCGCACCAGGAGCACGATCGAGGTGAGGGCGACGAAGCCTCGCCTCACGCTGCGCGGGCGAACGTCGAGATGCAGGCAGGCGACCGTCATGAAGGCGAGTGCGATGGGCAGCCGCTGGTCCGCCATGTAGGTGTCGAACAGCATGCGCGGCAAGGCGAGATAGACGAGCGCGCCAACGCCGAGCACGAAGAGGCCGACAGGATGGAAGCGCAAATATCCGCGCCGCGCCGCCCAGATGGCGCCCAGCACCACCGCGCCTGTCAGCATGAAGGCGATGATGTCGGAATCAACTTCGATGGTGAAGGCGATCCCGTCGATCTTGCCGGTCGATTCCCACTCGAATCCCGCCATATGATTGAGGATCGGGCTGCGGCTCAGCAGCAACAGCGCAGGAAGGAAGGGCAGGCCGGTCGCGAGGAAGTCGAGAAGCCCGCCTTTCAGATCACGACGCTCCAAGGTTGTGAGACGCCAGAGCTCGAAGGCGAGAAGTCCGACGCCGTAAACTCCGACGGCGAAGAGGTGGCAAAAGAACAGCACGAGGACGAAGACGGTTGCGACGATAAGACGAAGCGGCAGGGCTCTTTCCCGCAAGGCCACCCAGGCCGCGAGCCCCCAAAGCGCAATGCCGATGCCGAATTGGTAATTGGTGACGCCAATCAGAAAGACCCGATTGTAGAGCAACGGAAAGGCGATCAGCGGCAGGACGGACCAGCGTCCATAGAGCGCCCGGTGCAGCGTCATCGCGCCGGAAATGATGAGCACGAAAGTCGATATGAGGAAAAGCTGTCCGGCCGCATAGATGTTCATGATCCGGACGAGCCAAGGGACGGTGAGATCCATCATCAGATTGGGGACGATCTCCCATTGAAGCTCGTAAAAGCGCGCGAGATTGGGATCGTGACCGAGATTGGCGATCACGCTCATGCGCGCCAGATGATTCGCATAGTCCTCGAGCGGCGGCAGGGGGCTCGTGATCACCGGGATCGAGGTGATGAGGGCGAGGACCGCGAACAGCACGGCGATTTGCGGCGCCGAAAAATCGGCGCTGCCGCGCGCCCGCCCGGCGGGATGGGGGCTGAAGAGTTTCGCCAGATCGAGCGTCAGGCGCTTAAAGGGAGCTGCCGTCGCCATCCTCCACCTTCGCCTTCAATATCGTCTATTCGCAAAAATATTTGCAAAAATGGTGCCGATTTCGCGGCCGTTGCCTTCGGCAAGCGCGGGCCCAAAGCTCGAAGGCGGATGTTCGCGGCGCGTCTTGGAGTATTGGCAAGCTTAAGCCGATCCGGCCTGACGTGATCGACCCGGTCTTTGCCAACGCATCGAGCCGCTCAAAAAGGCACAGCTGGTGTCACGATCGCGCGATCAGCGCGCATTCAAACGTGCGACCTTGAACAGAGGCTTAACGTGACCCAAGCCATGAGGATCACCTGACGCATTCGAACTGCACAGAGAGGGTCGTCGCCCTGGCGTCGCCCTGTCATCGTCCTTTACTTAGAACGAACTAGACCGTTATATAGAACGATGAATTGAAGCGCTTCCCGGCGCATTGCCTCGAGGCTCTTCCTGACGCAAAGGATCGTGCCATGCCCCGCCGCTTCTACACGCTCGATGTGTTCACGAGCGAGGTCCTCACCGGCAACCCGCTCGCCGTCGTGCTCGACGCGGAAGGGCTCGACGGCGAGCGCATGCAAAGGATCGCGCGCGAGTTCAATCTTTCGGAAACCGTATTCGCCGCCGAGCCCGTGAAAGCGGAAGATCGCGCGAGCCTCCGCATCTTCACGCCGGCGCGCGAGCTGCCCTTCGCCGGACATCCGACGGTGGGCACGGCCGTGCTGCTCGCCATCCTCGATCGCGGCGGCAGGCCGGGTGAAGAGTCTTTCGTGCTCGAGGAGAAAGTCGGCCTCGTGCCTTGCGCGATCGAGGTGGCGAGCGCCGAACGAGGCCGTGCGCGTTTCACCTTGCCGCGCCTGCCCGAGCGCGTCGATGATTTGCCTGACAAGGCAAATCTGGCGCGCGCGCTCGGCCTCGATCCTTCCGCCATCGGATATGGGGCGCATCAGCCTGCCGTGTATTCGGCCGGCAATGCCTTCGGCTGCGTGCCGCTCAGGGATCGAGAGGCGGTGACGCGCGCGCGACCCAGAGGAGAGGCTTTCGCCGATGCCTTCGGCGGGGCATTGAACGCGGGTTGCTATGTGTATTGCGCCGATCCGATCGACCCGGCCCATGCCTATCACGCGCGCATGTTCGCTCCAAACGCGGGTATAGCGGAGGATCCGGCGACGGGTAGCGCTGCCGCCGCCTTTGCGGGCGTCATCATGGCGAATGACAGGCCGGGCGACGGCGAGCACAGCTATGTGATCGAGCAGGGGGATGCCATGGGGCGTCCGTCGCGCATCACGCTGTCACTCTCTGTCGTTGGCAATCACCTGAAGCAAGCCATGGTCGGCGGCGGAGCCGTGATCGTGAGCGAAGGACATTTGCGAGCGTGATTGCCTCCCTCGTTCGACGACGCCTGCCTCCGCAGGACGGCGCCGCGTTCCAGTGACGCAAGCGAGGATCATTCAGCTCGCCCGGATCGAGGCAGTTTTCGCGCCGCGCGAATGGGCCTTCGCACGGGAACGCGAAAGCGAGATCAAGGCGCATTGGGCGACGCTCAAGGCGCGGAGCCCCACTCTCTTCGACGGACGCGTGCTCTTGCAATATGAGCGCCGGATGGAGGGCGGCGTTTTCCGCGCCCGCTATCTCGCGACCGACTACTCCGCCTTCATCGCCTGGCGGGATTTCGGCTGGCCCGACAAAAACATCATCAACGGCTTCTCCATGGCGGCGCTGCGCGCCAAGGATGGCGCCTTTTTGCTCGGCGAGATGGCGGCGCATACCGCCAATCCCGGAAAGATTTATTTTGCCGCGGGCACGCCCGACCTCGATGACATCACGCCAAGCGGCGAGGTCGACCTCATCGGCAATCTCTTGCGCGAGCTCGAGGAGGAGACGGGGCTCACCTTGAGCGAGGTGAACGTAGGCGATGGCTGGACGGCCGTCTTCGAGGGTCAGCTTACCGCCTTCATGCGTCCCGTCACGCTCGACATGGACGCCCAAGCGGCGCGTGCCCTCATCTTGTCGCGCCTCGCAGACCAAGCGCATCCCGAGCTCGCCGACGTGCATATCGTTCGCTCGGTTGGTGAGATCGACGAAGCGAGGATGCCGCCCTTCGGCAGCGCCTATCTGCGCCACATGCTCACGCCATAAGCGCGCCGCGTTGCTGTTCGCGGAGTTCGCGCCCGCGATCAACTCGAGATCAGCGCAGGAAGGGGTTGGTGCGCCTTTCCTCGCCGATCTTGCCGCCGGGCCCATGTCCGCACAGAAAGGCGAATTCGTCGCCGAGCGGAAGAAGCTTCGTCTTGATCGAGTTGATCAGCGTCGCGTGATTTCCACCCGCGATGTCGCTGCGCCCGACCGAGCCTTTGAAGAGCACGTCGCCGACGACCGCGAGCTTGAGCTTGGGCGAGACGAAGACGACGCTTCCTGGCGAATGGCCGGGGCAGTGCAGCACGTCGAAACTCTCGCCGCCCATGGTCACAGTGTCGCCTTCGTCGAGCCAGCGACCAGGCTTCACGGTCCGCGCTCCCGCCATGCCGTAGGATTTGCCGGCTTCGGGGAGACGTTCGAGCAGAAACTCATCCGCCCGGTGCGGGCCCTCCACCGGAACGCCAAGCTCGGCGGCGAGCTCGGCCGCTCCGCCGGCGTGATCGATATGCCCATGCGTGAGGAGAATCTTCTCCACCGTGACGCCGGCCTTGGCGATGGCGTCGCGAATGCGCGGCAAGTCCCCGCCCGGATCGATGACCACACCCTTCATCGTCTCGTCATTCCAGACGAGGCTGCAATTCTGCTCGAAGAGCGTGACCGGAATGATGCCGATCTTGAGATTGGGCATGGGAGGCTTACGACTTCGCCGGAAGCGGCCCGGCCTTGACGAGGCCGAGGTAGATCTCGACGCGCTGGCGCAAGCCCGGAGGCGTCTCGGGATCGGTGATGATCTCATCGAAAGAGCGTCCCGCGGCCTCGTAGTCGCCGGCCTTGAGCTCGGCGAGGCCAAGGAGCTCGCGAGCGAGGTTGCGCCAAGGGCTCGAGCCTTGCGCGAGCGGCTCGAGCCGCTTCTTCAGCTCGTCCGGAGGGAGCTTGTCGCTGAGCAGCATGGCGGCGCGCAATTGGGCGAGCCCCTGCAGAGCCGGCCCGAGGCTGCTATCGGCGGCGAGGCTGTCGTAGAGCGCCGCTCCGGCCGCCGGGTCGCTCTTGCCGGTCTCGGACGCCTCGCGAAAGCGGGCGAGCGCGGCGTAACCTGGCGGCGCCTTCTTGGCGATGCTGGCGAGCAGCTTTTCGGCCTCGGCGTCCTTGCCGGTTTCGGACAGCTCGATCGCCGTCTGAAATTTGGCGGAAGCGCGCTGTTCCTGCTTCAGGCGGAAATGCTCGAAAACCTGCCAGCCGCCGACTGCGACGACCATGACCACGGCCGCCGCGATGATCAGATTGCCGTATTGCTTCCAGATCTTCTCAAAGCGGTCTCGCCGGACATCCTCATCGACTTCGCGAAAAATATCGCTCATGCGGTTTCTGGTCTCGCGGTTGCGCGTAATGACGGCCGCGCTGCGGCCGGACCCGAAGGCCCGGCACGCAGTAGCGGATTTCGCCACGGCGCGCCATTGGAAAACGTGCAACCACTGGAGTCGTGGGCGAGCCTCAGGCGCTTACGCGCCGAGGAGCCGCGTCACTGCGTGCCTCCAAGCGCCAGCGTGACGATGCGGACCAGCACAAGGCCCCCGGCGACCACGAGGTAGAGGCGAAGGACGCCCATCCAAACCTTCGCGGCGAGCGACAACCGCGCCGGCGGCAGCTCGTCGAGCGGCGGCATGCGCCAATGCGCCCGCAAGCCAGCCGCACCGTCCGTCGCGAGCTTGACGACGTCTAGCGGCTTGCCCCGTTCGGCGAGGAGCACCGCGGCTGCCGCGACGAGAAGACCCGTAAACGCGCCTCCGAGAAGAATGCCGAGGATCACCTGTTCGTTGGTGGCATCCGGAAAGAGCACCGAGGCGGTGAGGATAATCGACAAAAGCACGAGCGCGGCGATCACGGCCCCGGTGAAGAGGTTCAGCCCGCGCGAATTGACCCAAGGACCGAGCACCGGCTTGTCGTTGCACAAGAGCAGCAAGAAGACCGTGGCGCTCGGCAAAAGCACGCCCGCGAGCGTCTGCACGGCGTTGGTGAGAAGGCCGAGCGGAGCGCCAGGCGTCATCACGACCGTGGCCGCGAGCGCGATCAGGAAGGCGTAGACGGCGTAGAAGCCCTTGGCCTCGCCGAGCTTGCGGTGCAGCGAGTGGCGCAGCGAGAACACATCTCCGATCGCATATGCGGTCGAGAGCGAAACCGCGGCGGCGCCGATCAGGGACGCATCGATGAGGGCGATCGCGAACATCACCCCCGCGGCCTGGCCGGCGTATTTCTCAAGCCCCCCGGCGACCCCGCCCGCATCGGTGAAATTGCCGAACTCGGGCCTCCCGGCAAAAGCCGCGGCCGTGAAGGCAATCATGGCGACGGCACCGATGATGACGAGCGCGATGCCGATCCACAGATCGAGGCGCTCATAACGAATGAAGCGCGGCGTGATGCGCTTGTCGACCACGTAGCTTTGCTGGAAGAATAATTGCCAGGGTGCCACGGTCGTGCCAACGATGGCGATGATCAGGAGCATCACATCCGAAAGCTTGCCCTCCTTCGGCAGTTGCGGAATGGCGAAGTCGCGCGCCACCTCGGCGAAGGGCGGATGAGCCATGAAGTAGATCGGCACGAGCAGGAGGCTCGCAAAGACAAGCACCATGGCGAAGCGCTCGAAGCGCCGGAAATTGCCGGTGCTCACGGCCGTGACGATGAGGAGAGCCGAAAGCGGGACGCCGACGCTCTTGGGCAGGCCGAGATAATCGAGCGCGAGCGCGATGCCGATGAACTCGGTCACGATGGTGAGCGCGTTGAGCAGGAAAAGATCGATGACGCTGAACGCGCCCCAGAACTTGCCGAAACGCTCGAAGATGAGCCGCGCATGGCCGACGCCGGTCACGGCGCCGAGTCGCAGCACCATCTCCTGGTTCACGTAAAGCACCGGGATCAGCAGCGCGAGCGTCCACAATAGCGCGGTGCCGTAATTCTGGCCCGCCTGGGTGTAGGTCCCGAAAGCGCCGGCGTCATTGTCGCCAACCATGACGATGAGACCCGGGCCAAGGATCGCGAGAAGCGTCCGGAGCCGGTGCCGCCAGTCGATGCGAGGCCTCGTGTCGCCTTCCGCGATGCTGCCGAACGCACCGATGATGTCGCCGAGATGCGCGTGATCGAGATGCGCCGTCTTGGCGAGCACCGGCTTGGCTGACGTTTCGATGTCGGTCGCATAGGCCATGTCGATCACCCGATGCTTGGAAGAGGAAGTTCTTTGATTGGCTGTGATTGCACTGGAGAGCGGCGGCCGCCGGGATGACGACCGGAAGGATCAATCCTTTGGCCGCTTCGGAAGCTTTTCGGCGATGCCCAGCGTCTCCGCGCGGGCGCGCATCTCGTCCCAGACCTCGCTCGGCATGACACCGCATTCGCGCCACAGCACGACAAGGTGGTAGATGAGGTCGGCGCTTTCTCGCACGACACCGCGGGCTCGATGGCGCAAGCCCTCGAAGGCGACCTCGCTCGCCTCCTCGATGAGCTTCTGGCCCATTTTGCGCTTGCCGCATTCGAGAAGCTGCGCGGTGCGCGGGTTGGTGTCGGGCCGCACAAGGTCGAGAGCCGCGTAAAGCCGCTCGATCTCCTCGGTGCTCGCCGTTGCGGATGCGTCGATCTCAGCGGCGGAAACGGCTGCGTGCCCGGCATCATTGGCCGAGGCAAGCTGCAGGCGAAGCAATTCGTCAGCGCCGCGCAGCAGCGTCGACGAAACCTCGCGATCATGCTGTTTGAGAGCAGTCATGGCTCTGGTCTCCTACTCAGGCGATGGTTCATCACCGTGCCGAGTGAGGCAGAGCCACTTCGATAGCCTGGAAGGATGAAGCTCCGTCTAGGCTATCGAGATATCCCTGATCCCTGACTCGGGCCGATGTGCCCGGGCGAGCCGGCCGCTTTCGCGCCTGGCTTCCCGGGCCGTGTTCTTGGTCGAGGGCCCATGGTCCTTAACGTTGGTTTGCGATCAAGCATCCCCAAGGAATTTTGGAGATACCCCGGCAGGTATGCCCCTCAGGGAGAGTTGTCAACCCTTGGCGGCTATGAGGCGGCGGGAAAACGTGAACCGGAAGAGAGCGTCCGCAGGGACTGCATTCGCTCGGCCTTGTGCATGCCCCTTTTGCGAAGTGTCGTTCGGATTGTATGATCGCGCTCGCCCGCGATCCAGTGAGAAGCATGAAAGGCAAGATGAACCCGAAAAGCGGCGAGGTTTCGAGCCGGCCGCATCTGCTGCGGGACAAGCGCGGCCTCGTCAATCGCACGCGCCGCTTGCGTGGCCAGGTGGACGCGATCGAGCGGGCCCTCGATGGAGAGGCCAGCTGTTCGGATCTCTTGCAACGGATCACCGCCGCGCGCGGCGCGATCAACGGACTGATGGCCGAGGTTCTCGAGGAGCATGTGCGCGAGTATCTGATCGAGGACGGGACCTCGGACGCGGTCTCGCGCGAGGCTGCCGCCGAGGAGCTGATCGAGATCATCCACTCCTATTTGACCT
>JAFAQA010000265.1 GCA_019246665.1 Hyphomicrobiales bacterium
AGGGTCGCGCAGATAGAGGAAAAAGGCGTTGGAAATGCCATGACGACCAGGCCCACGTTCCATCGATTTCAGGAAACCGGTGGTGGCGAGCACATCGCAGATGTGAATGATGTCGGTGATCGAGGATACCCAAACGCCGATGTGGTGGAGGCGCGGGCCGAAGCCGTTCGTGAAGGCAATATCGTGCACCCCGCCTTTGCGATGCATCCACACCGCCCAGAGCTCACCGCTTCCCTCGGCCGCCGTGTATTCGGTCGTGCGAAAGCCGATCTCGTTGTAGAAATCATGGCTTGCCTGCACATCGGGCGTGAAGCAGTTGATGTGATCGATCCGCTGGATCTTGGCGCCGCGATAGACGCCATATTTCTGCAGCATGCACGGCAATTGGTCCATCGCGAAATAAAACTCGAGCGGCATGCCGAGCGGGTCGGTCGCCGCGAGCGTGCGCCCTTGGAATGGCTTCTGCACGAAACGGTGCGGAATTTGCCGCTCGCCGAAATAGCGGGCCGCCTTGTCGAGCTCCTCCTCGGAGGCGAGCTTGAAGCCGAGCGCCCCGACGGCGGGGTTCTTGGATCGGCGTAGGACCACCGAGTGATGGTTGCGCTCCTCGAGCCCGCGCAGATAGAGCGCATCAGCGCTCTCATCGGCCAAAAGATAACCGAGCGCATCGACCCAATAGGCCTTGGCTCGCGCAAGATCGGTCGCGCCGTATTCGATGTGGCTCGCCCGAACGATGGCGAAGGGTGGGATCGGAACGGGCTTGCGGATCGGCATTTCGGCTCTGGCCTTGCGGCGCGCGATCACGCGCCGATCTTCGAAATCTTGTGATTGTCGAGGGCGATCGCGATGTTCTTCGTCTCCATGTAGAAATCGAAGGAGTAATCGCCCCCATCCCGGCCGATCCCGGATGATTTCATGCCGCCGAATGGGGTCGGCAGGTGGCGGACATTATCCGAGTTCACCCAGACCATTCCGGCCTCGACCTTTTGCGCGAAGCGATGCGCGCGGGCAACGTCGCGCGTCCAGACATAAGCAGTGAGGCCGTAGCGCACGTCATTGGCGATGGCGAGCGCTTGCTCCTCATCCTCAAAGGGGATGACAGTGAGCACGGGGCCGAAGATCTCGTCTTGCGCGATGCGCATCGCGCTGGTGGCGCCTGTGTAAAGCGTGGGCTCGACGTAATTTCCCTCTCCGCCCATGGCTCTCCCGCCTCCGCAGCGCACGCTCGCGCCTTCGGCCCGCGCTTTTTCCGGGAAGCTCAGCACTTTCTCGACATGGCGCGGATGGATCAAGGGTCCGATCTCGGTCGCGGGATCGAGCGGGTGCCCCACCCTGATCCTGGCGACACGCGCGGCAAGCGCCTCGGTGAAGCGCTCATGGATCGAGGCCTCGACAAGCGCGCGGCTCGAGGAGGTGCAGCGCTCACCATTGAGGCTGTAGATCATGAAGAGGGTCGCATCGAGCGCACGCTCGAGGTCCGCGTCGGCGAAGACGATGACGGGGTTCTTGCCGCCGAGCTCGAAATGCACGCGCTTCAGGGTGGGCGCGCCTTGCGCCATGATGTGGCTGCCGGTCGCGCTGTCGCCGACGAAGCCCACCGCCTTGATGAGCGGATGCTCCGTGAGCGCCTTTCCGGCCTCCTCGCCAAGCCCATGCACGCAATTGACGACGCCAGCCGGCAGCCCCGCCTCGGTGATCACGTCATTCATGATCTCGGCGAGCAGCGCCGCTGTGAGCGGGCTCCATTCGGCGGGCTTGTGCACGATGGTGCAGCCCGCCGCGAGCGCCGGCGCGATCTTCCAGGTCGACAACATGAACGGCGTGTTCCAGGGCGTGATCACGCCGACAGGGCCTATCGGCACGCGCATCGTGTAGTTCAAATGCGCGGCAGTCGGGAGCGAGAGGCCATCGCGCGCGGATGGAGCCCGATCGGCAAAAAATCTGAAGTTCTCGGCGCCGCGCAAGGCCGCCTTCGACATGTAGCGGATCGCCTGTCCGGTATCGCTCGATTCGATAAGCGCAATCTCGTCGGCGCGCGCCTCGATCCGATCGGCGATGGCGTGGAGGATGGCCCGGCGCTTGTCACCCTCGAGGGCCGCCCAGGCCGGGAAGGCCGCGGTGGCGGCTTTCGCAGCCGCGTCGATCTCGGCCGGCCCGCCGGCCGCGATCCTGGCGATGGTGGAATTGTCGACCGGTGAGAGGTCGTCGAAGGTTGCGCCCGTTCCGAGCTCCGCGGCTCCGGCGATGAGGTGGCCCACGCACGCGCCGCGAAAGCGTTCGAGGTGACGCTCGGCCGCCGCCATGTTCGCGAGGAACGCGTCATTTGCGACAGGCTTGTTCACGGCGATCTCCTCACGTTCCGCGCCCGGCCTTCTCACGACGCGCCCTCACGATGGCATGCATGTTGTTCTGCTTGAAGGTCGCGGCCTTGTCGATCTCGGCCACATCGAGGGTAATGCCGATCGGCGTCGTTGCCATGATCGGCTGAAGATGCGCGCAGACGGCCTCAAAGATCATCTTGCCGGCTTTGTGGCGGGTTGCCTCGTCGCGGCCATGGCCGACCCGCACATTCACCGCGACGAAGGCATTGTCGGGATGGCCGTCCGCTACTCGATAGACCTCACGCCGGGCGCAGCGCGTGCGCAAGCCTCCAATCTCGAAGACACCCGAGGCGAGCGCCGCCTCATGTGCCTTGCGCACAAGCTCGTGAAGCTCGAGGCGGTTATCGAGATTGGCGGAGTATTCGATGACGATATGCGGCACTCCCTGCTCCTTCTCACGCGAAGCGCAGGCGCTGGCCGATGCCGAGCCGCTTGCCCTTTTCAAGCATGGCGTGGCCAAGCGCGATATCCGAGAGGGAGAGGCCCCTGTGCCAGAAAAGGATGGTTTCGTCGTCGCGCTCGCGTCCCGGCCGGAGGCCGGCGACGATCTCGCCCATCTCGGCATGGAGCGTCGCTGCGGAAAGCTTGCCCGACTCGACATGGGCGCGCAACGATCCGAACTTTCCTCCCTTGCATTGGCCCCAATCATCGACGACGAGCTTCGACATGATATCGGTGAGCGAAAGCTCGACGGCGCTCATCGTGCCATAAGGCACCACGAAGGCACCCTTCTTGATCCAGCTGGTGCGCAACATCGGCTCGGGCGCGGCGAGGCGCGACGCTTCGACCACGATGTCGGCGTCCTCGATGCAGCTCTTCCAATCGGAGGTGGCGGTGACCCGCTTGCCGAGATCTCGGGTAAGCCTCTCGGCGAACGCATCGCGGCTCTCGGGTCGGCGCGAATGCACCCGGATCCCGTCGAAATCGAAAAGGTGATCGAGAAGACGCACATTCCAATAGGCGGTGCCGCGCGCACCGACATGACCGAGCACCTTGGAGCCCTGGCGCGCAAGATACTTGGCGCCGATGGCGGTCACCGCGCCGGTGCGCATGTCGGTGATGTCGCTCGCATCGAGAATGGCGACGGGCGCCCCGTTGCGCGGATCGAGGAGCAGAAGGGTTGCGAGCTCGGAGGGCAATCTCTCGAGGTAGTTATCGACAAAATCGCCGACCACCTTGACGCCGGCGAGGCCGACGGGCGCGCCGATGGCGCCGCGCAGCACGTTGAAATGGCCCCGCGCCACGCCGGGCTCGAGATGCATGCGCGGCTCGATCACCGTCTCCTTTCGGCCTTGCGCCGCGAGGCTCCCTTCGATGGCGGCCAGGATCTCCTCATCGGTGAGCGCGAGCTCCTCGACGTCGAGCCGATTGAGGTAGGAAAGGTAGATGGGGGGCATTGACGACATGCCCGTCAGTTACGACGTCCGCCGCGCCGATGGCAAGGCAAGAAGCTCCCTCATGAGAGGTGCTCTGCAGCGCAAAACGATTGCGCCCCACCCGGCGAGTGCAGTGAGCTTTGTTAGACCGCGCTTCTTATGGCTGGCGCCCGGTCCGAGGGGTGCAAAGGCCCGTCATAGGGCCGCAGGAGGAAGCGGTGCGCCACCTCGAGATAGCCGTCGTAGACGAGGCCACCATTTCCTTTGACCAGCCTCTCGCGATTTTCCCGATACCAGGCCGGAATCCGGTACCAAGGAAGCGTGGGTCGCTCGTGATGGGCGGCATGCAGGTTGTTGTAGAGGTAGAGCAGGCCGAGAATCGGCGCGTTCTCGACGATCGCGGTGCGCTCGAAGACGTCCGAGGCGGCCCTATGCTCGGCGAAGGAGCGCAACAGCGCGAGAGACACGGCCGGATAGACGATCCCGAACACGTAAAACGCGAGGTTCATCTTGCAGACGAAAACCAGCCAAAACAGCATGGCTGCGAGGGGCAGGAGATGGGAGCGCCAGGCTCGGCGTGCCACGGGGCTGCCCTGCCGCACCGCATGTATCTGCTTGAGGAGGTAGCGCGGAACCACCCAGGCCGGCCCGATGAGGAGCCGGCCCGCAAGCGTGGTCTGCAGCTTGAGGATCGGGTGCCAGAGGGCGTTGAGCGAGCCCCAAAGCCCTTTCGTCCAGTAATAGGATTCCGGATCGTCCAGCGGGTCGGTGAGGCGTTCGTCCCGGTGATGCATCAAATGCGACACGCGATAGCTCTCGTAAGGCAGCCAGAGCGAAAGGGCCGGCAGGGCAAGGAGCCGGTTGAAGCGCCGCCACCTTGTGGGATGGCCATGCAGGATTTCGTGCTGCAGCGAGCCTTGCCAGGCGACGAGCCAGGCGCCGCAAGGGCAGAGAATCCACCAGGGCAGCTCCGCCTGGAACCAGGTGAGGGTGAGCCAGCCACCATAGATCACGGCGGCGAGGAGGAGGGTCGGCAATTCAGGCGCGCGCACCGAGGCGGCGGCTTGCGATTTGCCCCTGTTCGTTGGCATCGAAGAAAAGCCCCAGGCAAGACCGAGACGTCGCCGGACTGTGATGGTCAGACGAACGAATCGTAGTATTAAGTACTTAACATATCTATACTGTATTTCCTCACAAGTGAACAAAACCGGATCGCGGCCAAATGAACGGAATTAATATTGTTTACTCCGCTTATCCGAAGGGGGTAGGAGGCCGCGGACAGGCCGAAGAAGCGCCGTTAGGAGAAAACGCGAGGCCGGGATTCGAGCCAAGCGACATTTGCGGTGCTCGTTAACCGTGTTCGCGCGCGAGGAATACTTCGCTGACTTTGAAATCACTCCGGCGCAAATCCATTTGCCAAGCCGAGAAGAGACGTTTATGGCTTCTGGCGTTCGACTCTCGTCGGTTCGCGCGCTTGTTTCCCCGCTTCTTGCCTCCGGGGGCTCGGCCTTGCTATCCGCTTCGGGTGTGGTTCGACCCGCCTCGCGCATGGGTGGAGGTGGTCAGTTTTGTCATCATGGAGTGCTGCAATGCCGGTTGGGACAGTCAAGTGGTTCAATGCTCAAAAGGGTTTCGGTTTCATTCAGCCTGAAACGGGTGGCGCCGATGTATTCGTTCACATCTCGGCTGTCGAGCGTGCCGGAATGAGCAATCTGAACGAAGGCCAGAAGGTCAGCTACGAGCTGGAAAAGGGCAAACAGGGCAAATACGCCGCGGTCAATCTGCAAGCTGTTTGATCGCGAGTGACGCGCCGCCGCTGCGGCGCGGTTCCGAACGGGAATTCGATCGGCCCCGCTGCCGCAAGGCGCGGGGCCGATTGTATTGAGCGATGGTGAGGGAAAGATGTTCTGTCGTCCCCGCCGGGCAATCAGATGATCGCGAGGGGTAGCATCCATCTTTCCGCGGGAATTGCTGGATGCATTCTCTGGGTG
>JAFAQA010000278.1 GCA_019246665.1 Hyphomicrobiales bacterium
GCCTACGGAGACACCATCAACACGGCCGCGCGCCTCGAGGCCGCCAACAAGGCACTGGGCACGCGCATTTGCGTGAGCGGCGACGTGGCGGAGCGCGCCGAAGGCTTTCGCGGCAGACCAATCGGTGACATCGTCTTGCGCGGCAAGACCAAGCCGCTCCGCGCCTTCGAGCCGCTCAGAGAGGAAGCTTATGCGGACCCGGCGACGCGCAGCTATGCCGAGGCTTTCACAAAAATCGAGAAAGGAGATCCGACGGCGACCTCAGCCTTCGCGGCACTTCTGGGTCTGAGGAGCGACGATGGCCTTGTGAACTTTCACCTGAAGCGCCTATTGAACGGCGGATCGGGGACAGTGTTCGATGTCGGGTGAAACTGAGGCGCCCCACAGCCTGCACGATCCATCGAATGGAACCGCGCAATGGTGGAGAGAAGGCATCAGGATGCGGCAGCAGCCGCGGTAGGCGCCTGCAGGCGCCGCTCGACGCGATGCCTGATCCGCTCGAGGCTGGCATCGCGGAAGCCCAAGGCATCGAGATGCTCGACCGTGTTCAAAAGATATTCGGCGCATGTGCCGAGCGGGCCACGCGCGACCGCGATGCGATCCGCGATCTCATCGTCCGAGAGAAGATTGGTGAAGCGGGCATGCCGCCTGTTGGCGACGAAGGTAACGGCCCTCACCGTTCCTTCCCCCGTATGCGCATCGACCCATCTTGCTTCGTAGGAGCCGCTCAACATCTCGCGTCGCCACAGGATCAAAAGCTCTTCCTCGACCTGCGTTTCGTCGAGCCGAAAGGCGACGCCGCGACAGCATCCGCCGCGATCGAGCGCCAGCATGAGGCCCGGCGTTTCCGGGGTGCCGCGGCCGGCCTTCAGCCAGAGGCAAAAGCGTCGATGCCAGCCCCGAACGAGCGCGACCCGCGTCTCGGCGAATTCGAATGCCGGGTTCCAAATCAGGGAGCCATATCCAAAGACCCAAACATCGCGGTCGACCGGTCGTCCGGTAAGTGCCTCGTTAAGTGAGGCTTCGATCTCCTCGTCGGAGCGAATGGGAAAGCCAGGCAGTGCGCGGGCGCGCAATTGCGCGAGATGGGAGCCATTCTTCAGGCCCTCGCGCGTGATCGTATAATTCGCCTGCCACATCTTGGCGGCGCCGCTGTCGTCCTTCATCTCCCCTGCCTTTTCAGAAGCCGCATGCCCAACTTCTCACAAGCCCGCAAGGCAACGCCTACCAGCTCCGACACGTCATCCTTCTCGCGCCGGATCGTACGAGTTCGTATAAGCAGAATCGTCGCTTTTGAGCTAGTTATGTAGCAAGGAGCGGCAATGTGTCGATGAGGCCGATACCCCTTTCACTCCGTTCGATGCCCCCTGTGCTGCGCGATAATGGCATCGGCTGGCTTGCCGTTGACCTCCGCCAGGTGATCGAAATGAGAGGCATAGCTGCCGACGCCGGCTGTTGCCGAGCGCAATTCGACGATCAATCCGCCGATCTCAGCTTCCGGAATCTGCGCCTTGAGGAGGTCCCATCCCTCCCAGCCCGGCCGCGCATCGTAACCCAAAATCTGGCCCCTGCGAGCTGAGACGAGGCCGGTCGCGCGCGACATGGCTTCCGTCGGAACGGCAATCTCGACCGAAAGGATCGGCTCGAGGAGCACTGGGCGTGCCTTCGGTAACGCCTCGCCGATCGCGAGCTTCGCGGCGGCCCTGAAGGCCATATCGGAAGAGTCGACGGAGTGGTAGGAACCGTCCTTCAACGTGACGGCAACATCCACGACCGGAAATCCGAGCGGCCCGCGATTGAGCCCGTCCTTCACGCCGGCTTCGACCGAGGAGAAATATTGGCGCGGCACGGTGCCGCCGTGCACCGTCTCCGCAAACGCGAAGCCGTCGCCGCGCCGACGCGGCTTCACGTCGATGACGACGTCGCCGAACTGCCCGTGGCCGCCCGATTGCTTCTTGTGCCGGCCGCGGACCGAGACGGCGTCCTTGATGGTCTCCCGGTAGGCGACAAGTGGCTTCTTGGCTTCCGCCGTCACTCCAAATCGGGAGCTCAGCCGCTCGAGCGCGAAGCGCAAATGCATTTCCCCTTGGCCCGCCAGGCGCAGCTCCCCGGTTTCCTGGTCCTGGGTGAAGTTGAGCGATGGATCTTCGTCGACAAGCTTGGCGAGGGCCGCAGCCAGGCGCACCTCATCCTTGCGATCTTTCACCGAGAGCGCGAAGACTTGCACCGGCTGGGCCGCCGGCGAGCGTTTGAACCGGGGCGGCGCTTCCTTGGCGTCGGTGAAGCAATCCCCCGTCGCGATGCGGTCGAGTCGCAGGAACGCGACCGCATCGCCCGCCTCGGCTCGCCCGATCTTCATGGCGCTCGATCCGACGAGCCGCGACAGGCCGGCAATGCGCTCTTCGGCCCCGTTCGAGCCGGTCACCGTGGTTCCGTCGGCGAAGCTCCCCCGCAACACGCGCGCGAAGGAGAGCTTCCCGCCATGGGCCGTGTGGATGCTGCGCATTACATGAGCAAGCGCCGGGCCTTCGGCCGAGAGTCCTTGCCGCTCGCGCAGCTTCTCGATGCCGGGCACTTCATGGCGGAGCGCCTTGAGAAGGCGCGTCACCCCATTTCCCCGATCAGCGGAGCCAATCATCAAGGGGACCAGATGTCCGGTCCTCAATTCCCGGACCATGTCCTCGAAGACCTTGTCACGTGAGGGCTCGATGTCGGAGATCAGCTCTTCCATGAGGCCATCGTCGTAATCGGCGAGGCGCTCGAGCATGGAAAACCGCGCTTCCTTCTTGCGATCAAGCTCATCGGCTGGCAGATCGATCACGGTCGACATCGCGTGCTCGCGATAGACAAAGGCTCGCTCGAGCGCGAGGTCGATGAAGCCGGTGGCTATGCCGTCCTTCCAGATCGGGATCTGTCGAAGCAATAGCGGTGTGCGGGAGGCGGGCTGGAGAAGGGCAAGCGTGTCTCGGACCCGCGCTGTGGCGGCGTCGATCTTGTTCAAAAAGAGGATGCGCGGCAGACCGATCTCCTCGATCTCGCGCATTATCATCTGTAGGGCCGGCAACTTCTTCGCATCCGCCTCACAGACGACGATCGCTGCGTCGCAGACGGGGAGCACATTGCTCATCTCGTGCATGAACTCGATCGAGCCGGGGCAATCGACGAAGGTGTATCGGTCGCCGAGAAATTCAGCGGTGGCGAGATTGGCTTCGACGCTCATTCCGTGGGAGCGCGCCTCCGGGCTCGAATCCCCGACGCTCGTTCCGTCCCGTACGCTGCCCTGGCGCGTGATCGCGCCAGCCCGCGCGAGCATGGCCTCGAGAAGCGTCGTCTTGCCGCTCTGAAAGGGCCCGACGATCGCGATGAGCCGAGGTCCTGCCTTTTTGGGTTCCGATGATGTTGTCTTCGCCTCGCCCATGACCGGACTCCCGTTTCGATTTTTGCGAACGGACGCCGGACGCGGCGGCGCCGCAACCTCTATGCTTCCAGGAACCACCGCGTCGCGCAAGTGCCTCCGGGAGCCCGAGGACCTTCTTGTGCCTTCCGTCATGACCAGGCGTCGGCCCGGTCATCCACGCTTTGCCGGTGCTTGTCGAAAGGCGTGGATGCGGGCACCCGATCCTCGGAACAAGTCCGAGGACGCGCATGACCAAGTGGACGTGCTTATCCGTCATGACCGGGCGTCGGCCCGGTCATCCACGCCTTGCCGGCGCCTGTGCGAAGAAAGGCCTGGATGCGCGCACCGAGTGCGCGCATGACGAAGTGCCTATTGCAGAGAAAGTTCCTGGAATTGAGCGACGGTGAGGCTCGTTGCCTCACCTGAGAGATCGACGCTCGTTTGGCGGATTGCGTTGCTCACCTCCGCAACGTTGAGCGTTCCCACCTCTTCATGCAGGAGATCGATGCCGAGCGTCTCGTAAAGCCGTGCCAGCGCTGCCTGCGCCTCCGCATAGCATTGGAACAATCGTAACTTCGAGTCGACGGCACTCGCCTGCGCCAAGATGCGCTCAAGATCCCCTTGAACGTCGATCGCCGTTCGATTGGCGATTTGTCGATACAGCCTGTCGTCGACCGACAACAATTCCTTGGCGCGTGAAAAATATTTCGTCGAGTCGTAGTATTGCTGATAGGAAATATAGAGCTTTGCCAAGACTGCCATGCTCATGGCTTGGCGCTTCAATGCCGCGAGCCTTTCCTCATATTCGGTGCGCGGGATCACGACGGGCGCCGTGAGCAAGTTCGACAGATAGCCGTTCACGCGAGCTGCGCCCGCAAGCCAATAATGGTGCACGGTGAAGCTGTTGCTGTCGTAGTTCGGGTCAAAGGACAAGGTGACCCCTGGCAAGAGCTTCAAAAGGGCCTTGCGCGTCTCGTCGGCGCTGATCCGCGACTCGTAGCTCGCGGCGCGAATATCGGGATTGAGCAGCAAAGCGGTATTTTCCATCTCGGCCACGCGCATGCTGAGCGGATCCGCACGAAGGGAATTCAGATCAGGCACGGCGACGGTGTAGGGCTGTCCTGGGGGCAAATTGATCAGCGAGGCGAGTTCATCCTTCGAGACCGCCAATGCCTGCTGATTGGTCTCGAGCTGCCGAATGGCGTCGAGCAGTGCCTTCTGGTAGCGAAGCGAATCGACCGGTGACTTGAGACCTTCGGTCTCGACTCTGCGCGCTGCCGGGAGCGTGGCCTCGGCCACACGGATCGCTTGCTTGACTTCGGCATCGAGGCTTTGGGCCGCGGCCGCTCGCCAGAAGGCACGGCGCACATCTTGAAGCAAGGTCTGCACCGCCTTGCGGTATTGTTCCTGCGCGATGAGAACGCGGTTGGACTGTTGGCGCGCATTGAAATAGCTCACGCCGAAATCGAGGATGTTCCACGACAACGTCAGATCACCCGTGAACCGGTTGATGTCGGACGAGGTCGAGGGAACGAGCGATTGCTGGCGGGTGAGGATGGATTCGCTCGAGCTCGCGTCAAAACGGTTTCGCGTGGTTCCCAACCCGTCGACACTGAGCTTCGGCAAGAGATCGTAGCGCGACAGGTCGAGGTCGTTCGTGGCGAGCGCCTCCTCCATCACCTTGACGCGCTTGTCGAGGTTGTATTTGAGCGCCCTCGCGAAGGCGTCATTGAGGGTGAGCGGGCGGGTGAGCGGCTCCATGTCCGCGAACATGGCCTGCCGGTCGACTTGCACTTCCGAACGCCTTTCCTCGGTGGTCAAAGGCTTCGGCACCAATATGCAACCCGCCAATAACAGAGCGCTGGCGCAGCTGAGCGCTCCGGCACCGATCCTTTTATGGCAGAGCCCCCCGAGCACGGGCGAGAAAACACGCCCGTCCGCGCCTCGCGCAAACGGCTTGCGCGAAGCGTCCGCCCCTCCAGTCAACCGCACGACGCCCCTCATTTTTGTGAATTAGGCAATTCACGCTTAGCGTAATTTACCAAGTCTAACAAGCCAGGATTCTACGTTTCCCACTTGCAATGGTTAACTCTAATTTGGGCAAGACACCGGCGCCTTCATTTGGCGGCCCCGACCAGCCGATACTCGAAGTCGCTGTCCTTGAATAAGGGCTCGTGTGGCCATCCGGCGCGTGGGCCGGCCGCGCCGCCGTGACAGCGGTGCGATTGGACGACCTCCATAGGATGTGTGAAAAATCGAACGGACCAAATCGCCAGTGGTAATCGCCATGGTATAAGCCTCGTTCGGCGCAAATCGAGGCTCGCCGGATTGGAATCCGGCCTGGCGAGGCGTTTTGACCAAGGGTTTCGATGTGAACGACCACAACCGCTCTGCCGCGCCCCCCCTTGGCGAGGAACGCGTCGTCGAGGCGCTCGAACGCATTGCAAAGGCGCTCGAGCGAATCGCGCCGCCAGCTCCGGGGCCAACCGATCTTTCTTCTGCCGACGCATTCCTCTGGCGGTCCGACCTCAAGAGGCTGGAGCCCGTAAAAGAGGTCAATCGCGTGGAGCTTTCGCTGCTGAAGGGCATCGACCAGGCGCGCGACCTTCTTCTCGAGAACACCGAGCGATTTGCACATGACCTCCCCGCCAACAATGCTTTGCTCTGGGGCGCGCGAGGCATGGGAAAATCATCCTTGGTCAAGGCAGCCCATGCGGAGGTGAACCGGCGCCTCGCCGCGACATCTCGGAGCCGACCGCTGAAGCTCGTCGAAATCCATCGGGAAGACATCGAGGCGCTGCCGCTGCTGATGGGCCTTTTGCGTGAAAGCGAATTTCAGATTCTGGTCTTTTGCGACGATCTGTCGTTCGACGCCGGCGACACTTCCTACAAATCGCTGAAGGCCGTACTTGAAGGCGGGATCGAAGGCCGCCCGGCCAATGTGCTCTTTTATGCCACCTCCAATCGGCGCCATCTCTTGCCGCGCGATATGATGGAGAATGAACGGTCGACGGCAATCAACCCGGGCGAGGCCGTGGAAGAGAAGGTGTCGCTGTCGGACCGATTCGGCCTTTGGCTTGGTTTTCACAAATGCGGTCAGGATGAATACCTTGCAATGGTGGAGGCTTATGTCGCGTACTTCGACTTCCATCTCACGATGAGCAAAAGCGAGCTGCACGGCCAAGCGCTCGAATGGGCAACGACGCGCGGCGCTCGCTCGGGGCGCGTCGCTTGGCAGTTCGTGCAGGACCTCGCTGGCCGCAACCACGTGCGCCTCGCACCGCGACGATAAACATCGGATATGCGCGTTTTCACGGCGCGCCGTTAAAGGGGCGTCAATACTCCTTGCGCATTGTTGCGCAAAAGACACGGGGCCTGCGAGACCGCTTCTTGGGGCACACAATCATGGGAAGTCTGATTGCGGCAATGGTGCGTTCGCGTTAGCGCTCTCGTGCCGTGAAAATGTTCGATTCGTGCCCGGAATGGGGCCACGACTTGGCCGGCGTCTTATTCGTGGTGGTTCAGTTGGAAGCTCGCTCATGAGACCTTTCTTCGCTTTCGGTGCCTTGGCCCTTTCGCTCGCCTTCGCCAGTCCGGTGAGCGCCTATGAGATTGATCCGCTCACCCATCTGCCGCTGCCCGAAGTCGCCGCGGACGGTCGCGTCGCCTACACGCCGATCCCCCGCGAGGAGGTTGCGTACACGGGCGCCTACGCTCCGGGAACCATCATCATCTCGACCGAGGAGCGGCGCCTCTATTTCATTCTCCCTGGTGGGCGGGCGATCAAATACGGCGTCGGCGTCGGCAGGCCCGGCTTCTCCTGGGGCGGGATCAACGCGATCTCGATGAAGCGCGAATGGCCGGATTGGACGCCGCCCAGCCAGATGCTGCGACGCAGGCCCGATCTTCCCCGTCACATGGCAGGCGGCTTGGATAACCCGCTCGGCGCACGCGCCCTCTACCTCGGCTCGACGCTCTTTCGCATCCACGGCTCGAATGAGCCGGAGACGATCGGTCAGGCCGTGTCCTCAGGGTGCATCCGCATGACCAACGACGACGTAACCGACCTCTATGACAGGGTGAGGGTTGGAACCCGGGTGGTCGTGCTTCGCTGAAAACGACAAGGGGCAACTCAGGCGGGACGAAGGCCGGCCTCCCAGCCGGCCTTTTTCATTTGCGGCCGGGAACCCTCCTCTTGTTGACGCCCATTTTGCCTCGGAACATGCCTGAAAACTCTTCCTTGCGAGACTTGCGCATGGTGCAAGCGGGCTTATGTTGGAAATAGGCGGCGGGCATTTTCTTTTATCGTAATGGGAACACGATGATTTTTAAGGAAACGGTCCTTCGTGATCGCCCCGAAGGAGGCGCGGGGGCTGGCGCCACCATGCCTTTCCCTGCGGGGTCAAAGCTCGTCGATCCTTTTCTTCGCCCGATCACCTATTTGCGTGTTTCGGTGACGGATCGGTGCGATCTTCGCTGCGTCTATTGCATGGATGAAGAGATGAGCTTCCTGCCGAAGCGTGACCTGCTCACGCTCGAGGAGCTCGATCGGCTTTGCACCGCCTTCGTGCGGCGCGGCACGACGAAATTGCGCCTCACGGGAGGTGAGCCGCTCGTCCGGCGCGATGTGATGCGCCTCTTCCGCTCGCTTTCGCGCCATCTCGCAAGCGGTGCGCTGAAGGAGCTGACGCTCACGACTAACGGCACCCTCTTGGCGCGCCACGCGCAAGAGCTCGTCGATTGCGGCGTGAGACGGGTCAACGTCTCGCTTGACACGCTCGATCCGGCGCGCGTTCGGCGCCTCACGCGCTGGGGAGATCTCGCCAAGGTGCTCGAGGGCATCGAGGTCGCTCGCCGGGCGGGGCTCAAGATCAAGATCAATGCCGTCGCGCTCAAGGGCGAGAACGAGCACGAGCTTGCCGACCTCATGCATTGGGCCCATGGCGAGGGCCATGCACTCACCCTCATCGAGGTCATGCCGCTCGGTGAACTCACGACAACGATGCGTTCGGACCAATATCTGCCGCTCTCCCTCGTCCGAGCTCGGCTCTCCAAGCAATTCACCTTGGATGATCTCGACCATTCGAGCGGCGGTCCGGCGCGCTACGTACGCGTCAAGGA
>JAFAQA010000386.1 GCA_019246665.1 Hyphomicrobiales bacterium
CGCCTTGAGGTAGCGGGCGATCGAGCGCTCGAAGACGGCACGGCCTTCCGCCATCACGTTGCGCCGCGCGAAGGCGCCGAAGATTTTCTCGAAACGATAGGGCCTCATGATTTCAGCGATGTGCCGGACCGCGCTCGCATCGAGCGGCATATAGTTCGGGAAGCTGTGCATGAAGCTCGCCGAGGCGCGGTCCATATTGACCGCGATCACATCGCCCGCGAACACCGCGCCTTGGCCTTTCGCGCCCTGAGCCCAGTGCATCACCGTCGCGCCTGGGAAATGGCCGCCGCAGCGGATGAGCGTCATCCCCGGCGCGATCTCATGCGCATCGCCCTTCCAATAGGCGATCGTTCGGGGCTCGCGCATGACCCATTTCCGATCATCGTCGTGCAGGTAGATCGGGACCCCGCCGAAGGCGTCGCTCCACTCGGCCATCACCGTGTAATAATGCGGATGCGAGATGGCGATCGCCTCGAGGCTACCCGCCGCCTCGATCCGGCGTATCGCCTCCTCGTTGACGAGCGCGACGCAATCCCAGAGCACGTTGCCGCGAGGCGTTTGCACGAAGAGCGCGCGTTGCCCAATGCCGAAATGCGGCTCGATGCCGATGCCGGTGACGCCGTCATCCTCCTCCTCGAAGCGGAGCTTGTGTGTCGCACGGAGCTTCTCGAGCGTCGTCCAGGCCTGACCTTCCCAGCCGACGAATTGTCGATCATCCGTGCAGATCGGGCAAAGGGAGGGCGGCGCTTCGGTCTGTGAAAATTGCGTGCCGCAAGTGACGCAGATGAATGCGAGCATAGCGGAGCCTTTTATTGCAGATCGGTGAGAGTGAATATTTGAAAATTGAAGAGAAGAGTGAAGAGGAATCCCAAGGCCTCACTTTTCAATTCTATTATTTCACTTCTCATTATTGATTCACGACTCCCAGCAATCGCGGCAACCAGAGCGAGATCTCTGGGATGTAGGTCACCATGACGAGGAAGATGAGCATCGTCGCGAGCCAGGGAAGCACCGCGATGGTGAGCTCGGAAATGCCCATCCTGGTAATGCCGGCCGCGACATAAAGATTGAGCCCGACCGGCGGATGGCACAATCCGACCTCCATGTTGACCGCCATCAGGATGCCGAAATGCACCGGGTGCACGCCGAGCGCGGCCGCAATGGGAAAGAGGATCGGCGCCATGATCAGCACGATGGCCGAAGGGTCCATGAAATTGCCCGCCGCGAGCAGAATGATGTTGGTGACGAACAAGAACGCCACCATGCCGAAGCCTTGCGCCGTCATCCATTGCGCCATCGATTGCGGGATCTGCTCGGAAGTGAGCAGCCAGGAGAACACCGTCGCATTGGTGATGATGTAGAGGATCATGGCGCTCATCGAGGCGGCCTTGAGGAGCACCGCGGGCACCTCGGAAAGCGGCAGCTCCTTGTAGACGAAGACGGCGATGAAGAAGGAATAAACGGCTGCCATCGCGGCTGCCTCGGTCGGCGTGAACAGGCCGCCATAAATGCCGCCGAGCACGAGCACGATGAGGAAGAGGCCCCAGAAGCTTTCACGGAAGGCGCGGAAGGTCTCGGCCCAGCTCGCGCGTGGCAGGCGCGGATAACCCTTGCGCCAGGCCCGGTACCAGGTTGTCGCGCCGAGCATCGTCGCGAGAATGAGGCCCGGAACGAGCCCAGCGATGAAAAGCTGGCCCACGGATGCGGATTCGACGATCTCTCCGTTCGGTCCCAAGGGCTGCATGCCGCTTGTCGCCACCGCGAAGATGACGAGGTTGATGGAAGGTGGAAAAAGAATGCCGAGCGCGCCGGAGGTCGCGATCACACCCGCGCCGAAGCGCTGCGGATAGCCGTTCTCGACGATGGCGGGCAAGATGATCGATCCGATGCCCACGACAGTCGCGACGGATGAGCCCGAGATCGCGGCGAAGAGCGCGCAGGCGACGACGCCAGCAAGCCCGAGCCCGCCATACCAATGGCCGATCATGGCGCTCGCAAAGGTGATCATGCGCCGCGCTACCCCTCCCGAGGTGAGAAAAGTGCCGGAGAGGATGAAGAACGGGATCGCCATGATCTCGAAGCGATCGATGCTGGTGAACAGCTTGAGCCCGACCATCTTCGGGTCGACGCTGCTCAGAATGAAGAGATAGGTGAGGACCGAAAGGCCAAGCGCGATCGAGATCGGCATGCCGGTCGCCATCAGCGCCAAGAGGAGGGCGAACAGCATCAAGGCGCGCAACGTTTGCGAGAGCTCGATGAGGTCGAGCTTCATCGCAAAGCAGATGAGCGCCAGCACGATCGGCGCGGCGATGAGAAGTGCCGCCGCGATCGCGCCGGCACGCGGGCGGTGCCCGAGCGTTGCCGATGAGAGGCTCATGCGGCGGGCTCGGCGATCGGCGTGGCGAGCGGCGGTGTCGCCGCCGCGATCTCGGCCGCGTGGCCGTGGCGCGGCACGGTGTCATAGCGCAAAAGGCGCCACAGCACCTGGAGAAAGCGCAAGCACATCAGGTAGGACCCGAGCGGAATGCATAGATAGATGTAGCGGCTCGGCCATTCGAGCTCCTGGGAGACCTGGTCCGGGTCGAGCTCATAGACGTAGACGGCGCCTAGCGTGCCGATGACGCCGGTGAACAAGGCGCCGCATAAAAGCGCGAAGGCGATCACCGGCTTGCGTGCAGGCGGCGCGAGGCGGTCGACCAGAACATCGACTCCCACATGGATGCCGGTGCGCACGCCGAGCGCTGCGCCGAACTTCGCCATCCACACGAACATGTAGGTGGCGAGCTCCTGCGCCCAGGAGAGGTTCACGGAGGTGAGCCGCGTGTAGACCCAAATAGCGGCCTGGCTCAGGACAATCTGACCATGCGCCTTCGCCCAGCCGGCGAGCGCCGCCGAGTTGCTCGCGCCATAGCGGTGCACGACGGCCACGAAGGTGACGACGGTGGCGGCGGCGATGAGAGTGGCGATGATCCACTCTTCGAGCCGGTCGAGGATGCGGTCGAGCACCGCTCAAAGCGCGGGTGTGAAGCCCGCCGATTTATAGACCTGATCGATGAAGTCCTTGCCGAAGCGGCTTTGCATCTCGGTGTGCACCGGCATCAGCTTGGCGATCCAGGCCTGACGTTCTTCCGGCGTGAGCACATGCACCTCGACCTTGCCGGAAGCCTTGATCTTGTCGAGCGCCTCGGCATTGTCCTTGGCGGCAGTCTCGTTGAAGAAATCGGTCGATTCCTTCACGGCTCGATCGAGGCCCTGGCGCACATCCTCCGGCAATCCATCCCAGAACTTCTTGTTGGTGATAAGGGCGTAGATCAGGCGACCGTGATAGGAAACCGTGAGGTATTTCTGCACCTCGTAGAAGCGCTGCGTCCAGATATTCGACGGCACATTGTCCTCGCCGTCGACGACGCCCGTTTGCAACGCCTGATAAAGCTCGGAGAAGGCCATGATCTGCGGAATGGCGCCGAGCTCGCGAGCGGCGGCATCAAGGACTTTCGAGCCTTGAATGCGCATCTTCAACCCCTTGAAGTCATCCGGCATGATGAGGGGCTTGTTGGCCGTGTAGACATGCGCGCCATTGTCCCAATAAGCGAGGGATTTGACGCCCTTGGTCTCGAGCTTCTTGTTGAACTCGCCAATCATCGGGCTTGCGAACATCTGGCGAGCACGCGCATCGTCGCTCATCAGGAACGGAAGGTCGAAGACGTCGAATTCCTTGACCCCGAGCGGGCCGAATTTCGAGATCGACGGCGCAAGAATCTGCACTGAGCCGAGCTGCAGCGCCTCGAGCTCTTCCTTGTCCTTGTAGAGCGATGAATTGGGATAGACCTCGACCTTCACTTTCCCGTTCGTATATTTCTCGGCGAGATCCTTGAAGAGGAGAGCGGCCTTGCCCTTCGGCGCGTCCGGGGAGACGACGTGGCTGAATTTGATGATGATCGGCTGCTGCGCCATGCCAGCCCGCAGCGGTGCGAAAAACGCGAGCCCCGCGAGCGCGAGACCAGCGATTGCGACGACGAGGCGAATGGAAGGTCTGAGCCCGGCGAATCCCCGCATCGACATCTCCTCCCAAGCAGGCGATCCCTGGATCGTCCAGTGTTTGTGGTTTGATGCCGAAAAAATAGCACCTACGGCGACGACCCGTCCAGGCTACCATAGTTCAACGGCGCAAAGCGCTAGGGAACGCACGTTAGAGAACACCTAGAGAGCACAGAAAGAAAAGACGCATGGCGGCGACCATTATCGATTCGAGCATCTTCGGCGACATTTTCAGCACCGCGAAAATGCGCGCCATTTTCTCGGACGAAACACGGGTGCAATTCTACCTCGACATCGAAGCCGCGCTGGCTCGTGTCCAGGGGCGCCTCGGCATCATTCCGCAAGAGGCAGCCGACGAGATTTGCCGGCATTGCCGCCTCGAAACGATCGACATGGCGAAGCTGAAGACGCAGACTGAGCGCATCGGCTATCCGGTGCTCGGCGTGGTGCAGCAACTCGTCGCGGCATCGCGAGACGGACTCGGCGAATGGTGTCATTGGGGCGCGACCACGCAGGACATCACCGACACGGCAACCGTGATGCAGCTCCGGGCCGCGCTCGAGCTCGTGGAAGAGGAGCTCGAGACGATCGCGAGCTCGCTCGCCGATCTCGCGCGCCGCTATCGCGACACGCCGATGGTGGCGCGCAGCAATCTCCAACATGCCGTGCCCATCACCTTCGGCTATAAGGCCGCCGTGCTGCTCTCCGGCGTGCGGCGTCATCTCGAGCGCTTGAAGGAGCTGCGTCCTCGCGTGCTGATCGGTGAATTCGGCGGAGCCGCCGGTAATCTCTCATCCCTCGGCCGTGACGGGCTCAAGGTGCAGGCGGCGTTGATGGCGGAGCTCGAGCTTGGCCAGCCGGAAATCGCCTGGCACACCATGCGCGACAATATCGCGGAGGTGGCCTGCTTCCTCGGCCTCGTCACCGGCACGCTCGGCAAGCTCGCGACCGATATCAAGCTCATGATGCAGACGGAGGTCGCGGAAGCCTATGAGCCCTTTGCCGAAGGACGCGGCTCGTCGAGCACCATGCCGCAGAAGCGCAATCCGATCTCATGCGCCTATATCCATGCCTGCGTCTCGGTGGTGCGCCAGAACGTGGCTGCCTTGCTCGACGCGATGATGGAGGATCACGAGCGCTCGACCGGACCCTGGGAGATCGAGTGGATCTCGCTGCCGGAGATTTTCTGCCTTTCGGCCGGTGCCTTAGCCCAGGCGGGTTTTCTCGTCGGGGGTCTCATCATCGATGAGAAGCGGATGCGTCAGAATCTCGACGCCACGGGCGGGCTCGTCATGTCGGAAGCCGTGATGATGGGACTTGGGCCGAGGCTCGGCCGCCAGCGCGCGCATGATCTCGTCTACGATATCTGCCGCGAGGTCATCGCGAGCGGACGCTCCTTCCTCGACCTCCTCGCCGAAAATCGCGAGATCGCGCCGCATCTCGATCGCGCCGCGCTGGCGAAGCTTCTCGAGCCTGCAAACTATCTCGGCCTGTGCGGCGAGATGGTCGATCGCGTGCTTGCGGAGGAGCTCCGCAGCACTCACCCGCTCATCCCCACCACTCGCTGCGCTGGTGGGGGGAGGGGAATGCCCAGCGCTGATCCTTGACTTTGCCGAGATGCGCCAGCGCCGGGCGCCTCCCTCCCCCCAAGAGCCACGGGTTCCAGTCTTTGGGCGATGATGCAGGTAGGGCGAGTTGTGGGGAGGGTACGGGTGGGGGGAATGAAGAGCACCACCCTCGCCCGCAACGAAGACATACAGAGATGTGTGCATGTCTTGGCGCCCTCGTCGAGCGGAGAGGCTTGCGCCCTACCTCGACCCCGCGGGCTGCGCCGGCGCGCCGCGCCAGGCGGAGTTGGCCGGGATGCCCTCGCCCTTCATCACCACGGTGAGCGGCCCAAGGCGCACGTGATCCTCAACCCGAGTGTCGTAAAGCACCGTGCTGCCGGCGCCCACAGTCACGCCCCTGCCGAGCTTGATGCGCCCGATCTTCATCAGCCGGTCTTCGTAGAGATGCGTCTGCAAGGCGGAGTTGTCGTTGATGGCGCAAAAATCACCGACATCGATGCAATCGAATTCGGTGATGTCCGTCGTCGCCCAATAGGTGCCCTCGCCGATCTTGGCGCCGAAGAGGCGCAAACACCAGGCGAGCATCGGCGTCCCGTGCAGATGGTCGAGGAGCACGCGGCTCGCCATCGTCGAGTAGGCGACCGCGATCGCCTCGGAGCGCAGCGCGAACCACGACCACATCGGCCGCATCATCGGCTTGTAGACGCCCATCAAGAGCCATTTCAGCGCGCAGACCACGAGCATCATCATGACCGAGATGAGGACGCCGGCCGCCAGAAACTGCGGGATCAGCGCATCCCAATCGGCATCGAGGACAGCAGGCGCGAGATACTCGGCCGCAAATACGCCAAGTGTGATGTAAAGGGCGGTCGGCAAGGAGAGGCAAAACGCCTCGAACACGGCGCGGCCAAGCTGGCGCGCGAACGAGGGCTCGAACGTCCAATTGGCGCCGACGTCGAAAGTCTGCCGAACCGGAAATTTGAGTGGCGGGGAGCCGAACCAGATCTCGCCTGCGTCGACGCCTTTGCCTGGCGGCTTCGACTTCACCCCGATGAGCGCGCCTTGCGCGATCTCGGTCCCTGGCGCGACGACGGCCGAATTGCCGACGAAAGTGCGTGGCGCGATCTTTACCGGCGCCAGCATCATATAGCCGCGCCGCACGTCTTCCTCGCCCAACATCACCTCATCGGCGATGAAGCAGTTCTCGCCGATCTCGACGAGGTCATAGCGGCCGCCGAGGCTCGTCGAGATTTCGGCGCCGCGCCCGATCCTCGCGCCCATCAGGCGGTACCACCAACGCATGTAGAAGGTGGCATAGAGCGAGTTGAGCGTGCCGAGCGTCACGGCCGTGCACAGCCCGACAAGCCACATGCGCCAGTAAAAGATGGAGTGGATCGAATGCACGCCGGGTCGCACCCGCGGCAAAACGATCCAGCGGATTGCGGCGATCAAAAGCACGGTCACCGCAATGAGGACCATCGCGGTTGGCCAGGCCACGATTGGCGTAAGATAGAGGTAATTGATCGAGGAGAGAGAACCGACGAGGTCGGCGAGCTGATCGAAGAAATAGAAGGCTGGCAGGATGGGCATGAGCCCGAGCGGAGGAATGGCAAGCAGCATCAGGACGTAGAACACTGCGGTGAGCGCGCGCCAGCCACGCGAGGCCTCCGCATGGGGCGGCAGAGACGCGAGATCGACCATGCCGACCTTGCGGCCCGGCGAACCGTCCCATTTCTCACATTTGCCCACATGCTGGCCGGGCGAGATCGAGGTGAGATCGGCAAGCTCTGCTCCCTCATCGATCGTCACGTCGTGGCCGATGACCGATGAGGAACCGATATACGCATCCTCGCCGATTTCCACGCGCCCGAGAATGAACTCGTTCCCGATGACGGTCGCATTGGCGATGGTGATGCGGCCGATCGAGGCGCGCGGCCCGATCGTCACGAGATCGGGAGCGCCGCAAAGGACCTCCCCGATATACGCGCCTTCGCCGACCTTTGCGCCCATCATGCGCAGGTGGAAATTCATCACCGGCGATCCTTGGAGGAGAGCGCCGGGCGTCAAACGACCGAATTGCGCCGCGAGCCAATAGCGGAAGTAGTAGAAGCCCCAGAGCGGGTAACGGCCGGGTTTCGCGCGGCCGAGCACGAGCCATTTGCCGCCGATGCCGATGAAAAAAGTGGCGACGTTGATCGCGACATAGACAATGACCACCGTGGCTAGATCCTCCAGAAACCCACCGGTTTCCGGCGAAAGCAGGATGTAGGCGATGTAGACGCCGAGCCACTGCGCAGTGACGAGACCGAGAAAGACCGGCATCACCGCGGCTTGCGCAAGGCCGCAGAGGAAACGGCGCAGCAAGGGCGGCGGGGCGAAGGAGAGGTCGACCGGCGGCTCCGCCTCGGGCGGACGTTGCGCCTCGAGCCTTGCGGCGATGGCGCGCAAATTGCGCGCTTCATAAACGTCCTGGAGGCGGATCGTGGCGAGCGCCGGGATCTGGCGCACGATGGAGACGAAGCGAGCCGCGATCAAGGAATGGCCGCCGAGCTCGGCGAAGAAATCAGCCTCGAGCGGCACGACCTCTGTGCCCAAGGCGCGCCGCGCAGCCTCGAGCAGTGCCTCTTCGGTTGGGTTACGCGGGGCATCCTGCTCACCGCTCGCTGCTTGCGGCGCGAGCTCCAAACTTTTCAGCGCATTGCGATCGATCTTGCCTGAAGCGAGGCGCGGCAGCGCCGCGATGAGCTCGTAGCGGGATGGCACCATATAGGCCGGCAATTGCCGGGCGAGCGCTGCTCGCAAATCATTGGCGTCCGGGTTCGCGCCCATCCGCGTCACGAGGAAAGCGACGAGCTTCTCGACGCCGGCGTCCTGGCGAAGCACCACGGCCGCCTGCGCAACGCCATGCCCTTCGGCGAGCCGGCTTTCGATCTCGCCGAGCTCGACGCGAAAACCCCTGATCTTCACCTGATCATCGATGCGGCCGTGAAACAGGATGCGACCCTCTGCATCGAGGCTCACCGCGTCTCCCGAACGATAGAGAATCGGATCGGAGCCGTCGGAAGGGAAAGGGTTCGCGATGAATTTCTGCGCCGTCAGCTCGGGACGCTGCAAATAGCCGTGCGCGATCCCGGGGCCGCCGATCAGGAGCTCGCCTTCCTGGCCTCGTGGAACCGGCGACAGATCCGGCGCGACGATCCAGCAGGAATAGTTCGGAATGGGGCGCCCGATGGTCACCGGCTCGTCGGGCTTCACGTCATCGACTGTCGCGACCACAGTCGCTTCCGTCGGACCGTAAGTGTTGAAGACCCGCCGATGCGTTTTCGCCCAGCGTGCTGCGAGCGCCGGCGGCAAGGCTTCTCCTCCCAAGAGGATGAGGCGCACGCTCGGCACGTCGCGGCCGATCATGGCAAGCAAGGTCGGCACGGTGTCGATGACGGTGATGCGGTTCGCCTCGAGCACATCGGCAAGCTTGTCGCTTTCCCCGATGAGCCGTGCGTCGGCGACGAACAAAGTCGCGCCGACGAGATAAGGGATCCAGATCTCCTCCAGCGACAGGTCGAAGGCGAGGGAGGCCCCTTGGAAGATCACATCCTCGGCGCGGATGCCGTAGACCTCGTTGGCCGAGCGCAGGAAATGACAGATATTGCGCTGCGTGACGACGATGCCCTTTGGCCTGCCGGTCGAGCCGGAGGTGTAGATCACATAAGCGGGATGGTGCGGCGTGAGACCGGCTGGGCGGCCTTTCGGCAGAGCCGGGGCCTTCTCCTCGATGAGCAAGCCGTCGACGAGCACGGGAGTGCCGGCGGCTTTCGCGCGCTCCGCAAAAGGGCCGCCCGTCAAAAGTGCCTTGGCGCCGCAATCGGCAAGGCACTCGGCGATGCGCTCGATCGGCGCTTCCGCATCGAAAGGCAGCCATGCGGCGCCGCTCATGGCGATGCCGATCTGAGCGATCAGGAGCCCGGGGCCGCGCGGCATCCACAGGCCCACCACATGGCCCGCGCGGATGCCGCGTGCCACGAGCGCCGCCGCGATGGCGCGCGCCCTCTCCAAAACCTGGCCATAAGTGAAGGTGCCGGAATGGCCAATGAAGGCGGGCTTCTCGGCATAGGCTTCTGCAGAGGCGGCGAAAATCTCCGGGAGAACCTCGTCCCGAATGAGATCGGGGCGCTTCTCTCCGCGCAGCACCGTCGGCCGAGCTTCGTCGAGCACGGCCTCTCCGGCAAGGATGCGCCGATCCATCGCGTTCATCGTCGCCCCTTCAGAGCATGCTGGCTTTAGCATGGTCGCCGTCATGCTCTACATCGTTTGTGGAGCATGATGTTTCGGAAAAGTGGTGCCACCCTTCCAATCATGCTGAGGCCGGCACCTTGCCCGCGCCGCCCCTTCTTCGCAATTCGATCCGCCACGGCGCTTCGAATCCTCGTGCGCACGCGCTCCGACGGTTATTGTGAGAGCGCGAGCGGCATGTTCGGTGATCGCCCGCGCGTTCGGCCTGCCCAGCGCCGCCCTTCGCGCCGAGCGCCAAATCTCTGGGGCGGCAACAATTAACCTCCCATGAACGGGAGTTCCTGAAATCCCCCCTCGGAAGTAGTATAACCCCATATCGGATCGCCTTGCGTCCGGATCGTGGCGGCAAGGAATGCCGCCTTTTAGGAATCGCCGGAAAAGATGCCTCCAAATTGAATCATTAGGCGCCATCTTGATTCAGCATGTTTCGCGGAAAGGTTTTCCCGCTATTCCAGATCACGCTGTAGCTGCCAGGGCCGCACCCGCATGAACGACGCCGAGTTCGCGAAGATCGCCGCCTGGATTGCTGAATCGGGTCTTGCCGGCATCTCTGAAAAAGCCATGCTCTCGGGGTTCTGCGAGCGCCTGCGTGCCGGCTGTGTGCCGGTCGCGCGCGCTTCGCTTTTCGTCGACACGCTGCATCCGACCTATGAGGGCCGCTTGTTCCATTGGCGCAGCGGCGAAGGCGCGCGCCCTCCGGTCGAGTATCCGCGCACAAGAGACGAAGAGGCGCTCGCGAACTGGCGGCGAAGCCCCTTCTACGGCTTGCTCGAGACTGGTGCTTCGATCGTGCGCATGCCGGTCTCCGATACGCCCGTGGACAGCCATGCGATCTACCGTGAGCTGCGGGAAGCCGGCATGACCGAATTCGTCGCCATGATCTGCCGCTTCGCGCCCGAAAGTGTCATCGGCGAGATGGATTGCGTCTATTCGTCTTGGTCGACGGATCGCGAGGGCGGCTTCGAAGACCTGGACATCGCGGATCTCGAGCGCCTCGTGCCGGTCCTCGCGCTCGCCGTGAAGTCGACTTCGCTTGCGCGCATCGCAAAGACGCTCGTCGAGACCTATCTCGGCCGGGACGCCGGCCAAAGGGTGATCACCGGAAGTATCGAGCGCGGCGTCGCCGATCGTATCGAAGCCGCACTTTGGTTCAGCGATCTGCATGATTACACGCGCATCTCTGACATCGCGGCGCCCGGCCAGATCATTCCCTTCCTCAACGATTATGCCGAAGCGGTGATCTCGGCCATTCACGAGGAGGGCGGGGATGTGCTCAAGCTTCTCGGCGACGGCACGCTCGCCATCTTCACGGGGGAGGACCGCAAGGCGGCCTGCCGCGCGGCGCTTTCGGCAGCAAGCCGGGCGCGAGACGATGTCGCGGCGCTCAACCGGCGCCGCTCCGCCGAGGAATTGCCAACGACATCGATCTATCTCGGCTTGCATTTCGGCGAGGTGTTCTTCGGCAACATCGGAAGCAAGGACAGGCTCGATTTCACGGTGGTGGGACCCGCGGTGAACGAAGCGAGCCGGATCTTGTCGCTCTGCCGTTCGGTCGATCAGCCATTGCTCGTCTCATCCGCCTTTGCCGACGCGATCGAGGAGCGAGCCGACCTCGTCTCGGTCGGGAGATACGCGCTGCGCGGGGTCGGGCGCGCCCAGGACCTGTTCACGCTTGATCCGGAGCTTGAGGCCGTCAGGACGAAAGGTTGATGGATGCCTTTCGCGCTTGCCCTGGAAGCGGCTGTATCGCGTTGCGATGAAACGTGGCGCTCACTGCGATCATGCGCTACCTTATTGGAACGAGGAGACTATGAGGCCTGTTTCCGGCAATGATCGCGACCAGCTTATAGGGCACAATGGAGTGCTTGCCCCGCAAGCGACACGATGACCATCACTTTGACGCTGACGCCAGAACAAGAAGCATGGCTTGCCGCTCATGTCGCAAGCGGCGATTTTGCCTCGACCGAGGATGCTATTCGCCACATGATCGCCGCGGGCATGGCCGAGCATGCGGAGCTCGAGCATGACGACCTCGCCTGGGCCAAGCCCTATGTGGACGAAGCGCTTGCTGGCGTTGAACGTGGCGAGGCCGTGACGCTCGAAGATCATGACGCACGGATTGATGCGCTGATGTCGAAGCTCGAGGGGAAGTGAGCCGATTTTATATCTCGCCACACGCCCAATCCGATCTTTCCAGCATTCTTGAATATCTCGCCAAGGAAGCCGGAACGTGGGTTGCCCGCGACTATCGCGAGCAGATTAGGGCATTCTACCGGCTCTTGCGCGATTACCCTGATATAGGTGCGCCACGGCCGAGCCTCGGTCGCGACATCCGTATGGGTGTCGTGCGGCCCTATCGTGTTATCTATCGACATTCTGGCGGCACATTAACCGTGCTTCGCATCATCCACGGGCGGCGCAAGCTTGCCGGAGCTATGATCAAAGGCGGGTAGCTCTATCCCGCGGCGAGAGAATTGGCGAAACGCCAGTACCCGGGTGCCCTCGCGAATGGCACGGCTTTTCCAATCGAAGCCGGTCAGCCGCGTGCCGTGGCGCCTTCGCGCGCGAGCCAGTTGCGATCGTCATGAGCGAGGTGACAAGCGACATCGTCCACGAATTGCGGCACTTCCGTTCGGCAGCGCGCAATGACCTTGGGGCAGCGCGGGTGGAAGGGACAGCCGGGCGGCGGGTCGATCGGGTTCGGCACCTCGCCGCCCACGGGCGTGCGCGCGCGCCCGCTCATCGCGAGGTCCGGCACGGCATCGAGCAGCATGCGCGTATAAGGATGGCGCGGCCTCGCGAAGAGCTCGGAGGTCGGGGCGATCTCGACGAGGCGCCCGAGATACATGACGCCTACCCGCGTCGCCATATGGCGTACGACGGCGAGGTTGTGGGTGATGAGGAGGTAGGTAAGGCCGAGCTTCTCTTGCAGATCGCGCATGAGATTGAGGATCTGCGCCTGGATGGAGACGTCGAGCGCCGAGGTCGGCTCGTCGCAGACGATAAAATCGGGATTGGAGGCGAGCGCCCGCGCGATCGCGATGCGCTGGCGCTGGCCGCCCGAGAATTCATGCGGATATTTGCGCGCATCCGCCGGGTCGAGACCGACGAGGCGCAAAAGCTCACCGGCCCGCGCCGTAATGGCGCCTTTCGGCGGCTTCTTCGGCTCGCCGTTCGGCTGACCCGTGCCGAGCCCGAAAGCGTGGATCGGCTCGGCAACGATGTCGCCGACGCGCCAGCGCGGGTTGAGAGACGCGTAGGGGTCTTGGAAGATCATCTGCATCCGCCGTCTGACGTCGCGGCGTGCCGCGGGATCGCCGGTCGCGGCCATGTCGATACCTTCGATGAAGACACGCCCGTCGCTCGGCCTGAGGAGACCGACGACCATGCGCGCGAGCGTCGATTTGCCCGAGCCCGATTCCCCGACGATTCCGAGTGTTTCGCCACGATCGATCTTGAAATCGAGGCCGTCGACCGCCTTGAGATGACGCCGGGGCTCATGCTCGAGAAGGCGCGTGATCCAGGGCTTCGATACATCGAAGATGCGCCTGAGATGCTCGACCTCGACGAGGCGCTGCCGGGGCTCCGCGCCGGCGGCATCCATTTTGCCGCCACGGGAGGATGTCCGGGTCCCGACGAGCGCTTCTGGTGAGGGTGAGGTCACGACACGACCTCCCGCAGAGGGGCCGGGGCGTCGCCACGATCGTAGAGCCAGCACGCCGCGCGTCTTTCCCCCACGGCCAGAGGCGGTGGCCGCTCGATGCGGCAGCGATCGAAGACATTCGGGCAGCGCGGGTTGAAGGCGCAACCTGGCGGAATGGCGGAAAGGCGCGGCATCGCGCCGGGAATCTGAGCGAGCCGCGTCGCGCGTCCTTCGAGCGTAGGAATCGCGGCCATCAACCCTCTGGCGTAAGGATGAAGCGGGTCGCGCACGACCTCGCCGACCCGCCCGATCTCGGCGATACGTCCGGCATACATGACGGCGACCCGGTCCGCCGTCTCGGCGATCACACCCATGTCGTGGGTGATGAGGATCACGGCCGCATGATGCTCGCGCGCGAGCCGCTTCAGCACCGCGATGATCTGCGCCTGCACCGAGACATCGAGCGCCGTCGTCGGCTCGTCGGCGATGACGAGGGCAGGCTCGGCGCAAAGCGCGAGCGCGATCACCACGCGCTGTCGCATGCCGCCGGAAAACTCATGCGGATAGCCGTCGATGCGTCTCTCCGGCGCCGGGATGCCGACCTCCGTAAGAAGGGCGATCGCCCGTTCCCGCGCCGCTCTTGGTGTGAGTGAGGTATGCGTAAGGATGGTCTCGACGAGCTGATCGCCGACCCGCAAGAGCGGATTGAGGCTGGTCAGCGGGTCCTGGAAGATCATGCCGATCCGCCGCCCGCGAATCCTGCGCATCGCCTCAGGCGGCAAATTGTCGATGCGCTCGCCCTTGAGCCTGATCTCGCCGCCGGCGATCCGGCCGGGCGGATCGAGAAGGCCGATGATGGCAAGGCCGGTGAGCGACTTGCCGGCGCCCGATTCGCCGACGACGCCGAGGATTTCGCCAGGCGCGAGATCGAAAGAGACGCCATCTAGCGCGGTGAGCGGCCCGCGCCGCGTGGCGAACTCGACGCGCAGATCCTTGACCGAGAGAAGCGGCGCGTTCATTTCAGCCTCGGGTTCAGCGCGTCCCGCAACCAGTCGCCGAGGAGATTGACGGCAAGCACGAGCGCAGCCAGCGTGATGCTCGGGAAGGTCACGATCCACCATTCGCCCGAGAACAGGAAGTTCTGGCCGATGCGGATCAAGGTTCCGAGCGAAGGCTGGGTCGGCGGCAGGCCGACCCCAAGGAAGGACAGCGTCGCCTCGGTGATGATGGCGAGCGCAAGGTTGATGGTCGCGATCACGAGCACCGGCCCCATGACATTGGGCAGGATGTGACGCGCAAGGATCCGTGCCGGCGACAATCCGATGAGCCGCGCCGCCTGCACATAATCGCGGTTCTTCTCGACCAGAGTCGAGCCGCGCACGGTGCGCGCATATTGCACCCAGAAGGAAAGGCCGATCGAGACCACCAGGATGCCGAAGGCGGTCTCTTCGCGATTTTGCCCCT
>JAFAQA010000259.1 GCA_019246665.1 Hyphomicrobiales bacterium
GAAAATGGGCCATAGAGAGCGTCGCCATCGAAAAAAGCCCCAGCGATCTGGTCGGCTAGATCCTCGCCATTTGGAACTGTGCCGAACAGCTTGCCGGCACGCTCACGCAACGCCTTTCGCTCGATTTGCGCGATGAGGGCTTCGCGATCGAGCGCGAATTTCTGCTTCGTCGCATGCCAATGGCGAAGCGTAACAGGGTCCGCCGGCCGAAGCTCGAGGCAGGCGCGGACCATCAAAAGGAGCGCCTCGCTCGCCGGGTCCAGGATCACAATCGGCAACGTCGGATGGCGCAGCGCGCTGGATAGAAGCTGATCTTCCCAAGGAATCCGATAATTCTTCAGAAGCCGCTCGCCGCCGACGAGACGGAAATGCAGATGCACATGCACCAGCTTGCCGCTCGGCTCGTCAAAACCGAGGAAGCTTACGACTGCCGGATGGTCGCGTCCGCTCACGCACGGAAAGAGCTTCAGCCCGCGCTGCAACAGAAGCGCCTCGACCCGATGCTGGTCCTGCCTGGAGACCAGAAGGTCGAGATCGCCTTCTCCGGCGAGCACCTGCGGGACGCGTCGGCTGCTCTTCCAATAGCAGTAGGCGAGCCCCTGACGATGAAGATCGTTGAGGACCTCGAGCAGCAAAGGCAGAATATTCTCATTCGCCTCGGCGCGAGAGATCGCGTCCACGTCGTTGGCAAGCTCCATCTTCGTCATGCTTCTGGCACCCTGGCCTTTTGCAGGTCGTCCTCGGAAGTGACGCTGACGGGAGGTTTTGGCAACGACAATTTTGGACGCCAATACCCAACTGAATTGGAGTAATACTTTTCGTACTTGACAAAGTGCTCGCCGACATCGCCGTAGCGATAACGCGCATGTTCCTTGAGGTCGACCTGAGTGAGCACCGTGCTCGGCTGCACGCGGTTCTGGTCGAGGCAGCCGGCGCTGCGCAACACATTCACGGCGTTTTGCGCCGTCTCGCGCCGCGTGCTCCCCCATTTCACCACGAAGAGCACCTTGTCCGCCATGGCGGCAAGGAGACGTGACTCGGTCACCCCGAGCAGCGGTGGCCCGTCGACGATCACGCAATCATAGCTTTCGCGCAGCTGATGCAGAAGCCGCGTCAATTGATCGCCCGCGAACAGGGTGACCGGATCGACGGGGCAGCGCGTCATCGGCAGGAAGTCGAGCCCGAGATGCGGCACGCGCTGGATGACATCGGCCGGCGGGAGATCGTGAAGCAAGAGATCGACGACACCCCGTTTTGCCCTTGTGCGCAGCGCGCGCTGCACCGTGGGATGGCGGAAGTCGAGATCGACGAGGAGGACACGCCGGCGGATCTGCGCGATGTAGACGGCCAGGCTCACGGCCAGCGTCGTCTTGCCTTCGCTGGGCACGCTCGAGCTCGTGAGAATGATCTTCGAGGGCTCGTGCGGCGTGGTCAGGCGCAAGCCCGCCACGACCGACCGGATAGCTTCGGTGTAGGCCGAGAACGGATGCCGCAACAGATATTTGTGCGGTCGAATTCTGCCGGTGCGGGAAAGTTGCGAGACGAGGCCAAGGCAGGGAAGCCCGAGCGCGTCGACGACTTCCTGCTCGCTGCGAAGCCCGCGGTCGAGGCGTTCCGCCGCGACGGCCAGCAGGCAGCCGCCCATCGAGAACAACACGAAGGCCGGGAAGATGAAAAGAAGCGGGCTCGGCGAGCTCGGTCGATCCGGAGGTGAGGCGAGCGAGAGGATGCGCACATCCGATGCAACGATCTCCTGCTGGTAGCGCAATTCCTTCTGGCGCCGCACCAGATTGGTGTAGAGCTGGTCACGCGCGGATCCCTCGCGCTCGAGCTCGCGCAGGCGAAGATCCGCCTCGCGCTCCTCGCCAGGGCTGTTTTGCGTCGCCGCGAGGCGCTGCTGCACTGTCTTCTGCACGGCCGCGCCGGCTTGCTCCACCTCTTTCTTGAGCTCGGCGATGCGGTCATCAAGGCGCGCGAGCTCGCGGTTTGCGATCTCGCGCTTCTGCTCGCTTTGGCCATCCACGAAGAGCTGGACGATGCGGTTGGCGATGGCGGCCGCGATCGCCGGATCCGTCGAGGTATAGCTCACTCCGATGACGCGCGAGGTTCGCTCTTGGCTCACCCGCAAATAACGCTCGAGGTCGTCAAGGGTGGGCGGCACGATGCGCTTGCCCGCGGGAGTGCTAAGCTTCTCGGCCGCGGCGGTGGAAGAGACGGCGTTCTTGTCCGGGGTTTCAGGCGAGGTTGCGTCGCTATCGCCGCTGCTCTTGCGCGACGCGTCCGCAAGCGATTCCGGGTTCTTCGCCAGGCTGTCGACCACGCGCTGCAGATTGTCGTGCGAGGTGAGCATCGTGACTTGCGTGTCGATCGCCGGCTCGTCCGCGAGAGGCGCCGACGCTGTCTGCCCGTTCACCTGGCCGGCCTGTGGCTCGACGACAATTTGCGCCTTGGCGGTGTATTTGGGCGGAATCAGCAAGCCGACGGCGCCGGCGAGGCAGGTGCCCAAGACAGCGACGCCGACGACGAGGCCGATGCGCCGATACAAAATGCCGGTGAGCTGCCGGAACGGCGGATCGGATACTTGCACGGGCGCGCTCGCCCGTTGCGGGCTCGCCCCTTCGGCCTCCTTTGGCCGGGATGGCACCGAGAATTCGGGCTGTTCCGCAGGGTCAAAGCTCTCGGGCGCGAATTTCATGCTCAACCCCCCAGGCAAGAGGAATGCACGCCGTCGAACATGCCAACGGCGCGGCAGCTAAAGCGATGAGAAATGGTCGAAGACTTAGCCATAGGCGCGAAATTCCCTCATCGATTGAGACGGCGACCTGGCGGGGCCCGGTGCCGCGATATCTTGATCCGCCGAACGCAGAGGCAGCGGGAGGCTGCCGAGATTGTCGAGCCATGCCTGCACCATGAGCACGGTCCAGAGCTCGCTCGCCCTATCTCGCCTGCCGCTCAGATGCTCCCGCCAACAAGCCTGCACGCGAGCGGCGTCGAAGAATCCCGTCCGCTGAATGCTCGCGCGGTCCAGAAGGTCTTGCGCCCAATCGCGCAAGGGGCCGCTGAGCCAAGCGCCGATCGGCACGTTGAAGCCCTGTTTGGGCCGCTCGAAAAGCGCCTCGGGCAGATAGCGGCGCAGGACCTGCCGCAACAGCCATTTGCCCTTGCCATTGCGAACCTTCACGGAAGTCGGCAGCCTCCAGGCGAACTCGACAACACGATGATCGAGAAACGGGCATCGGCCTTCAAGGCTCGCCGCCATCGTGGCGCGATCGAGCTTCACTAGGATGTCGCCTGGAAGATATCCGACCATGTCGCGATAAATGAGGCGGCCGACGGCATCCGGAAGCGAAGGCACGTCGGTGCTCACGAACGAGCCGGTATCGCTCGAAAGCGGATGCGTGCTTACGCTGATCAGGCGCTCGTAGAGCTCGCCTTCATCGGAAACGTCGAGCACGCGCGCGATCTTCTGCAGGCTTTCGCCTTTCAGCATTCGTCGGAGCCCGTCGGAAAGCGGGACGCTCTCGGCAAGCTTGTCCATGGCCTGTGCGCTGAGCAAGGTGAGGGCTCGACCCGCCATGCGTCGCGCCATCGCCGGGACACGGAACGCGGGCGCGAGACGCGACAGCATGAAATGGCGCGAGTAACCGCCAAAGCACTCATCGCCGCCGTCCCCGGAAAGCGCCACGGTCACGTGCTGGCGCGCGAGACGCGACAGCAGCAAGGTCGGAATCTGCGATTCGTCCGCGAAAGGCTCATCCCAGATCCGGGGCAGCTCCGGAATGACGGCAAGTGCCTTGTCCGGGGTGAGATTGAACTCGGTGTGCTCGGTGCCGAGCTGGTGCGCGATGCTCGCGGCGTGGCGTGCTTCGTCGTAATGGCCTTCGCAAAAACCGATAGTGAAGGTGCGCACGGGTCGCGAGGACTGCGCTTGCATCAAGGCGACAACCGCCGAAGAATCGATCCCGCCCGACAGGAAGGCTCCGAGCGGCACATCCGCGACCATCCGCTCGCGAACGACGCGCCGCAGGAGCGCGTCGAGCTCCGTTTCGAGGTCGCGCGGATCAGCCGCGAGCGGGCGATGTTGCCCGGCCTTCGCAACTTCGGCAAGCGACCACCAGCGCCGGGCGCGCGTGCGCAAGCGCTCCGCGCCCATCTCGCTCAACTCATCGGCGCTCATCGAGAGCATGCTGCCGGGAGGCAGCTTGAACACACCTTCGAAAATGCAGCGTTCGTCCGGCACCCAGCCGCGCTGCAAGACCAAGGCGAGCGTGGCGGCATCGATGCGCGGCGCAAAGCCCGGAAACGAGCGAAACGCCTTGAGCTCGGAAGCGAAGAGGAGGGCGCCGTCCGTCAAGGCGACGTAGAGCGGCTTCTTTCCCATGCGATCGCGGATGAGGTGTAAAATGCGCTCCTTGCGATCCCAAAGGCCGACAGCGAACATGCCGGCCAAGCGCGTCAACGAAGCTTCAATGCCGTATCTCTCGAACGCCTCGAGCATCACCTCGCTATCGCTGTGGCCACGGAAGCGATGCCCTTGTTCCTCGAGCTCCTTTCGAATCTCGGCGAAATTATAGATTTCGCCATTGTAGGTCATGACCAGACGCCCGCTCGCCGAGAACATCGGCTGCCGGCCGGCCTCGGAGAGGTCGACGATCGCCAAGCGACGATGGCCGAAGGCGATGCCCGCCTCGCGATCCATCCACACGCTGCCGCTATCGGGACCGCGATGGTGCAAGACCTCCGCCATGTCCTCGACAGTCGCGAGCCGGCGTGGGTTCGTGCCGTTCGGGAAAAGCAGAATGCCGACGATGCCGCACATCTCACAAGCTCCGCACGCGTATCGGGGCCGGTTTTGCCGCTTCGAGACCTGCCACCAGGCAGAGCGAGATCGCGAACCAGAAAAGAGGCTGGCGGACGATCAGGTGGAAGATGGCGAATACGCCAAGGCCAAACAGCAAGGTGCTCAAGCCGGCAAGCCTGCCTTTCCAGGTCACGATGAAGGCCAAGCCAGAAAGCCAGACGAAGCTCAGGACGGCGATCAAACCGCCCTGCGTGAACAGGTCGAGAATTGTATTATGCGCTTCGAAGTTCGGCGCGGCATTTGCTTCGGGGTGCTCGATGTTCTTGGGGCCATTCTCGGTTTGCCGGGCGGCAACCAGGATGGCGGGGATCTGGAGATGCGGCCCAGGCCCGAGACCGAGCATGCCCGATTCGAGCCCGCGCTCGATCGCGTCGTTCCAAGAGTTCAAGCGCAGATTGGCTTCACTCGCGGTGTCCTTGCCGTTGTCCTTTGATAATTCCTTCGCGATGCCCTCGGCTTGTGTCGCGAGCGAGTAGGCAAGGGGAGCGGCCGAAAGCAGCAAAACCGGAAAGCCTATGATCGCAACCCAGGCGCTGGCAGAACGCAAAGTGAGAACCGGCCCGAGCGAAACAAGCCAGGCGCGAAACTTGAACGCCATGAAGACCGGGACGGCGGCCACGAGAACGAGGCTGAAGGTGTCGCTTTTCGAAAGCCGTCCCACGATGACCGAAAAGGCGCCGCAGAGGATGGCGCCGATGCGGGCACCTGCTCCCGAAGCCTCGTCGGCGAGATGCAGACATAAAAGAGCATGGGCGGCGCAGAAGAACGCAAGCTGGTTCGGGTTCTCGGACCAGCCTCGCATGCGATCCCAATACCAGGGGTCGGCGCCCAATAAGTTGATTAAGCCCGCAGCATTGGCGAGTTGAAGGGCGAGCGTCACCGCGCCGAAGATGGCGACGAGCCAGGCAGTTCTCTCCAGGCGATGGCGGGCACCGGGTTCGACTACGCTCAGGAGACTGATCGAGCCGAGCAGCGGATAGGCCAGTGCGTCATGGAGGAAGAGTGACGTATCGTGACGATCGCCGATCGCGAGCCCGGCCAAGGTGCCGATGAATTGGGCGGCGGTGAAGAAAGCCCAGAAGATCAAAAGCCGGGATAGAGCCGGCGTGAGCGGAGGCCCGAGCCGAATGGCTTCGCGCGCGACCATCACAAGCACCCAGAGCGCGAGGCAAATTTCCGCGGGGCCGATGCCACTGGCGAGCCTGAGCTGCGAGGTCGTCGACAGCACGAGCCCGGCGGCGAGGAGCGCGTCCAGCGCCCAGGGAGTACCCTTTACCCCCAGGATCGGCTCCGGGCTTCCCATTATTGCGTTCCCAATATACGCAAGCCGTCGCCCTCTCGCTCGTCCCTCTCGGCAGGATCGGCCAAGGCACCGAGTTGGATCGCCGCCCGTTGAAACGAGGTGAGGTTGAGGCCGTCTCGCTCGGAGAGACCCTCTTGCGCGGGATAGGCCAGGAGATCCTCGTAAACCTCGGCGTAGCGCTTCACCGTCAGCTTGAGGCCAAACTCCTGTCGTACCCATTGCGCTGCGCGCGAGCTCATGGCGGCCGCTTCCTGGCGTTCGCGCAAGAGGTCGATGATCCTTTGCGCGAGCTCACGAGGGGAGCGCGGAGGCACGAGAAAACCGCTCCAGCCGTCTTCGATGACATCGGAGCAGCCCGGCATTCGAGTCGTCACGATCGGCAAGCCGGCAAGGGCGGCTTCGAGAAGAGCACGCGGCACGCCTTCGCGATATTCGGTCGGGAACGCGAAAGCATCGGCAACGCCAAGAAGAGCGGGTATGTCGGAGCGAGGGCCGAGCGCGGTCACGTAAGCCGAGTGGCGGTCGATCTCGGCTTGCGAGATTGCCAGAGGGCCTTCGCTTTGCCGCGGGCCGACGAGGAGAAAATGAACTCCGGGGCGTGCCTGATGCACCAAGGCTGCGGCCTCCAGCAGGGTGGGAATGCCCTTCTGCCTCGTCAGCCGCGTCACCGTGAGCACGACTTCACGCGTGCCCAGGCCCAACACTTGGCGAAGCTCGGCCCGTGACGGACCCGCACGGCGGGCGCGCTCGAACTTCTCCACATCGATCCCCGAGCCAGGAATCAGACCCTTCGCGCTCTTGCCGAGCAGCCGATAGCGCTCGAAGAATCTCATATCGTCTCGATTCTGAAACAGCGTCGCTGTGGTCGAGCGAGAGGCGAGCTTATGCAACCCTCGGTAGACCGGTGACAGGGCAAGGGCCTTCAGCGAACGCGACGAATAGATCCAGCCGAGGCCGTTGATCGTGCGAACGACCCGCACGCTCCGAGCCTTTCGCGCCGCCAAGGGCACGAGAAGATTGGGCTTGGTGTCGAAGCTTTGGACAAGCTCGGGTCGCAGCTCGGACAAGAGCCTCGATAAGGTTCCTATCGCCCTCCAATCGGCGAAGGGATTCACGAACCTCTCGAATCGAAACGGGAAATACGGAAGGCCCACTTGCGCGAAGGGGCCGGCATCTCCGCTGCCGGCCGCGGACACGTGAAATCCTCGCTCACGAAGCGCCAACAGGAATGGAATGCGAAGGCCGTGATCCTCTCCGCCGACGCAGAGCACATGCGCCGTCAAGGGAATATCCTCGCAGTCGGCTGCGACTCGTCAAAGAAGATCGAAGCTGCAGTCTCGGCGGAGCAACCATGCCGAATGATCCAGGCCAGTCCGGCCATGATACTCTCCTCAAAACTGCTCTGAAGTGAGGCAAAGTTCTCAATGATTGCGCCGGCGCCAATTCTTCGCCTTGCACGGGAGAAGAATCCCGTCTTTTCATTTCTACGTCAAACTACCATCCTAGTCGGCCCATGGCTAATAAGCACTACCACTGACCTACCCTCAAGGAGGGCTCCCTTATTCGGTATTACCTACAATGAACTAGGTCGGGAACGTTCTGCCAAAATTTGCGTTGAGACCTGGCCAATAAGCCTTATGACGCAAGATTTTGACACACAACCCGCTTCACCTCAGCCCCCTGAACAAGGATTGGTCAACTGATCTCGAGATGGGCCACAAAGCCCAATTCGAACCGTAGCTTATTTTGCCGTTCCCGACCAACTTCACGCGAATGTGATATTATTTGACAAAGGGGACGGTAAAGAGCAAATTTACCAATCGCGCCGGCCAAATCTGGATGCTCAAGATTTTTGGGCGGATGATAAAGAATTGGGCATCTAATTCGACGAATAACCGCGGTGAGCAAAATCATCATACTTGCCGTGATAATGGTTTAACGGATGTAGGCTGGGTAATTCGCTTGGGGACGGTTGGACTGCCGATAAAATCGGGGGTTATCAACTGCACGTTTTTCTTCAGAGGTAGCTAGGGGAGGCGAGTATGGACCGATGTTCCTTCGCAACGGTCCTGGTGGGATCTTGCGCGCTGTTTCGCGAGGGTCTCGCACGGATTCTGAGCGCGGCGGAGTTCCGTATCGCGGCCGCTGCGTCGCGCGTGGACGACGTGACACCAGGCCCGCTGCCACAAGATCAACCCATCTTGTTGATCCTCGACGTCGGCACGGATCAAGCTGCCACGATCAAGGATATCCGCCTCTTCAAGGAACAATATCCGACATCGCGAGTGGCGCTGGTCGCCAATCACGATCAACTCAGCGACAGCAATATCGTCGCGGCCTTTCGCGCCGGCGCGGATGCCTATTTCCTGAAGCCGAGCTGCGACACCTTCATCAAATCCCTTGAGCTCGTCATCCTCGGCGAGACCATTCTTCCTCTCGAGGTGCTTTCGTACATTTTGCACCACTACACGGAAGTTCAGCCCTTCGCGGAGACCGTGGCCCCTCTGGCCGCCAACACGGTCGAACCGAGCGCGGCCACCATCGTTTCGGAAGCGGACGGCAAATACGCGCCACGCCTATCGGCACGGGAAAAATGCATCTTGCGCTGCCTGATCGAGGGCGATTCGAACAAGGCGATTGCCCGCAAGAACGATATCGCCGAAGCCACGGTGAAAGTGCATGTGAAGGCCATCCTTCGCAAGATCAGGGTGAGCAATCGCACCCAAGCCGCCATTTGGGCGATGAACAACGATTCGTTTATCGGCGGGATGAGCACGGATGCCGCGCTCGCCGTCACAATGGCGGCCGAGCCCTCACTTCGAAGCTCGATTTCCGCCGCTCCGGATTTGATCGGCGCGGAAGGCTCGATCGCAGCGGCCCCGATTCGTCAGCCCGCAAGGGCGAATGGAGCGAGCCATGTGCACCGGCCTCGCGCCGCGCCGCGAGCGGGCTGGACGGCCCGTTGAGGACAATCGAACTGATTGGCTCCGGCACTGCATGAACTTGAGCCGTCGTGGCTGGCCGTCTCGGCCGAGAAATAAAGTCGGGTGAACGCGTGATGAGTACGCCGCGATGGCGTTTCGGTCTTCCGATCGCCGGCTTGATCCTCTTCCTACTGACGACGCTTGCGGTCGTTGTCGCCGGGCGTGAAGTCTTGGCCGATGATACGCTCGCCAATGCGCATGTGCTCGCCATTCCGCAAATGCCGGAGCCGGCCTATCTGGAGCCCGCGACCGATCCGAATTTCGGCACGTCCTTCACCCGGGTTACCGATCCGGGCCGGCAACTCGCGCCGGGCATGGTTTGCGCGCAAGCCTATTGCACTCACCGGTATTCGAGCTCGCAAGCTTGGAACGCGGACCAAAGTCTCCTGCTCGTGGTCAACGGTTGCTCAGGTTTGTGCTTTCTTGACGGGCATAGCTACAAGCCGCTCTTTCACCGAACCATTCCCAATGAGTGCGAGTGGCATCCCCTCGATCCAAAGCAGATGATCTGCGTCAGCGGCAACGAGATCTACCTTTGGGCGCCGGTCACCGACGAGAAGACGCCGGTATTTACCTCGAGCGAATACAAGGAATTCCAGTTCGGTCCCTATAAGGGGAACCCTTCGCGAGATGGCGACCGCCTGGTCGTGCGCGCGCGCAATCAGGAAGGTGCGCTCGTCGCCTTTGCCTACGACATCACGGAAAAGATCAAGCATCCAGACATTGATCTCTCCAAGCTTGTCGGCGAGAACGGATATTGCGGCATCTCGCCTTCAGGCAAATACATTTTCTGCTGGCAAGTGATGCCCGACGAGACCAATCAAGCCTATGTCTTCGCCGTGGATGGGACCTTGATCCAGCATTGGCCTGAGAACCACCGGCCCGGCCACGGCGATATGGTCGTCGATGCCGATGGCGAAGATGTTTATGTCGGGATCAGCAAGGATGATCCGGATAAGTACCACGTGATCAAGCGACGTCTCAAGGACGGCGTGGTCACCGATCTCGCGCCTTTCGGGGAAGGTCAGCATGCCTCGCTTCGCAATATCGGTCGTCCAGGTTGGGTCTTCCTGACCTATACGGGAAACCAGGCGGAGCTTGACGGGAATCCGAACTGGGCACCGTTTTACCAGGAAGTCGTCGCGCTTCGCATCGACGGCTCGGGCGAAATCAAGCGGATCGTCCAGACCCGCGACGTCAAGAGCGATTACTGGAGTGAGGCTCACGCATCTCCCTCGCCTGACGGCACGCAGGTGATATGGTCGAGCAATTGGGGGAAAGCCGGCGCTCCCGTGGCCGATTATGTGGCGCGGATCGCCTGGCACGACGAATAGCCGAGGAAAGCCGCAATCGTTGGCTAAAGCATGATGCGGAATCAATAAAAGCATTGCCTGATGGCAAGTCGGCGAAAAGCCCTCATGCCTCAAGCGAGCCGCCGCAGGAGCCACATGTCATCCCCTCTGTTCTTGACCCTCGCCAAGCTTGTCCGCGCCAAATGGCTGTTGCCGATCGCCGGAGTTTTGCTTTCGGTTCTTCCGGCGAGCGCCGCCTACCACCTTGAGGTCGGCGATGTTCTCGAGATTTCCGTCGCGAGGGTGCCGGAGTTGCAGCACCGCGTGCCCGTGCAGCTCGACGGCACCATCTCGTTTCCCGCGCTAGGCACCATCATGGCGGCGGGCCTTTCTCCCTTGGAGGTGCAGGCGAAGATCCAGGCGACGCTCGCGACGCGGGTCTTCCGCGTCAGGATGCCCGATGGCCGCGAGGACGCGATCATTATCGAGCCGAATGACGTCACCGCAACTGTCATCGAGTACAGGCCGATTTATGTGAACGGCGATGTATCGAAGCCCGGCGAGCACCCTTATCGCCCCCAGTTGACGGTGCGCCAGGCCGTCGCCTTGTCCGGCGGTTATGATGCTTTGCATGCCACGACCAGCAATCCCTTTCTTGACGTGGCGGATCTGCGCAGCGAATCCGAAACCTTGTGGGCCGACGTCACCAAAGCCGAGATGCAGGTGGCGCGCTTACGCGCTGAGCTCGACGGCAAGCAGGATCTGGATCAGAACGCTATCGCCGACTCGCCGCTCCCGCGTTCGGCCGTGGCCGAGATCGTGCGATTGGAGACGGAAGAGCTGAAGACGCGGCTCGCGGATTACCAGCGCGAGAAGGCGTATTTGCAGCGAAGCGTCGACCAAACCAACGCGGAAATCGGCGTGCTTTCCGAGCAGGAAACCAAGGAGGAGCAAGGCACGGAAGCCGATGCCGATGAGTTGAAAAGAGCGACCGATCTTTACAGCAAAGGAACCTTGACGAGCACGCGCGTCACGGATGCCCGCCGAGCCGTGCTGTTATCATCCACGCGCAAGCTGCAGATCACGGCGCAGCTGATGCAGGTTCGCAAGCAGCAGGACGATTTCGCGAGACAGCTCCAGCGGCTCGACGATCAGCGCAGGATCAAGCTGCTCGAGGAATTGCAGGAC
>JAFAQA010000407.1 GCA_019246665.1 Hyphomicrobiales bacterium
CACTTGAATTCCCACCCTTTGCGGCGGAGCTGCGCGAACTTGGATACGTGGACGGGCAGTCTGTCACATTTGAACGACGGGCTAGTCGCGATCGAGCAGCTCTTGCAGGGCTGGCCGCCGCGTTGGTTCGCGCAAGGGTGGACATCATCCTTGCGATCGGCACATCGTCCGCCCTGGCGGCCAAGCGGGCAACGAAGGTCATTCCCGTGATCTTCGCGCGCGTCGGCGATCCCGTTGGCTCAGGACTCGTCCAATCACTTGCATCCCCCGGCGGGAACCTGACCGGATTGGGCCTTATCACCCTCGATTTGGGTGCCAAACGCTTGGAGCTGCTCACCCAGGCGATTCCAGCGGTCGCGCGTGTAGGCGTGCTTTTCGACCCGACCTTCGCGACGACCGAACCCGAACTGAGTGAGGTTGAAGGGGCGTCTAGGTCCCTTCATGTGGAACTTGAAATGCTCCCGGTGCGAGGTGCAGATGAATTTGGGAGCGTCCTGTCTGCCGCAAAGTCGCGTCGTGTGGGGGCGCTTCTTGTTGTGTCGTCTGTCTTGTTTATCGACCATCGAATGCAATTGGCCGAGTTCGCAAAACGGGAGCAGCTGGCAACAATGGGCGTGCGCAGAGACCGAGGCCGGCTTTTTGATGTCGTACGGTCCACCTCACGAGGAGATGTTTCGTAGGGCTGCCGCCTATCTCGACAAGATACTCAAAGCGCAAAGGCCGCCGATCTCCCGGTCGAACAACCGACGAAAGTTGAGCTGACCATCAACCTAAAGACCGCCAAGGCACTCGGCGTCACCATTCCGCCCACGGTGCTCGCTCGCGCCGACGAGGTAATCGAATGAGCTCCCTGGGCCGAGCGTGGCACACGTCGCCTTTTGGCCCGTAGCGACCATTCTGACGGGTTGCTGGTTTGGCCGTTATTTGGGGAAGAGCAGACATCCGGCCGGCGCATCGAAAATGACGCGATTGACCCCTTTGCGGACCTAAGGCGTCGGCATGTCGGATCGGCAGTTTCAAACTTGTCGTTGGCTTCCATGAAGTTTATCGTTGTTGCCGCCGCGCACCCTGGTCCTTTACAGGGTCACGCCCCACGCTCTGCCAGACCGCGGTTCGAGCCGCGCCTCACCCCCCTCCCCGACATCCCAAAAGTTGCTTCACCGAGCTCCGCGGAGAAAGCCGTTCGCTGCTGATGCGAAATCTGTGTGCGTGCGGTCCTGAACGACTAGGCGGGCGCCTGAAGCAGCCAACATCGATAACCATAGGAGCCCCAGAAAATGGTCTCAGCCGAATACTGCCGACTTATGGCTCGTTACAACACTTGGCAGAATTCCTCTTTGGTAACTGCCGCTGATCGACTGACGAATGTGGATCGCTGGAAGGATCGCGGTGCGTTCTTCCGATCGATTGCAGCTACATTGAACCATATTTATTGGGCTGATGCCCTGATGCTGCAGCGATTAAAAGGGAACGAGCGCCCCGAGGAAACCATCAAGCACTCGCTTACAAGCCCATCGGATTGGGATGACTTCAAGACGCTCCGTTTGCAACGGAACGAGGAAATCGAAGAGTGGGCAGCACGAATGCTCGACGCGGACCTCAACGGGATGGTTGTTTGGTATCCGGGGGACGGTTCGACGCGGATCGAGAAGCCCAAGGTTCTCTGTGCTATTGAACTCTTCAACCACCAGACCCACCACCGGGGTCAAGTCCACGCGATGCTGACAGCAGCTGGTGCAGAACCAGAGCCAACTAATCTTTCGGTGCTGCCATAGCTTGTTCGCTTTGGGTCACGAGCTACCGTTGTGACAGCGTTCCCGTTGCGTCCGGTAAACATGGGACAGGCTGCCGACTTGCACCGATGCCGAAGTCGGCCAGCCCCTTCACCTCCATCCAAACTTGGCGGGCGATCAGGGCGGCCGCGCTGCTCGTCTCTTTGGCGATCCTTCTAGGACCTCCATGGCCAAATCCAGCAGATGGTGGCCGCCTCGCGGGTCGCGCATGACGAGCGCTCGAGGCGGCCGAGTCGTACGGGTATGACGTTTTCCGGGCAGCTCTTATGTGGTGTCGTGACAGTTTCCAAAGCCTTGCGTGTGTCGGTCTCGGCACAATTTCCTCGAGGTGCATTGGAAGGGAGGTAACTTAGTAAGCTTCCCCTCTATAGCGACGCATGAAAGAAAATCATGGGCGCCAATCAAGGAAGTTCGAGATCAGCTTGAGGCCGAGCTTTTGACTTTTCTCGGGATGAAATTGCGTTCCCGCGATGTTGTCGCGCGCCACCATCGCGGTGACCGGCCCGCCATGATCCGTCTCGGCCACAAGATCGGCGGGATTGCCGACACGGAAATGAAAAGAGTGCACGAAATAGGCGTGCCAGCCCACATCGCTCGTCGGAATGCCGGCGAGCAAGGGATGCTCGCGTCGCGGCAAGAGCGTGTTCCATCCCATATGCGGGATCTTCACGGACGGATCGTGAGATTGGATCGCGATCACGTCACCGCCGATCCAGCCAAGGCCCGGAACCGCGCCGTATTCGAGCCCGCGTTCCGCTAAGAGCTGCATGCCGACGCAGATGCCGAGGAAGGGCACCCCTCGCCGTCGGATCGCCTCGTCGAGGGCCCCCGTCATGCCGCTGATGCCGCGAAGCCCGTCCGCGCACGCGGCGAAGGCGCCAACGCCGGGCAGGACGATGCGATCGGCTTGGCGCACGCTGGCGGGATCGGCTGTCACCTCGATCGTCGCCGAAAGGGCCGCCTCCCGAGCAGCGCGCTCGAAGGCCTTGCGCGCGGAATGCAAATTGCCCGAGCCGTAATCGACGATGGCAACCTTCATCGCCCGCGATACTCCGGAAAAAGGCCCACGACCTCCTCTCCCGCAGCTCCCCGCTTCGAAAAGCCTGGCGCTGGTGGAGGCGGGGGGGCCGATTGCGGCTCTGGCTCAGACAAGTCCGTATCAGCAAAGAAAATCGCTTCAGCTTCCGAGAGGTTTCTCGCGGCAACACTACCGCGCTCGACGAAGCCGCGACGCCGCAAGCCGAAGCGGCGCAGGTTCCCCGCTTCAAGCCCGATGAGGAAAGCGAGCACGAGCTGCGCTAGAATTTGCATCTGCGTGGAAAGGTGAAACCCGCTGCCGATTGCGATCAAAGCAAAGCTGAGCGCCAGGAAGGCAAGCGCCGCGAGCCAAAGCCCATGCCAAAGGCACCAAAGAGGGCCGAGGAGAAGAGCCCAGAAATGAAATCCGTCGCGCACGAAGACCGCCCCGTCGAGCACCGATCCGGAGGCTTTGGCGCTGCCGATCGGAGGCAAGAGCACTGTGAAGAGCCTCATAAGTTGATCCTTTCGGGCGTGTTCTCGTGAGAGTGATGCCTTCGCAAGACGAGGAATCGCCTCAAAGCGCTCCTTTGGTCGAGGGCACGCGATCGGCCTCCCTCGGATCGAGGGCCACGGCTTGGCGCAGCGCGCGGGCGAGCCCTTTGAAAAGCGCCTCGGCAAGATGATGATCGTTGACGCCGCGCGAAATCTCCGCGTGCAGCGTGATCCTCGCATTCATGGCAAAGGCCTGAAACCATTCACGCACGAGCTGCGTGTCGAAGCTGCCGATCCGCGAGGAGGCAAAAGCTGCCTCGAAGACGAGGAAAGGCCGGCCAGAGACATCGACCGCGACGAGCGCCAACGCCTCATCCATCGGAAGACGGATGTCGCCGTAGCGGCAAATCCCTTTCTTGTCGCCGAGCGCCTTGGCGAAGGCTTCGCCGAGCGCGATGCCCACATCCTCGACCGTGTGGTGATCGTCGACATGGGTGTCGCCCTTGGCCTTCACAACAAGATCGAAGAGGGCGTGTCGAGCCAAGAGAGTCAACATATGATCGAAGAAGCCGACGCCCGTCTCGATCTCGGCGCGGCCTGACCCGTCGAGCCCGATCTCGACCTCGATCTTCGTCTCCGCGGTTGAGCGGCTCACCGTGGCGTGGCGCATTGGCATGATTCCGTGGGCGCGAGCGTTATTTGGAGGAAAGACTTCGGCCAGAATTGAAGCCCTCGGCTCCTTTTTCTGCTTATCGCATCCTTGCGGCGCACAATAATTTAATTTTGCGGCGTTTTCCGGCGCGCGGCTTCGTTCAGGGATAAAGGAGAGGAGAGCAGCTCGGCTGAATTCACACCCTGGAGGTGGAGCACCACGCCAATGACGGCCTATGCTGCCTCCATCAGGCCCAGACGCACGAGCTCGCGCGCGAGGCTCGCGGCGTCGCTGAATTGCACCGCCTCCATGCCCATCCGAATCGCGCCTGCAACATTTCGCGGTGAATCATCGATGAAGAGGCAGCGCGAAGCTTCCCGACCGTAGCGCTCGAGGAAGAGCCGGAAGATCGCGGCGTCCGGTTTCAAGACACCTTCGTGACCCGAGACCACGACGCCGTCGAATTCACGCATGAAGGCAAAGCGTGGAAAGGTCTCGTCATATTTCTCACGCGAGAAATTGGTCAACGCAAAGATCCCGACCCCCTTGCGCTTGAGCCGCGACAAGAGCGCGATGCTGCCCTCGATCTCTCCCGGGATCATTTCGTGCCAGCGTTCGTCGAAGGCCCGAATCTCCCGCTCCCATTCGGGATGCCGAAGCACGAGCTCGCGCACGCCCTCAGCGAAGGCGCGCCCGCGATCGAACTCCAGATTCCAGGCTGGCGTGCAGATATTCGCAAGGAACCACTCCATGCGCTCTTCGTCTTCGAAGAGCTTG
>JAFAQA010000410.1 GCA_019246665.1 Hyphomicrobiales bacterium
AGCAGGATGCGCGGCGGAATTTCCCAAACGCGTGCGGCGATCCGTTCGAGCGCCGCCTCGATGCTCGCCGCCTCATCGGCCTTCAATCCCGCTTCGCGCGCGAACTGGATGACTTCCTTTGGGGGCCGTCCGGCAGTGCTCGCCGCCATCGGAACAGCCAGGAGCTCGGATACGAGCCCGTGAAACGGCCGAAGGAAGCCGGCGGTATCCTTGGTCGACAGCATGGCGGCGACCATGACCAAGGGTCGCGGGGAATGTTGCTCGAGATCGCCCATGGCCGCTGCGAGCACGCGCCCGCCATCCGGATTGTGGCCGCCATCGAGCCAGAGCTCGGCGCCTTGGGGGATGCGCGTCAAAAGCTTGCCGCGCGTCAGGCGCTGAAGACGGGCCGGCCATTCGGCCGAGAGGAGGCCACGTTCGAAATTTCCGGCCGTGAGCGGCGCGAGCTTCGCGGTGCGCAAGGCCGCGATGGCCGTTCCCGCGTTGATGTGCTGATGACGCCCTGGCAGACGCGGAAGAGGCAGGTCGAGCAGGCCGGCTTCGTCCTCGAAGACGAGCCGGCCGTTCTCTTCCCGGATGTGGAAGTCTTCGCGACCCAGGACGAGCTTCGAGGCGCTCCTTTCGGCCTCGCGCCGTAGCACCATCTCCGCTTCCGGATAATCCTGCGGCGCAACGATCGCGGGAGCGCCCCGCTTGAAGATACCGGCCTTCTCGCGGGCAATCTCCTCGAGCGTCGAGCCCAGCCATTCCTGATGATCGAGGCCGATCGAGGTGATCACCGTGGCAATCGGCGAGCGCACGACATTCGTGGCGTCGCCTCGCCCGCCGACACCGACCTCAAGCAAGGTAGCGTCTGCCGGATGGCGTGCGAAAAGCAGAAAAGTCGCGGCCATCGTGATCTCGAAAAAGCTGATCTCCTCACCGGCGTTGACGCGCTCGCAGCGCTCGAGCGCCTCGACAAGCTCCTCCTCCTTCACGAGCTCACCGGGCGCACCCTTGCGGCCGAGCCGTATCCGTTCGTGAAAACGCACGAGGTGAGGCGAGGTGTGCACATGCACCGAAAGGCCCGCAGCCTCGAGCGTGGCGCGCATGAAGGCGACTGTTGAGCCCTTGCCGTTCGTCCCTCCGACATGGATGACCGGTGGTAGGCGCAGATGCGGGTCGCCGAGCGCTGCCAGCAGGCGCTCGAGCCTTCCTAAGGAAAGGTCCAGCTTGCGCGCATGCAGATCGAGCAGGCGCTGCAGAACGGCATCGGATGATTGCTTCATGACAATCTGGCCGGTTTCGCCTCGCTTTTCGCGAATTGCAACTGGAATAGCGCGCTTGCGCGGCTTCGCAAGTCAGGCATGCCGAACGTACCGAGATCATCTCGAAGCTTAAGAACAGGGGAAGCGGCCAGCCCCGCTATTCGGCCGCGCCCGCGAGCGCCTGCTCCTCGATGGCGGGCGTGGCCGCGAGCTTCGGCGCGCGCATCAGCAAGCGGCAAAGGAGCGCGAGGGTCGCGCGCATCTCGGCCCTCGGCACCACCATGTCCACCATGCCGTGCTGCCTGAGATATTCGGCCTTCTGAAATCCCTCGGGGAGCTTTTCCCTAATGGTCTGCTCGATGACTCGAGGTCCGGCAAAGCCGATGAGCGCGCCGGGTTCGGCGATGTGAACATCGCCCAGCATCGCATACGAGGCGGTCACGCCGCCCGTCGTCGGGTCGGTCAGCACCACGAGATAGGGCAGCCTCGCCTCGCGCAGCTTGCGGATCGCAACCGTGGTGCGCGGCATCTGCATGAGCGATAGGACACCCTCATGCATACGCATTCCACCGCCGCTCGCGAACTGGATCAAGGGGGTGCGGCGCGAGATGGCCGCGTCGACCGCGGCGATGATCGCCTCTCCCGCAGCCATGCCGAGCGACCCTCCCATGAAGTGGAAATCCTGAACGGCGACCGTCACCGGCATGCCTTCGAGCGCCCCGCGAACAACCTTGATCGCATCCTGCAGGCCGGTCTTTGCCTTCGCCTCCTTCAAGCGATCAGAGTAGCGCTTCTCGTCTCGGAAGCGAAGCGGATCGAGCGGCACATCCGGCAAGGGAAGATCTTCCTGCGAACCGGGATCGAGCGTGATCGACAAGCGCTGAGCCGCTGTGATGCGCATGTGATGGTTCGAGCCGGGAATCACCCAGAGATTGGCCTCGACATCCTTGTGAAAGACGAGCTGCCCGGTTTCGGGGCATTTGATCCACAAATTCTCGGAGGTCTCCCGCCGCAAAAGGCTGCGGATTTTGGGGCGTACCACCGTGGTGATCCAGTTCATGGGCGTGTCCATTGAGATGTCCCCGCCCAATGGCGAGGACGACTATAGATGGCGCTAAAGCATGCTCAAGAAAAGTGGTCGCCGCTTTTTCGAAAAGATTTCGCACCAACAAAGATTTATGCGGAGATTGGGCACCCATCCAAGGCTTGCACGCTCGAACACGATTCAGAAATCAACTCCGATTTCGGCAGAGGCGCACCCGAACCTGCCAATCCCCGTCAGGCCGCCTTGCGCACGCTGGCCACTCCCTGCGCCAAGGCGCGGACGAGGTTCACGACCGCACCGACCGTTCCGGGGGTGGCGTGCCCCTGCGCATCAAGCGAGGTACGCACCGCCTCGACGAGCGAGGAGCCGATCACGACGGCATCCGCAGCTTCGGCGATTGCGGCGGCGTGCTCGGGCGTCTTCACGCCAAAACCCACGGCGACGGGAAGCGGGGTGTGCCGCTTGATGCGCGAGACTGCCGCCGCGACAGCGCCGAAATCGGGCGTCGCCGCTCCGGTGATACCCGTGATCGATACGTAGTAAACGAAGCCCGAGGTGTTGCCGAGCACCTTCGGCAAACGCTTGTCGTCCGTCGTGGGCGTGGCCAGCCGGACAAAGGCAAGTCCGGCCTTTAACGCCGGTTGGCAGAGCTCTTCATCCTCTTCCGGCGGCAGATCGACGACGATGAGCCCATCGACGCCCGATGTTTTCGCCTCCTCGAGGAACCGCTCCACACCATGGATGTAGATCGGGTTGTAGTACCCCATGAGAATGATCGGGGTCGTGCGATCCTGCTGGCGAAATTCCCGCACCAGCGCGAGCGTCTTCACAAGGGTTTCGCCGCTCTTGAGCGCCCGCAACCCCGATGCCTGAATGGCCGGCCCGTCCGCCATCGGATCGGTGAAGGGCATGCCGAGCTCGATGATGTCGGCGCCCGCATCCGGCAAAGCCTTGACGATGGAAAGGGATGTCGTGTGATCGGGATCGCCGGCGGTCACGAAGGTCACGAGAGCGGCACGCCGCTCGGTGCGGCATTGATCGAAGCGAGCGGATAGGCGTTGGGTCATGACCTGCGCTTCTCCAAGATCTCGGCGACTTGTGGCACATCCTTGTCGCCTCGACCCGAGAGATTGACGATCATGAGATGCTCGCGCGGCAGCTCGGGCGCCATTTCGATGACGCGCGCCAAGGCATGCGCCGGCTCGAGCGCCGGAATGATGCCCTCGAGCCTCGACAGCAGCTGGAAAGCGTCCAGCGCCTCCTCGTCGGTCGCGGAGAGATAAGTGACACGTCCCGCCTCATGCAACCAAGCGTGCTCGGGCCCGATGCCCGGGTAGTCGAGCCCCGCCGAGATCGAATGCGCTTCGTCGATCTGACCATCCCCATTCATGAGGAGATAGGTGCGGTTGCCATGCAGCACGCCGGGGCGCCCTCCCGTGAGGGAAGCAGCATGCAGCCCCGTCGAAATCCCATGACCGGCCGCCTCGATGCCGTAGATCGCGACCTCAGGCTCATCGAGAAACGGATGGAAGAGGCCCATGGCGTTCGAGCCGCCTCCGATGCAGGCGATGAGCGAATCCGGCAATCTCCCCTCCGCCTCCCACAGCTGTTCGCGCACCTCTTCACCGATCACGCATTGAAAATCGCGCACCATCATCGGATAGGGATGGGGGCCAGCGACAGTGCCGATGCAGTAGAAGGTGTCGGTGACATTCGTCACCCAATCGCGCAAGGCTTCGTTGAGCGCGTCCTTCAGGGTTCGCGAGCCCGATTGCACAGGAACCACTTCGGCTCCAAGCATGTGCATGCGGGTCACATTGGGCTTTTGACGCTCGACGTCGACTGCTCCCATGTAGACGACGCATTTGAGACCGAAGCGCGCACACAAGGTCGCGGTCGCGACACCGTGCTGGCCGGCTCCGGTCTCGGCGATGATGCGCGTCTTGCCCATGCGCCGGGCGAGCAAGATTTGCCCGAGCACATTGTTCACCTTGTGCGAGCCGGTATGGTTCAGCTCTTCGCGCTTCAGATAAATCTTCGCTCCGCCGCAATGCGCGGTAAGACGTTCGGCGAAGTAAAGGGGGCTCGGGCGACCGACATAATGCTTCAGAAAGCTGTCCATCTCGGCGCGGAAGCTTGGATCGGCCTTGGCGTCGGCATAAGCGCGCTCGAGATCGAGCACGAGCGGCATCAAGGTCTCCGCCACGAAGCGGCCGCCGAACAAGCCGAAGCGCCCGCGCTCATCTGGGCCCGAGCGGAATGAATTCGGCTTCGTCACAACGGACAAGGCGGCTCTCCTCGGTTGCCTCAACCGGCGGCTGCGCGCGCCGCGCGCACGAATGCGGTGATCATCGCGTCGTCCTTTAAGCCGGGCGCACGCTCGACACCAGAAGAGACATCGACGCCGGCCGGCCTCGCTACCCTGATCGCTTCCCCGACATTGCCGGCATCGAGACCACCTGAAAGCATGAGGGGCGCCGGCGACACAAACCCGTCGAGCAGGCGCCAGTCGAAGGAGCGACCATTGCCGCCGGGCAAAACGGCGTCAGCGGAGGCTTTGGCATCGATGAGGAGGCGATCGGCCGTCGAATAGGCGTGCGCGGCGCCAAGATCGCCGCGATGAGCGACACCGACCGCCTTCATCATCGGCAGGTTGAACTTCGCGCGCAAATGCGCGACCCGTTCCGGCGTTTCCCGGCCGTGCAGCTGCAGGAGATCGGGCCGCAACGAAGCGATGATCTCGGAGATCGTCTCCTCTTGCGCATCGACGGTGAGCGCCACGATCGCGGCGCGCCCGCGCGCCACATCTCCGAGGGCCGTGACCGCGTCGAGCGAAACATGGCGCGGGCTCTTCGGGAAGAAAACGAAGCCGACCATGTCGGCACCCGCGTCGATCGCCGCCTCGACCGAGCTTCGCGTTGACAGCCCACAAATTTTCACAAGAAGCGACATTGAACGGCTCAATCGAAAAGAAAAGCGAAGGTCGCCGGCGGCCTCCCCCCACCACCCTTATCACATTCTCGTTCATGGGTTCATCTCGCCCTCGGATGGCGCGCGAAAGCCTGCGTCGCGTCCGGGACGATATTTCACCGATAGGCAAGCAGCTGCTCGGATCGTCAAAATGCGGTTCTTGACAGGGCCTGCCGGCCTTTTCGACCCGCGTGAAAGGCAAAGTTTCGTTAACCGGCTTACGCACCGCGCTCCAACTCGCATTAACTTTCGGGGCGTCGGGTGAACAAAGGCGCGACGAATCGCCATTTTTGATTCGCGCCCAATCCCGCGGCGGATGGCAAGGGCGAAAATTTGAAAATCGCGCGTGCTCATCGCGGATGGTTAGCGCTGCATGAAGGCTTTGTCCGCGCGAAGCTCGCACCGCGGCAACGATCAGCACCAGACGAGAACACAGGCCAAACGAATCAGCGATTGGTCGCGAGAACAAAGAAGGGGACGGCATGGCGCGCCTCTCGGCGGTGTAATTTCCCGCTGCGGTCAAAGCTCGATCGCATTGCCCTCGCGCAAGCTTCTTTTGTTTCCAGGTGGACCAAAACTCTCCCGGTAAGGAGGTGTGCGCCCCGAGCGAAGCAAGCTTTGTTCGCGTGTCTCGCCCCTCGAGGCGCGATGTTGTGTCGTTACGAAACACCGCGCGGATGGCGGCCCTTCGCAAGAGTGATTCGGCTCAACGAGGTCACGTTCCCGCTTCACAATCTTCGCTCAAGAAAACGAAAAATTCCGGCGAAGGGGCGTTGGGCTTGGATTGAATCAGTAGCTTCGGCCAACCTTGTGTCTTCCCGCATGAGCTGGTCGCAAAAGCGGGCCCAGGATCATTCTCTAACGCGAGGAGAGCGCGATTGCCTT
>JAFAQA010000411.1 GCA_019246665.1 Hyphomicrobiales bacterium
AGAAACGGGAGTGCGCTGTCACGTTAAGGGCGAATTTCTCCAACGCGAGTTGCCTCGCATGGTCCCGCAACGATCCGGTCGAACCGAACGCGCTTCTGCCCGTATTCGCGGAATCAGGTGAGCGCCTGACGGATCGATTCCGAGGGATGGTTCCCATCCGTCGGAATTGATCCACGATATTACAAAGTTGTGGTCAGGCCTTTTCCGACAAGGAGAACCATTTGTCGCGGCCGACCGCTAGAACGCGTTGCGTTTAGATGAGATCAGTAGCGTCAGGTTACCTTTTTGTTTTCCGCATGATCTTATCGCAAAAGTGGGGCCACTTTTGCGGATCCTGCTCTAGACGTCATGTTCCCGGTCTGAAGTCGGTGGCCCGCCCTTTCGTGCAGTAAACGAGGGTTACTCGGGCATCCGAGCCTATCCTCACGCACGGAGGGCGGACCATGGGAGAATATAGCGAAGTCTACGTTGCATCTGACGTTGCGAAACGGAAGCACGCGGTAGCTGTCGCCGAGAGCGGGCGGAGGGGAGAAGTCCGGTTTATAGGCGAGATCGAGAACAGCGGGGCGGCGATCGCGCGGACGCTCAAGAAGCTGGCGAGCCGACACGGCCGGCTGCATGTCTGTTTCGAAGCCGGACCGACCGGTTACGGTCTCTATCGTGAGGTGCAGGCGCTGGGCCACGCTTGCACCGTGGTCGCTCCGGCCCTCATCCCGAGGCGGGCTGGCGAGCGGGTCAAGACCAATCGGCGGGATGCGGTAACGCTTGCGCGGCTACATCGGGCAGGCGAGCTGACAGGGGTATGGGTGCCCGACGCCGTGCACGAGGCGGTACGCGATCTCGTGCGGGCGCGGGAGGCGGCGGCGGACGACCTGCGTCGCAAGCGTCAGCAGCTGTTATCCTTTCTGCTACGGCAGGGACACATCTACAGCGCAGGCGGTCACTGGACATTGGCGCATCGGCGCTGGCTCGCCCAGCAGAGCTTCGAGCATCAGGCGCAGCAGATCGTCTTCCAGGAAGGGGTCGACGCGATCGCGGATGCGGCTCAGCGACTCCACCGCTTGGAGAGCCAACTGGCAATCGTCGTGCCAAGCTGGTCGATGGCGCCGGTCGTCGCAGCCTACCAGGCCATGCGCGGCGCCTCGTTCCTAGTCGCAGTGACCTTTGCGGCGGAGATCGGTGATGTGCGCCGCTTCGACACCCCGCGACAGCTGATGTCGTTCCTCGGCCTAGTCCCGGCGGAAAGCTCGACCGGCGATACGATCCGGCGAAAAGGCCTGACGCTGGCCGGTAATCGGCGCGCCCGCCGAGCGTTGATCGAAGCCGCCTGGACATACCGCTTTCCAGCGAGGGTGAGCGAAACCCTGAGAGCCCGGTTGGACGGCCTGCCGAAGGCTATACGCGACATCGCCTGGAAAGCGCAGATCCGGCTATGCGCCCGTTATCGCCGGCTCAGCGCCGGCGGCAAGAAGCTGCCGGTGATCGTGGCGGCAATCGCCCGCGAGATCGCCGCCTTCCTATGGGCTATCGGCCGCGAGGTCGCTCCCATGTAAGAGCCAGCCCGCCTCCCTTTCCCCGCTACGCAGGGCCGGGGGTGGAGCAACGGTGGGGAACTCCCGTCCCTAGTTATGTGGCCGAGCTGCTGCTCGACGCCCGTTATCTAGACCGAGGAAAGCCCCGAGACGAAAACACGGAAGGCGGTAGCCAACCCGCGGATAAGAGCCTGATCAACCGTCGTCTCTCGCTCCACCCCTAGCCCTGTGCAGCTCTAATCACATTTACTGACCTGCTCACGCCAAGAGCAGGCCGAACAATCACGCCTTCACTCTTGACCGGGAACATAAGAGGCAAACGAGCGATCGCTCATTCGGCGTGACCATACTGCGCTCCAAATTGCCTCAATCCATCCACGACTTCCACTATAGACCGGACGTATCCGTACCTTGTGGGAGCACTTCCATCCTCCACCTTAGCGAATTGCCACGTTCTTCAACCTTCTTCTCGAAGAGGCGAAGCCTGCGAGGGCGAGAGACCTGGGGGGCTTCGGTGATTGTTTTGAGGCGGGTTCGCAGAGGGCGACAAAATCGTGGGAGGAGGCATTGGAGCCT
>JAFAQA010000412.1 GCA_019246665.1 Hyphomicrobiales bacterium
TTCAAATCATGAAGCTTAATTTCTGCCATTGGTTAACCTTGGACGCTTCGTCTGGGACGAGGCTGGCGAAACGCGAATCCGGGAAGATCGGACGTAATGGAGATCAGGAGCCTCGAGGCTGATGCGGCGGGGCGCCGCCAAACTCCACCGATCGATGAGAATCACGACCGAAGAACCGATCGCGCTCCCTTGATATAGACGTTTTGGCCTCGCCGCACAAGGAGCGCCTTGGCGACCCTCTCATTGGAAGAGGCGCTCCTCGCCGCACCGAAGACCCTGAAATGCACGAGTTTAGCCGCCGACCCCCGGATTCTTCGGATTTAGAATGGCTTCAACACGACGAGAAAGACGATCGCCACGAGAATGAGCGCCGGCACCTCGTTGATGATGCGATAAAAGCGCGTCGCTCGCGGCTCGCCCGCTTCCGCCAGGCGCCGGGCTTCCTTTGCAAAAAAACCGTGCAATCCTGAAAGCACGAGCACTAGCGCCAGCTTTGCGTGCAGCCAGCCTTGCGCCCAGGCTGCGCCGAGCGTCGCGAGCCACAGACCGAAGCCCCAGCTCGCCAGCATGGCAGGCAGCATGATCGCCTTCAACAATCGCCTCTCCATGGTCGCGAAGGTGGCGCGGGCTTCGGAGTCCGGCGACGCTTGTGCGTGATACACAAAAAGTCTTGGCAAGTATAAAAGCCCTGCCATCCACGCAACTATACTTATAATATGCAGAGCCTTTACGACATTATACGTGTTCACGCCGTCACCTGCTTTTCGAGACGCACCGGCTGACGCACCAGTTCGAGCAAACGCTCGACATTCTCCACCGGCGTCTCAGGCAAGATCCCATGTCCAAGATTGAAGATATGAGGTGCGTCTCGAAAGCCCGTCAATACACGCTCCACACCCTGCTCGAGCGCTTCTCCGCCGGCAACGAGCGCCAAGGGATCAAGATTGCCTTGCACCGGGACCAAGCGTGCGGAGCGCTGCTCCATGGGGAAAGCGCCTGCGCGATCGGCAAGCGGGTCGGTTGTCCAATCGAGACCGACCGCAGTGGCACCCGTGCGGTCCGCGATCCATGAGGGCGCAAGCCCGCTACCTTTGGCGAAGACGATGATCCTCGCATCCGGCACTTTCGCACGCACGCCCTTCACAATCTGCCGCATTGGGGCGAGCGACCATTCATCGAGAAAGGCCGCGGGAATTGCGCCAGCGAAGCTCTCGAATATCTGCGCCGCTTCGACACCGGCGGCGAACTGCGCCGACAGGTAAGCGATAGAGGCCTCGACCAAACGTTCGATGAGCCGGTGAAAGGCTGCCGGATGTCGATAGGCGAAAAGGCGCGCCGGTGCGAGATCAGGTGTCCCGCGACCGGCAATCATATAGCTCGCGACCGTCCAGGGCGCACCGCAAAAGCCCAACATGGCGCAGCTTGGCGGCAATTCGGACTTCACGTTGGCGATTGTCTCGAATATCGGCGCGAGCCGCTCAAGGTCGATTTCCGTCGCCAGTTGCTTGAGCCCCTCCGGGTTTCGCAACGGCTCGAGCCGCGGCCCCTCACCTTCCAGGAAGCTCACCTTCTGGTTCAAGGCATCCGGCACGACGAGGATATCCGAGAACAAGATCGCCGCGTCGAAGCCGAACCTCCGCACGGGCTGCAATGTCACTTCTGCGGCAAGCTTTGGGGCATAAGCAAGATCGAGCACCGTCGGCACCTTGGCGCGCAAGGCGCGATATTCAGGAAGGAAGCGCCCCGCCTGGCGCATCAGCCAGATCGGCGGGGGATCGACGCGAGCGCCGTCCAGGACCGCGAGCACGGGTTTCGGTGAAGACATGGCAGGTGAATGCGCCATGCGCTCTCAAGAATCAAATCTCGAATAGAATCTTTTGTTTTTGTTGTTGGCGGGCAGAAAACGGTGAGGAATCTTGTCCAAGGGTTATGCACGCGCTCGGGGTTCATGAAGCCCAATGCACGCGGCGATCCGCAGGGATCGGCCCTTTCGCAAAAAGCAAACAATTTTAACGTTTTCGGAAACGCTGCCTTCACGTTATCGGCAGCGCATGCACAGCTTTTCCGTGACTTCGCGCATTTTAGGGCTTCCGAAACGTAGCCCAGCGCCGGGTGATCCTGTTGAAGACTTCCGCCCGCCATGCAAGGGAAGAAGCCATGTCCGGTATCGGCTTCAACCCTTCCACAGCGATTCACAGCTTGCGCCCGCTCGGCGCGGGAAAAAGCTGTGTGCGATGAGCCGGAATTATTTTCACCTGCATCTCGTTTCTGATGCCACGGGTGAGACGCTGATCGCGGCGAGCCGAGCGGCGTCCGCGCTTTATCCTGGCGTTTCCGCGATCGAGCATGTCTATCCCTTGGTGCGCACCCGCGATCAATTGAGCCGCGTCATCGGCGAGATCGAGCGAGAGCCCGGCATCGTGCTCTATACCCTGGTCGATCCGCAGCTTACGGGCCAGCTCGAGGAAGAGTGCCGCACCATCGGTTGCCCTTCACTCTCCGTGCTCAAGCCCGTCTCGGACCTGTTCGGCGCATATCTCGGCACCGAGACCACACCGCGAGCCGGCGCGCAGCACGTTCTCAACGCGGAATATTTCAAGCGCATCGACGCGCTCAACTACACCATGCTCCATGACGACGGGCAGCTTCCCGAGGATTTCGATTCGGCCGACGTGATCCTCGTCGGGGTCAGCCGCACATCGAAGACGCCGACCAGCATCTATCTCGCCAATCGCGGCATCAAGACCGCCAATGTGCCGCTCGTCCCTGGCATCTCACCGCCAGGGGGCCTCGAGGAAACGAAACGCGCCCTTGTCGTCGGGCTTGTCGCGACGCCTGAGCGGATCGTGCAGATCCGGCAAAACCGTCTCCTCTCGCTCAAGGCGACGAACGACACCTCCTATGTGGATCGCGACGCGGTCGCCGAAGAGATTGCGGCGTCGCGGCGGCTTTGCGCCCGCCACTCCTGGCCCGTCATCGATGTGACGCGCCGCTCCATCGAGGAGACGGCGGCCACCGTCATCGACCTCTATCGTGCACACCGGCTGAAATTCATCGTCGAATGAGCAAAGGTGACGGCGGCGCGGCATGGACGGGCGATGAGCCGCTGATCTTGGCCTCCCGCAGTGCGACGCGGCTCCATCTCCTTGCGAGCTGCGGCATCAGTGCGGAACCCATCGCGGCCGATATCGACGAACGGAGCGTCGAGACCGAGGAAAGACGCCGCGGTGCCCTGCCCTCAGTCCTCGCCCGACGATTGGCCTCACAGAAAGCGCTCGTCGTCTCGCGACGACAGCCTGGCCGACTTGTGCTCGGCGCCGACCAGATGCTCGCCCATGAGGACCGCTCATTCGCCAAATCGGCGACGCTTGCCGAAGCGGCCTCGCGTCTTGCCGAGCTCGCCGGAAAGCGTCACCGCCTCATCAGCGCCTGCGCGCTCGCCCGCGATGGCGTCCTGGTGTTCGAAGCCGCGGAGACGGCCGAGCTCACGATGCGGGAATTGAGCAAAGCCGAGATCGCGGCTTATCTTGAAACCGTCGGCGAGCAGGTACTGACGAGCGTCGGCGCCTATCAGGTGGAAGGACCGGGTCGGCTTCTTTTCGAGCGCATCGAGGGCGATCAGGCGGTCATTCTCGGAATGCCGCTCACGAGCCTTCTCGCCTATTTGCGTTCGACGGGCCTCATTGGGTTCAGGGCTCGGCGGCGCTGATCGGAAGGGCTTCCGCTTCGGGTTCGCGGGTAAGCAAGACGTCAAGGGGATTTGAGGGGCCGCAGGCGCTGGAAACCCAACAGATGACCAGCCCGACGGCTCAGCGGATATGGGAAGAACGGGGCTGAACGAGCCCCTTTCATTTTGTTCCCCGATTGGTCATAGCGACGGGATGATCGTTCACACGTTGCCATCTTCATGAAGCGTGCCTGCGTCATCGGTGATCCGATTTCGCATTCGCGATCACCCTTGGTGCACGGGTTCTGGCTCGCCGAGCTGGGCATCGACGGCAGCTATGGCCGCGAGCATGTGCCGAGTGATGCGCTTGCCCCCTTTATCCGAGGCCTTCGCCAGCGCGGTTATCTCGGCTGCAATGTCACCCTGCCGCACAAGGAAGCGGCCTTTCATCTGATGGACGAAACGACGGAGCTGGCGCGGCGACTTGGGGCCGTCAACACGGTGTGGCTCGACGAGAGCGGGCGGCTCCATGGCGACAACACGGATGTGCACGGATTTGTCGCCAATCTCGATCAGGAAGCGCCGAGCTGGCGACAGGGGACGCAAACCGCGCTCGTGCTCGGTGCCGGAGGCGCGGCACGCGCGATTGTGATGGGGCTCATGCTATGCGGCATCGAGCGCGTCATCATCGCAAATCGCTCGGCAGAGCGCGCCGACGCTCTCGTGGCGGGCTTGCCCAGAACGGCCGACGCTGTGACGCTCGACCGCTTGCCGCAATTTCTCCCCGAGATCGATCTCCTTGCCAACACCACCTCGCTCGGCATGATCGGCCAGCCTCGACATGGCCTCGCGCTCGACAACCTCAAGCCAGGTGCCCTGGTGACGGATATCGTCTACGTGCCGCTCGAAACGCAGCTGCTCCGCGAAGCCCGGCTTCGGGGCCATCCGACGGTCGGCGGGCTCGGCATGTTGTTGCATCAGGCAGTGCCGGGGTTCGAGCATTGGTATGGGAAGCGGCCCACTGTCAGCTCCGCGCTTCACCGTCACGTGGCCGCGGATATTCCCGAAGCCGCGTCCTGAGCTGTCGCAGATGCAGTTCACCCCTTTCATCCTCGGGCTGACGGGCTCGATCGGCATGGGCAAGACGACGGCCGCTGGATATTTCAGCCAAGCGGGCGTGCCGGTTTTCGACGCCGATCTCGCGGTCGCGCAGCTTTACCGGAATGAGGCCGCGCCGCTCATCGAGGAGACATTCCCGGGAACGGTGCGCGACGGCGCGGTCGATCATGATCTTCTTGCCCAGCGCGCGCTCGCCGATCCGTCCGCGATCCGTCGTCTCGAGGCGATCGTGCATCCCCTCGTGCGCATCAAGGAGGCTACGTTCCTGCGGGAGTCTGCGGGCGTCGGCCTCGTCGTCCTCGACATTCCGCTCCTTTTCGAAACGCATGGGGAGAGGCGGTGCGATGCAGTGGTCGTCGTCAGCGCTCCTTTGGTGGCCCAGCGTGAGCGGGTGCTCGGCCGTCCCGGCATGACGGAAGAACGATTCGAGGCGATTCTCCACCGCCAAATGCCCGATGAGGAAAAGCGTCGCCGAGCCCATTTCGTGATTGACACATCACGCAGCCATGCGGCCGCGCGCCGACAAGTGGACGATATCATCCGCGCGCTTGCCGGCCGCCCATCGCGGCGCAAGCGCATCGAGCCTTGAGGATAGGTCTGCACGAGCAGAAAAAGCGTGAATATCCGTTCTTGATGCGCGCGATCGATTCCCTCCGCCACGAATTTTATCTAGAATCGGCACTCATCAGCCATGCGTGAAATCATTCTCGACACGGAAACGACTGGCCTCGACCCTGCGAGCGGCGATCGCATCGTGGAAATCGCCGGCATCGAGCTCTTCAACCGCTTTCCGACCAATCGAAGCTTTCACATCTATATCAACCCCGAACGCCCGATGTCGCCTGATGCCGAGAAGGTGCATGGGCTGACCGACCTCTTCCTGGCCGATAAGCCGCGCTTCGCCGAGCATGTCGAAGCCTTCTTGAGCTTCGTCGCGGACGCCACCCTCGTCATTCACAATGCAAGCTTCGACGTCGGTTTCATCAATGCCGAGCTTGCGCGCACGGGACATCAGCCTCTGCGCTTCGAACGGGTCGTGGACACGCTGGCACTGGCGCGGCGCAAGCATCCGGGGGCGCCAAACAGCCTCGATGCGCTGTGCGCGCGCTACGGCATCGACAATTCCAACCGCGTGAAGCACGGCGCTTTGCTCGACGCCGAGCTCCTTGCGGAAGTCTACATCGAGCTCACCGAAGGAAGGCAGAGCGGCCTTGCTTTCGAGGTGGTGGGTGTCGCGGATGGGAGCTCGCTCGATGCCGCGTATCGGCCGGCCCCGCAAAGACCCGTGCCGCTCGTCTCGCCTGTTTCGGAGGAAGACCGCGCGGGCCATGCGGCCTTCATCGTCACGCTCGGGGAAAAGGCGATCTGGCGGGAATATCTCGACATGCGCGCCGTGTCGACGCAGGCTCCCCAACGCGAAGCGGCCCTGGCCTAATGTCGTGGATTGGGCGGTCGGTTCCCATGAGCGTCATGGCCGGGCCTCGGCCAGACCTCGGCCCGGCCATCCATGCCTTTTTGCGCCGTGGTTCAGGCGTAGGCGTGGATGCTCGGCCCGGTCCTCGGGACAAGCCCGAGGAGGGCAGGACGGCAAGAGCACGACGAGCGTGAGTCGGAAACTAAATCGTCTGATTATATTCGCCGACCTCGGGATTTTCGCGCAGCACGCCGTCGACCGCCGAGAACATCTCGCGCATGCGGGCTTCCGAGACCGGGCTTTCGACCACGACCACGAGCTCCGGCTTGTTCGAAGACGCGCGGACAAGACCCCACGTGCCGTCCTCGGCGGTCACTCGCACGCCGTTCACGGTGACGAGATCAAGGATCGGTTCACCGGCGATCTTCTCGCCTTTGCTTCGCATGCTCTCGAAGCGCTTCACCACGCGCTCGACGACCGTGTACTTCACCTCGTCGTCGCAATGGGGCGCCATGGTCGGCGTGCCCCAGGTCTTGGGCAGGGCGCGATAGAGGTCGGCCATTGATTTACCGGGATTGCGATCGAGCATCTCGACAATGTGGATCCCGGTGAGCAACCCATCATCATAGCCCCGGCCGACCGGCGTATTGAAGAAGAAATGGCCGGATTTTTCGAAACCGGCGAGCGCTCCCAATTCATTCACTCGCCGCTTGATGTAGGAATGCCCGGTTTTCCAATAATCGGCCTTGACCTCCCGCGCCTTGAGCTCGGGATCGGTCATGAACAGCCCGGTCGATTTCACATCGACCACGAAGGTCGACTTCGGGTGGAGCTTCGAGAGATCACGCGCCAGCATGACGCCGATCTTGTCGGCGAAAATTTCATTACCCTCATCGTCGACGACGCCGCAACGATCACCATCCCCGTCGAAGCCCAAGCCCACATCCGCCTTCGCGGCCCGAGTCTTCTCCGCGAGCGCGTGCAGCATCTTCATGTCTTCGGGATTGGGATTGTAATGGGGGAAGCTGTGATCGAGCTTCGTGTCCATCTCCACGACCTCGCAGCCGATCCGCTTGAATAGCTCGGGCGCAAAGGCGCCGGCGGTACCGTTGCCGCAGGCGGTCACAACCTTGAGCTTGCGCTTGATTTTGGCGCGCGCCGCGAGATCATCGAGGTAGCGCTCGCGCATATCGGGG
>JAFAQA010000415.1 GCA_019246665.1 Hyphomicrobiales bacterium
CGAGGTCAGGCGCGTCGAGCACAGCTGGGCTGGCTTGCGCAGCTTCACGCCCGACCGGAGCCTGGCCATCGGCTGGGACGCAAAGGTCGAGGGCTTCTTCTGGAGCGTCGGGCAGGGCGGCTACGGCATCCAGACCTCGCCCGCTCAAGGGCGGCTTGCCGCCGCTTTGATCAGCGGCCGCGATCCCGGCGAGGCCCTGGGTTTCGCGAAGCTCGTCGATCCCGCGCGTTTCGCTCCGAGGTCGAAAGAAAGCGGGGCGCGAGCCCCAGCTACGGAATGAAAGAGCAAGACGCGGTTCCGCAAAAGAGGCGCGGTTTGCCGCGGCTCGCGCGAATTGTGACGCTCGTTTACCTTGTCACGGATCGCGCGCGAGGTCCTGGCGCAATATTTCGGGCGGAACTCTCCCTTTGATCGCACGTTTTTTGTGCAACCAAAATGCGCAAGGGAGACTGCCGAAATGAAAACGCTTGGCACAATGATGTTTGCGGCGCTGATGGGGGCTGGCGCTTTGGCGATCACCAGCACGGGCGCATCGGCCCGCGTGGTCTGCAACGAGGAAGGCGATTGCTGGCACGTCAAGACCGAATATCAATATCAGCCGGGATTCCATGTCACCATTCATCCTGATGACTGGCGCTGGAAAGAGGGCGAGAATTACCGATGGCACGAGCACGAAGGACGCGGTTATTGGAACCACGGCACTTGGAGCGAATTCTAGGTTTTCAAACACCTATTTGCCATCCAAGGCCCCGCCCCTGGCGGGGCCTTTCCTTTGGGCAAGGGATGAAAACCGAGGATCGATGAGGATTGATGAAAGCGGTGGCTCGATGCCTTAATGCGACACGGCGCTTTCCGGCGCGGCCCCTGAGGCGAGGAATGAACTCGTGAGCGAAGAACCTCTGATGGATGTCGCCCATCTCGGCCATCTCGAGCTTTTGACGCCGAAACCTGAGGAGAGCTTGCGCTTCTTCATCGATGTGTTGGGCATGACGGAGAGCGGCCGTAAAGGGAACTCGGTCTATTTGCGCGCCTTCGATGATTATGAGCTCTACTCGCTCCAGCTCACCGCCTCTCCCACCTCCGGCCTTGGCCATGCCGCTTTTCGCGCGCGAAGCCCGCAGGCGCTTCAACGACGCGTGCAGGCGATCGAGGAGAGTGGGGCCGGCATCGGCTGGCATGAAAGCGGGCTCGGACATGGCCCGGCTTTTCGCTTCCATGATCCCGATGGCCATGTCATCGAGCTCTATTACGAAACGCAATGGTATGAGGCGCCGGACGCGCTGCGCCCAGCGCTCAAGAATCAGGCCCAGCGTTTTCCGGCGCGTGGCGTGAATGTGCGCAGGCTCGATCACTTCAATTGCCTTGCGGTCGATGTCCGGGCCAATCGCGAATTTTTCGAGAAATATCTCGGCTTCCGCCTCACCGAGCAGATCGTGCTCGATTCGGGCGAAGAGGCCGGCATGTGGCTGACGGCGACGAACAAGAGCTATGACTTCGCCTACACGAAGGAGGCGCATGGCGTGAAAGGGCGCTTCCATCACATCACTTACGCGCTCGATAGCCGCGAGGACGTGCTTCGGGCGGCCGACATTTTTCTCGAGGCCGGCGTCCCCATCGAAACCGGCCCGCACAAGCACGCGGTGCAGCAGACGTTCTTTCTCTACGTGTTCGAGCCTGGCGGACACCGCGTCGAAGTCGCCAATGCCGGGGCGCGTCTCGTGCTGGCGCCCGACTGGAAACCGATCCGGTGGTCCGAGGCCGAGCGGAAGAAAGGCCAGGCTTGGGGCCTCAAGACCATCGAAAGCTTTCACACGCACGGAACCCCGCCTTTGCCGGGACAGGAGCAAGGGGGACAGGCGGCGGATCGCGGCGCTCTTTCGAAGAGCAAGATCGCCTCGTGACACGCGAAGGACACCGCCCTCTGCGCCGCTCTCGCCTCTTGCCGCGATCGCCTCAAGAGAAACCGCCGCCGTGGCGGACATCATCCTCGATTGGAAACAAGCCGGAGAGATTCGCTCGATGATCATCGACTGCCACGGCCACTACACCACGGCGCCGAAAGCCCTGGAGGATTGGCGCAATCGCCAGATCGCCGGCATCAACGATCCTTCAGCGAGGCCCAAGGTCTCCGAGCTCAAGATCAGCGACGATGAATTGCGCGAATCGATCGAGCATAATCAGCTGCGCCTGATGCGCGAGCGCGGCAGCGATCTCACCATCTTCAGTCCCCGCGCGAGCTTCATGGCCCATCACCTCGGCGATTTCTCGATCTCCGCGACCTGGGCCGCGATCTGCAACGAATTGTGCCATCGCGTCTCGAAGCTCTTCCCGGAAAGCTTCATCGGCGCCGCGATGCTGCCGCAGAGCCCAGGCGTCGATCCAAGGACTTGCATTCCAGAGCTTGAGAAATGCGCGAAGGAATATGGCTTCGTCGCCATCAATTTGAACCCCGATCCTTCCGGAGGGTTTTGGCAGAGCCCGCCGCTCACCGATCGACATTGGTATCCGATTTACGAGAAGATGGTGGAGCTCGACATTCCCGCCATGGTCCATGTGTCGACGAGCTGCAATGCTTGCTTCCACACGACGGGCGCGCACTACATCAACGCCGACACGACCGCCGTCATGCAGCTCATCGAGGGCGATCTCTTCAAGGAATTTCCGGCGCTGCGTTTCATAATTCCCCATGGTGGGGGCGCGGCGCCCTATCATTGGGGCCGATACAGGGGCCTCGCGCAAGCGCTGAAGAAGCCGCTGTTGCGCGAGCATCTCCTCAAGAACGTCTTTTTCGACACCTGCGTGTATCACCAGCCGGGCATCGATCTCCTGACCAAGGTCATCCCCGTCGACAACATCCTCTTCGCGAGCGAGATGGTGGGCGCCGTGCGCGGCATCGATCCCGAAACCGGACATCATTTCGATGATACGAAGCGCTACATCGAAGCCACGCTGAACCTGAGCGCGCAGGATCGCCAGAAGATCTATGAAGGCAACGCGCGACGCGTCTATCCGCGTCTCGATGCCGCGCTGAAGGCGCGCGGGCGATGAGCAGTGATCTTGCCGGTATCTCTTCGATGGCGACGCGGCAAATTCTTGCTGAGCTTGCGGCATCCTTTGAACGCCAAAGCGGATGGCGCGTCGCGATCACCTCGATCGGCGGCGTCGAGGCGGCGCGCCGCGTGCGCGCGGGCGATCCGATCGACATCGTGGTCCTCGCGGCCAATGTCATGGAGGAGTTGGAGGGCTCAGGGTATCTCATCGCTGGGAGCCGTGCCGGCTTCGCACGTTCTTCCATCGCAATCGCGGTTCGCGCAGGCGAGGAACCAGCGCGCATCGACGGTGCGGAGGCACTCAAGCAGGCCGTTCTCAAAGCGCGGAAAATCGCCTATTCGACCGGTCCGAGCGGGGATCATCTCAAGCGGCTCTTTGCGCTATGGGGCATCGCCGACGCGATCTCGGCAAGGCTCGTTCAAGCGCAGCCGGGCATTCCGGTCGGCAGCTTGCTGGCGAAGCGCGAGGCGGATCTCGGCTTTCAGCAGCTGAGTAAGCTCCTGCATCTTCCGGGTATCGACATCATCGGCCTTCTGCCGCCCGAAATTCAAAACGAGACGGTGTTCTCGGCCGCAATCGCGAGCCGCTCATCAAAGCCGGATCAAGCGCGCGCCTTGATCGAATTCCTCGCGTCGCCTGACACCGCGGCGACCAAGCGCCGCCACGGATTGGAGCCG
>JAFAQA010000416.1 GCA_019246665.1 Hyphomicrobiales bacterium
TCGATCGCCCGTCCCACATGACGAAACCGGTCCCCGCAAAGTGGCGCCGAAGGCGCGAAAGCAGGAACCTGCGAGAGAAGCTTCACCTCACGGTTACCGCCTCAATTGCCGATGAAAACAGGGTGAATGCTTGGTTAGCGCGAGGGAGTCCGGCCCCTACCTTCGCGGCGGGAGGATAAGCGTAGAGCATGATCCGCAAAAGTGACCCACTTTTGCCATAAGATCATGCGGACGGGTTGGACCCTTGGCGAAACCCGCGGCTGAGGAAGGCGGCCGTTAGGCCGCCGCGGATGCGTTCGCGGGAAGCGCCGCCTTCGCCTTCTCGACCACGGCATTGAAAGCCGCGGGCTCGTGCATCGCGAGATCGGCAAGCACCTTGCGATCGACGCCGACGCCGGCCTTCGTCAGGCCGTCGATGAAGCGGCTATAGGTGAGGCCATGCTCACGCACGGCTGCATTGAGACGCTGAATCCATAAGGCACGGAAATTGCGCTTGCGCACCTTGCGGTCGCGATAGGCGTATTGCATCGCCTTCTCGACCGCCTGCTTGGCGACACGGATCGTGTTCTTGCGACGGCCGTAATAGCCCTTCGCGGCCTTGATGACTTTCTTGTGCTTGGCGTGAGAGGTCACGCCGCGTTTCACACGGGCCATGATTCAAGCTCCCGAACTTATGAGGACCGACCGAGGCTCAGACGCCGTTCGGCAGGAAATATTTGCGGATCACGCGCCCGTCGGATTCAGACAGGATCGTCGTGCCGCGCTGATTGCGGATCTGTTTCTTCGTGCGCTTGATCATGCCGTGGCGCTTATTCGCCTGGGCGGATACGACTTTTCCAGTCGCGGTGAGCTTGAAGCGCTTTTTGGCGCCCGATTTCGTCTTCAGCTTGGGCATTTCGCGTCCTTTCCAAAGGCCTCACTTCGGGCCCTTGCTCAGGACCTCGCTCGGCCGGAACTGCTCTTTGGAGCGTTCGGAACCGCCGCGGCAGCCCTTTCGGCCGGGCGGTTCGTTCGAAGGGACGCTCTATGGCAGAGCGGCAAAAGAAATGCAAACTCAGCGACTGTCGGCATTTACTTTTGCGCTCGTGCATGACAGTTGACGCTTCATCAGCGATATCACATATGGTATCATATACGTGAGCACAAAGGCGAAGCTTCTACTTTCAATCTGCAATAACCCGAGGGATGTTTGGTTTGAGGACGCATGTAGGGCGTCGCAGTACATCGGATTCACGGCGAAGGGCGGATCTGGATCGCACACGACTTTCGCCCGTCCAGGCGAGCCTGCCCAGCTAAATTTTCAGAACCGCAATGGGCGGGTTCCGCCCTACCAAGCGAAGCAATTGATCGAAATGATCGCAAAATACGGGGACGTTCTATGAGAGACATTACCCGGTATCGAACGAGGATTTTTTGGAGCGACGAGGACGAGGGATACATCGCTGAATCCCCGGACCTCCCCGGCTGCTCCGCGTTTGGAGAAACGCAAGAGCAGGCCCTCGCTGAATTAGAGCACGCGCGGTCGGCTTGGCTGAATGCCGCTCGGGCCGCCGGCAATCCCATCCCGCCACCGTCCAATCCCTCACAAGCAAGCGGCAAGGTCCTTGTGCGCATGCCCAGGAGCCTTCACGCACGGCTGGCCGCGACGGCAGAGACGGAGTCCGTCAGCCTCAACCAGTACATCGTTCATTTGCTTTCGCGAAATGAGATCGGAGAGCAAGGTCAAGCATCGATTCGAGAAACAGGCGGCAGCTCGTGGCGGAAACGTCGTGTGGGTGCCAGCAGCAGAATGTAGGGAAGCTTTCCCCGACGGGCGGGCCCCTCAAAGAGAAAACGCCGCGCCGGCGGCGGCACTCAGAAGGACAACGAGCCAAGGCGGCGTTTGCCACATGAACAGCAACAGGAAATCCGTGACCGCGAGCGCGAAATCCTGAGGTTTCATGATCGCGGCCGTCCATACCGGATTATAAAAAGCGGCAAGCAGGATGCCGACGACGGCAGCGTTCACGCCCTTCAATGCGGCCTGGGCGAAGGGCCTTTTCCGCAGCTCCTCCCAGAACGGCAAGGTGCCGATCACCAGGAGAAAGGAGGGAAGGAAAATGGCGAGAAGACAGATCACGGCGCCTGCCAAACCATGGGGTCGCGGCCCCATGACGGTCCCGAGATAGGCCGAGAAGGTGAAGAGCGGGCCCGGCACGGCTTGCGCCGCGCCATAGCCAGCGAGAAACACGTCATTGCTCACCCAGCCCGGCGGCACGACTTGCGCCTGGAGGAGCGGCAAGACTACGTGGCCGCCGCCGAAGACGAGTGAACCTGCCCGATAGAACGCATCGATGAGCCGGACGGCCTGGCTTGACGTGAGGCTCGCGGCGAACGGCAAACCGACCAGCAAGGCGAAGAAAAGCGACAACGCGGTGAGGGCGGCCACGCGTCCGACGACGAGCGGCAGCCTTCCCTTCTCGGCCGTGCCGCCATCCCGCAAGAACGCAAGGCCGACGAGCGCGCCCAGCATGATGGCGCCGAGCTGCCCGAAGGTGGAAGGCAAGATGAGCGCAAGCGCCATCGCGGCCACCGCAAGCGTCGCCCGGTTGCGATCGGGCGCGAGCGTGCGCGCCATCTGCAGCACGGCAAGCCCGACCACCGCCACGGCCGCGATCTTCAAGCCATGCAATGAGCTCGAGCCCGCCGCGCCACCGAGCCAGCCGATGCCGAAGCCGAAGAGCACAAGCAAGATCGCCGAGGGCGCGGTGAAAGCGGTCCAGGCGGCGAGCGCGCCGAGATAGCCTGCCCGCGAAAGCCCGATTGCCATGCCGACCTGGCTCGAGGACGGGCCGGGGAGGAACTGGCATAGCGCCACGAGATCGGCATAGGCAGGCTCGTCGAGCCAGCGTCGGCGCTCGACGAACTCGGCCCGAAAATAACCGAGATGCGCGACGGGCCCGCCAAAAGAGGTGAGGCCAAGCTTGAGGAAAGCGAGGAACACCTCCCCGGCGCCCGGCTTGGCCATTCGCGGCGCGGTCGCTTCGAGGGTCACGAGCGCTCAGGCACGTAGCTCAGCCTACGCGGCTCAGGCCATGTATTGGCCGCCATTCACCGAAAGCGTCGAGCCGGTGATGAAGCCGCCCATGTCACCTGCGAGGTAGAGGACGGCGGCGGCGATCTCATCGGCCTCGCCAAGGCGCCCGACCGGGATCTGCGGCAGGATCTTGGTCTTGAGCACCTCCTGCGGCACCGCTTGCACCATCTCGGTCGCGATATAGCCCGGGGCGATCACGTTCACGGTGATTCCCTTATTCGCATTCTCCTGCGCCAGCGCCTTGGTGAAGCCGATCACCCCGGCCTTGGCGGTGGAATAATTCACCTGGCCCATCTGTCCTTTCTGGCCGTTGATCGAGGAGATCGAGATGATCCGGCCGAAGCCGCGCGCGCGCATGCCCTCGATGACCGGGCGCGTCATGTTGAACAAGGAATCGAGATTGGTGCGCATGACGGCCGACCATTGCTCGGGCGTCATGCGGTGAAACATGCCGTCCTTGGTGATGCCGGCATTGTTCACGAGCACGTCGACCGGCCCGACCTCCGATTCGACCTTCGCGACACCGTCGGCGCAAGCCTTGGGATCTCCCACGTCCCATTTGTAAACGGCAACGCCGGTCTCGCCCTTGAACTTCTCGGCCGCGGCGTCATTGCCCGCATAGGTCGCGGCCACTTTGTAGCCCGCCTGTTTCAGCCCCTTCGAGATCGCCTCACCGATGCCTCGCGTGCCCCCTGTGACGATTGCAATCTTGGACATCAAAATCCTCCCTTGCCGCTCGTTCGCTCACGATCGCGACGGTATTCACCGCTTTGATGATCGTTTCACAACAACCGGGCGAGTGTCCACCTTGCCCGAGCGCCTGCGCTCTCCCATTCACGCAACAGGCGAGGAGCAAGAATCGCAACGTTGAAGGGGAGCGCGGCGCACTTCCTTCATGATGAGGACGACGGGCTCAGCACATCTACGCACGCCTCGCAGGGATGCCGAATTCCGCAGCTGCGTCTCC